>NZ_JBEOWY010000003.1:0-287038 GCF_040296285.1 Kitasatospora sp. NPDC002227
AGGTTCACGACCGTGTAGCCGTTGTTGGACAGGATGATGTCCACCAGGTTCTTGCCGATGTCGTGGACGTCGCCCTTGACGGTGGCCAGCACGATCGTGCCCTTGCCCTCATCGTCCGACTTCTCCATGTGCGGCTCCAGGTGCGCCACCGCGGTCTTCATCACCTCGGCGGACTGCAGCACGAACGGCAGCTGCATCTGGCCCGAGCCGAACAGCTCGCCGACCACCTTCATACCCGCCAGCAGCGTGGTGTTCACGATGTCCAGCGCGGCCCGGGTGGTGAGCGCCTCGTCCAGATCGGCCTCCAGCCCGTTCCGCTCGCCGTCGATGATCCGCCGCTGCAGACGCTCCTCCAGCGGCAGCGCCGCCAGCTCCTGCGCCTTCGACTCCCGCGAGGACGCCATCGAGACACCCTCGAACAGCTGCAGCAGCTTCTGCAGCGGGTCGTAACCCTCGCTACGGCGGTCGTAGACCAGGTCCAGGGCGGCAGTGCGCTGCTCCTCGGGGATCCGGTTGATCGGGAGGATCTTGGCGGCGTGCACGATCGCCGAGTCCAGCCCGGCCTCGACGCACTCGTTCAGGAACACCGAGTTGAGCACCTGACGCGCGGCCGGGTTGAGGCCGAAGGAGATGTTCGACAGACCCAGCGTGGTCTGCACGTCGGGGTGACGGCGCTTCAGCTCGCGGATCGCCTCGATGGTCTCGATGCCGTCCCGGCGGGACTCCTCCTGACCGGTGGCCAGGGTGAAGGCCAGACAGTCGACCAGGATCGCGCCCTCGTCCACGCCGTACTCGCCGGTCAGCTGCGCGATCAGGCGCTCGGCGATCTCCACCTTCTTCGCGGCGGTGCGCGCCTGGCCCTCCTCGTCGATGGTCAGCGCGATCAGACCCGCACCGTGCTCGCGGGCCAGGGAGGCGATCTTCCCGAAGCGGGTGTCCGGCCCGTCCCCGTCCTCGTAGTTGACGGAGTTGAGCACCGCGCGCCCGCCCAGCGCCTCCAGGCCGGCCCGGAGCACCGGCGGCTCGGTGGAGTCGAGCACGATCGGCAGGGTGGAGGCCGTGGCCAGGCGACCCGCGATCTCCTTCATGTCGGCCACACCGTCCCGGCCGACGTAGTCCACACACAGGTCCAGCAGGTGGGCGCCCTCACGGATCTGGTCCCGGGCGATCTCCACACAGGCCTGCCAGTCCCCCGCCAGCATCGACTCACGGAACTTCTTCGACCCGTTGGCGTTCGTCCGCTCGCCGATCGCCAGGTAGGAGGTGTCCTGGCGCAGCGGGACGGACTGGTAGAGCGAGGCGACCGAGGGCTCGGGGCGGGGGTCGCGGGTGCTGATCTCGCGGCCGCGCACGCGCTCGACCACGGCCTTCAGGTGCTCGGGGGTGGTGCCGCAGCAGCCGCCGACCAGGTTGAGGCCGTACTCGCGGGTGAACACCTCATGGGCGTCGGCGAGCTCCTGGGGGGAGAGCGGGTAGTGGGCGCCGTCCTTGCCCAGCACCGGCAGACCGGCGTTCGGCATGCAGGACAGGCCGACCTTGGCGTTCTTCGCCAGGTAGCGCAGGTGCTCGCTCATCTCGGCGGGGCCGGTGGCGCAGTTCAGGCCGATGAAGTCGACGCCGAGGGGTTCGAGGGCCGTGAGCGCGGCGCCGATCTCGGAGCCCAGCAGCATCGTCCCGGTGGTCTCCACCGTCACCTGCACGAACACCGGCAGGTCCAGCCCGGCCTCCTCGACGGCGGCCTTGGCGCCGAGAACGGCCGCCTTGGTCTGCAGCAGGTCCTGGCTGGTCTCCACCAGCAGACCGTCCGCACCACCGGCGATCAGACCCGCCGCGTTCTGCCGGAACCCCTCCCGCACCGTCGCGTAGTCCACATGCCCCAGCGTCGGCAGCTTCGTCCCCGGCCCGATCGAGCCCAGCACCCACCGCGGCCGCTCCGGCGTCGCGAACGCGTCGGCCGCCTCACGGGCGATCCGCGCACCCGCCTCCGACAGCTCGAAGACCCGCTCCGGGATGTCGTACTCGCCCAGCGCCGCCCAGTTCGCCCCGAACGTATTGGTCTCGACGCAGTCCACACCCACCGAGAAGTACGCGTCATGCACCGACCGCACGATGTCCGGCCGGGTCACGTTCAGGATCTCGTTACAGCCCTCGAGCTGCTGGAAGTCCTCAAGCGTTGGGTCCTGCGCCTGCAGCATGGTGCCCATCGCACCGTCGGCCACCACCACCCGGGTGGCAAGCGCCTCGCGCAGAGCGTTCGCGCGGTCTTGAGGGGCGGACGAGGGGACAAGTGTGGCCATGAGGCGCTCCCTGAGTGCGACGGCTGTCGGCTATGCGGCCCCCCATTGCGGAGGCGCACCAGGTCAGCGTATCCGCACCGACCGTCGGTTTGGAGCCCGTCCCGTATCCTGGGCGTTTCCGTTCGAGGGGGGAGCGTCCAGCATGCGGATATCCGCGGCTCGATTCCGTGGTTTCCTGGCCGGTGTCTGGCAACGCCGCAGGTGGCGGCGGTCGATCCTGGCGGCGCTCTGTGTGCTGGCCCTGCTGGTGCTGCCGGTGGCCGCGGCCGGGGTGGCGTTGCGCCTGCAGTACGCGGGCGCCCCGTCAGCGGACGCCTGGACCAGGGGGCGGGACGCCGTCTGGCTCGGCCATGCGTGGGTCGACGGACGGAAGGGGGAGCCGGAGCTCACCGCGTTGACCCGGCAGCTGGCCGGGACGGGCGTCCGGGACCTGTACGTGCACACCGGGCCGCTGGAGAGCGACGGTTCGCTCTCCCCCGCGCGCTACCCGAAGGCCGCCTGGCTGCTGGCCGCCGTGCACCGGGAGCTGCCGGGTGTGCGGGTGCAGGCCTGGCTGGGCAACGTCGTCGCCCCCGAGCACCCCGAGGCCCTGCATCTGGAGGACCCGGCCAGCCGGGAGCGGGTGGTCACCGCCACACGCCAGGTGCTGGCCGCCGGCTTCGAGGGCGTGCACTTCGACATGGAGCCGATCCGCTCCGACTCGGCCGGCTTCCTGACCCTGCTCGACCGGACCCACGCCGTCACCGCCGCCGCCGGCGCCCCGCTCTCGGTGGCCGCCCCGCAGATCGACCCGCTGCCCGGCCTGCACGTGGTCACCACCGGGCTGACCGACCACGGCAAGTGGTGGTCCCAGGCGTACTTCGGGCAGGTCGCCCGGCGGGTCGAGCAGATCGCCGTGATGTCGTACGACACCAGCATGCAGCTGGAGTCCCTCTACGGGGGTTATGTCGCCCAGCAGACGAAGCTGGCCCTGGAGGCGACCCCGCCCGGGGTCGACCTCCTGATGGGCCTGCCCGGCTACTGGGACGACACCTTCTCGCACCGCGGCTCGGCCGAGACGGTCGCCGCCGCCGTGCGCGGCGCCCGCCTGGGGCTGAGCCGGCACGGCGGCGGCCGCCGGACCTTCGGGCTGGCCCTGTACGCGGACTTCTCCGCCTCGGCCCAGGACTGGAGCTCCTTCCGCGACGGCTGGACCAGCCGGTAGCCGCCGCTACTTCACGAACCAGCCGGACAGGTCGGCGACGACCTGGGTGGTGCCGCTGAAGTTGTAGACGTCGAAGGCCCCGTCGCTACTGAGTGGAGTGGTCACGTGGTTCGGGACCACCTGGCCCGGGAGGAAGTTGAGGTTGCTGGTGCCCGGCCGCTTCTCGCTGTACGCCCAGACCGTCAGATAGCCCGGGGTGGTCGGCTGGACGGCCGTCACGTTGACCACGGCGCCGGTCGCGAGCAGAGGCGCACCGGAGGCAACCGCGACCGTGCCGCCGGGGCCGAGAGCGGAACTGGTGCGGGTGTCGAGCAGGCGGCGTGGGGTGACTGGCTCGAACAGCGCGTCGCCGTCCGGGCTGTAGTAGCCGAACAGGTCCACCACCGCCTGGGCGTGACCGGCGAAGTTGTACAGCCTCACGCTCCCGTCCGAGCCGATCGGCACGATCACCTGGTTGGCCACCGTCTGCCCGGGCTTGAAGTTCAGGTTGCTGGTCCCCGGCCGGGCGGTGCCGGAGGGGTACGCCGTGAAGTAACCCCCCGCGTCCGAGCCGGTCGAGGTCACGTTCAGCACCACGGCCTTGGCACCCCACGGCACGCCGTGCTTGCCCGCGATCTGGAGCGAGGTCTCGCCACCGGGGCCTAGCGGCTGGTCCGCCCGGGTGTCGAGCAGGCGAACCGGTGCCTGGGCGGTGAACCGGCCGGAGTCCTCGCCCCAGTGCACGCTGTAGTACCCGGCGATGTCGACAACCACGTCCGTGTCGCCGAACTTGTTGAAGATCTGGACGGTGCCGTCCGCCCCGACCGGCACAGTGACGAGGTTCGGCACCGCCTGGCCCGCCGCGAAGTTGACGTTCGAGGTGTCCGGCCGGTCGGTGCCGCCCGGGAAGACCGTCAGATACCCGCCAGAGCTCTTCGCCACCGCCGTCACGTTGAGCACCACGGCCTCCGGAGTCTTCCCGAAGATCACGTCACCCCGGCCGAGGACCGGCAGCGAGAGCGTCTGCTGCGGCCCGATGGTGGTCTTCTGCTGACGGGTGTCCACCAGCCGGGCCGGCGCCAGCGGGACGTACCCGGCGTCCTGGTAGTTGGCGTGCAGCACCTGCTGGAGCTTCTTGGTCCGGCCACCCGCGTCCTTGACCGTGATGGTGACCATAAGGTCGCCCTCCTTCCGGTACACGTGGTTGCAGGCACCGACGGTGCTCTCGCAGACGGCTGAGCCGTCTCCGAAATCGAAGCTGTAACCGGTGATGTCCCAGGCGGAGTGCGCCGTCACCACGGCGTAGTAGCTCAGACCGTGATCGCTGGGGGTGAGGCTGAAGTAGGCATCCAGCGGGCCCGGCTGGGTGGCCGTGAGGGTGAGCCGGGTCGGCACGCCGGCGTCACCGTCGGCCAGCACGGCGGTGACGCTCGCCTGGTGGGGGCCCATGGTGTCGTAGGTGTGCGAGACCGTCAGGTCGGCGGTGGTGACCTTGATGCCGTCGCCGAAGTCGTAGCGGTAACTGACCTGGCCCGACCAGCCCGCGAGCGGAGTGACCGTCAGGGAGACCGCCGAGCCCAGCGGCGTTTGGGAGCTGCTCGGGGCAACGGCGAGCTTCTGGCTGAGCGGGCTGAACTCGAAGGCGCCCAGGTCGTGGTTGCCGCTTCCGGTGTCGGGCACCGTGGGATCGGCGACCCGCTGGCGGCCGTACAGGTCCGTGGCCGACTCACCGGGGGCGGCGGCGTCCGCCGCATCGATCGCGGGCGAGCCCTCGGTCAGCGAGAGGCCCGAGATCGGACCGGTCGGGTCGAACTTCGGGTCGGCGGTCAGGTCGTGACCGGCCTGCCCCGGGACTGCCCTGGCGAAGGCGGCGGCATTCGGGTAGTCCGCTCCGGCCCAGGTGTACGCGGGCTGGTGCGGGTAGGGGTTGGTCAGGTTGTGGTCGGCCCTGGTGCCGCTCGCCGAGGCGGCCGACACGGCCAGCCGGGGCGCAGGCTGCTGGCAGTCGTGCGCCCAGGACACCAGGAGCGGGCTGGGAGCCAGCACGTTGTTCTCCACCACGGCCCTCGACGAGTCGCCGAGCAGGCTGACGGACGGTGCGCAGGCGGTGCTGACGGTGTTCCCGGTCAGGACGACGCCCTGGGTGCCCGTCACCTCGATCCCCGTGCCCAGCGAGTTGGTGACGGCGTTGGCCGAGAGCACCGTCCCCGTCGAGCCGGGCGCAATCACCACGTTGGTCCCGTGGGTGTACCCCTCGATCAGGTTGTGACTGACGGTGGTGCCCGAGGACTTGCCGTCGACCAGGATGTTCTGCGGCGAGCCGTTGGAGGCGGCGAAGAACCAGTTGCCGTCCAGCGTGACGCGGCTGGTGCCGCTGAGGGCGGCTCCCGGCCCCTGGGAGTGGACGAAGAACCCCGAGAGCGTCACGTCGTGCACACCGTCCAGGACGAAGCCCTGCTCGTCGGTGTTGGAGGCGACGATGTGGGCCAGCGTCTGGATCCCGTCACTGAGCCGCCCGCCCCGGAAGGTGATCGGCTGCTGCGGCGTACCGGAGTGGCTCAATGTGATCCGGGGCTGCACGTACTGGCCGTGCGCCACCTCGACCGTCTGCCCGGCCTGCACGACATCGGCGGCGGCCTGAATGGTGCAGAACGGCTGCGCCTGGCTCCCCGGCCCGGAGTCGGAGCAGTGCGCGGCCGTCGCGTTGTTCACGTACAGCGTGCTGCCGTCCGCTGCTGCCGCCACCCCCGGCAGCTGGAGTCCGAGCGCCATGCTCCCGGCTGTCGCCAACGTGGCCATATGTCTCAAACGCATGCATTCCCCCCGGAGTTGGCCATGGACTGCCCGGCGCTCAGGCGCCGGGCAGCACTCGCGGGAACAGCGTACGGCGGGGCTACTTGGCGCCGTTGTTCGGGGGCGTGCTTTCCCGGAACCAGCCGGACAGGTCGGCGACGACCTGGGTGGTGCCGCTGAAGTTGTAGACGTCGAAGGAGCCGTCGGGCCCCGCCTGGGTGGTCACCTGGTTCGCCACCACCTGGCCGGGCACGAAGTTCAGGTTGCTGACGAACGGCAGGTGGGTGTCGTCCGGCGACCAGACCGTCAGGTAGCCCGGGGCGGTGGGCTGGACAGCCGTCAGGTTGAGTACCGCTCCCTTGGTCCCGGCCGGGGCGGCGGAGGTGACCTCGACCGAGCCGTGCGGGCCGAGGGCGGTGGTGGTGCGGGTGTCGAGCAGGCGCCGGGCGCTGACCGGCTGGTAGAGCTCGGGGCTGCCCGGGCTGTACCAGCCGAACAGGTCGACCACGGCGTGGGCGTGGCCGGCGAAGTTGTAGAGCTTCACCGTGCCGTCCGCGCCGATCGGGACGATCACCTGGTTGGCCACCGTCTGCCCGGCGCCGAAGTTCAGGTTGCTGGTCCCCGGCCGGGCGGTGCCGGACGGATAGGCGGTGAAGTAGCCGCCCGTGTCGGAGCCGGTGGCGGTCACGTTGAGCACCGCCGCCGTGGCCCCCGCCGGGGCGTGGACCGGGATGACGGTCTCGCCGCCGGGGCCGATCGCCCCGGACTTGCGGGTGTCGAGCAGCCGGGACGGGGCCAGCGGGGTGTAGCGGCTGCCACCGGCCGTATGGGTGCTGTAGTAGCCGGAGATGTCGACCACGACGTCCGTGTCACCGAACTTGTTGAAGATCTCGATGGTGCCGTCCGGCCCGATCGGCACGGTCACCACGTTCGGCACGGCCCGGCCCGCCGCGAAGTTGAGGTTCGAGGTGTGCGGCTGGGTGGCGTTGCCCGGGTAGACCGTCAGGTAGCCACCGGCGTCGTGCGCGACGGCGGTCACGTTGAGCACCACGGCGTCCGGGGTCTGCGCGAACGGCAGTCGGGGGGACAGGTTGAGGAGCGGGAGGGTCAACGTGCGGCCCGCGCCGAGGGTGTTGTGGGTCAGCCGGGTGTCCGCCACCCGGGTGGGGGCCAGCGGGTAGAAGGCCGAGGGCTGGTAGGCGACGTGCAGGGCCTGCCGCGCGGTGGCGGTGCGGCCGCCCGCGTCCGTGACCGTCGCGGTGACGGTGACGTCGCCGTCCTGGTGGTAGGAGTGCTCGCAGGAGCCGCGCAGGGCGGTGCAGGGCGCCGAGCCGTCGCCGAAGTCGACCGACCGGCCGGTGATCTGCCAGGGCGAGGTGCCGTCCGCCTGGACGGTGTAGATCAGGCCGTGGTCGGCGGGATCGACCCGCAGGCCGGCGGTCAGCGGGCCGGGCGGGCTGACGGTCACGTCCGTGGTGGCGGAGGTGGAGTCCCCGTTCTCCAGGGTCGCGGTCACCGAGGCGTGGTAGGTGCCGGTGGCCCGGTAGGTGTGCGCCATGGACTCGGCCGTCGTCACGGCAGATCCGTCACCGAAGTCGTAGCGGTAACTCACATGGGGGGACCAGCCCTTGAAGGCGTTGACCGAGAAGGTCAGCGCCTCGCCGAGCGGCACTGCGGAGGGCAGTGCCTCCAGCAGCAGCTGCGAGCTCACCGGGGTGAACTCACCCGCCCCCCGGTCGTACGTCCCCGCGCCCGTCCCGGTGTTCGCCACGGTCGGGTCGTCCACCCGGTGGAAGCCCGACACGTCGGTGGCGAGCTCGCCCGGCGCGGCGGCGTCGGCGGAGTCGATCAGCGGTGAGCCCTCCTGCAGCCCGCCGGGGAAGTCGGGGTCGGCCTTCGGGTCCTCGGTCAGCTCGTGGGCGGCCTGGCCGGGCACCGCCTTCGCCAGCTCGACGGCCGTCGGGTAGGCCTTGCCCGCCCAGATGTACGCGGGCTCGCCCGCCGGCGGATAGGTGAGGTTCCAGTCGGCCTTGGTACCGGCCACCGAGGCGGCCGAGACGGCCAGCTCGGTGCTGAGCGTGGCGCAGCTCGGCTGGCCGGAGCGAGCCCGGTCGGTCGCCAGGACGTTGTTCTCGACCACCGACTTCGACGAGTCGCCGAACAGGCCGACCGCCACGGCGCATCCGGTGGAGACGGTGTTGCTGGTGACCACCGTGCCGGGCGCGTCGGTCACCTGCACGCCGACGCCGATCTCGTTGTAGATCTGGTTGGTGGTCACCGTCGTTCCGGTGGCACCCGCCCCGACCGTGACGGCGCCGGCGTCGTCGGTGTTGATGATGTTCCGGCTGATCGTGGTGGCCGTGGCCGCTCCGCCGACCTCGACCTCCGCCCAGGCGCGGGCGGCGTTCAGCTGCGAGAAGGTGTTGCCGTCCAGCGTGACGTGGTCGGTGTCGTGCAGCACGGCCGCCTGACCGTCCGTGTTGACCACGAACCGGGAGACCGTCACGTCGTGCACACCGTCGAGCAGGAAGCCTCGGCCCGGGCCGGCGATCCGCGGCATCGCACCGCGGTCGGCCGACCGGCCCTGGAAGACGATCGGGCTCCCCGGCAGGCCCGAGTGGGTGACCCGGATGTCGTGCTCCGGGTACACCCCGGACGCGACCAGCACGGTCTGCCCGGCCCGGACGGCATCGGCGGCGGCCTGGACGGTGCAGAACGGCTGCGCCGCGGTGCCCGTCCCCGAGTCGCTGCAGTGGGCGGCCGCGCCGTTGTCCACGTAGATCACGGCGGGGCCGGCCGCCGCCGGCCCCGGCAGTTGCAGGCCCAACCCGACGGTTGCGGCCGCGGCAAGGCAGGCCAGAGTTCTGAGACGCACGAATTACCCCCGTAATCGGTCTCACTCCGGCCGGCACGCACGCCGCCGGAGGGCGGGCCAATCATTCAACACGCCGTGCTTGCTTGTCAGTTCATCGCGCACCAGCGTGTCCGAACAGTTGTAGAGGGATCGGCCCGCGGTGGAGCACGTGCGGGACGTCGCCCCAGGGGCGGGCCGGTTCGTCCGGGGCCAGGGTGCGCAGCCGGGCCAGGGCGCGGTCGGTGACCTCGGAGACCGCGCGCAGGGTCGCCGTGGTGAGCGGGAGGTGGTCCTCGGGCCCGCCGGGGTCGGCGGAGAGTGCGCCGCGGGTCATCCGCATCAGGCGGATGCAGCAGCGCGCGGGGTCCAGCCGGGCGGCGTCGAGGGTCCAGACGGGGATGTCCGGGACGGGCCGCCCGGCGGCGCGCATCGCGGCGAAGAGGACGGCGGGATCGACCGGCGAGAGGAAGACGACCTCCGTCCAGGAGCAGTTCAGCGGGAGCACCTGTTCGTGCAGGCGGTGTTCGCGGCCCCGGTACTTGGCCAGGTGGCGGGTGTACAGGTCGGGGTGGCGGTCCCGCAGGTCGGCGAGCGGGAGGAGCTCCTCGCCGCGCGGGTCGGTGACGGCCGTGTGGTAGAGCGTGCCGCGGGCGGGGCTCAGGGGTGATTCGGGCATGAAAAAAGCGTCCGTCGCGGAGCAACTGACGGACGCGCCATAGTAATTGTACCGCCCCGGCCCCTCTGCTGTCAGCCGGGCCAGGGCGGTGCGGTTCACTTCCAGGTGTCGTTGACGGTGGGCGAGCCGGTGGCCGGGGTGGTCCAGCTGCGGTTGGCGCCGGACTCCCAGGTCACGGAACCTGAAGCGTCCTTGAGGATGTACTTGTACTCGAAGGCGGTACCGGCCGGGAGCGACACGGTGGCACTCCAGACCGGGTAGCCCGCCGAGGAGAGCGGCACCGCCTTGCCGGTGTCCCAGCCGCCCAGCGCCGGGAGGGAGCCGACCAGGTAGACGCTCTGGCCCCAGACGGTGGTGCGGGTCTCGTCGAAGGTGACCGGGACGGTCTGGCTCCAGGAGTCGGTCAGGGTGGCGTCCGAACTGGCGGTACTGGCGGTGTGATTGGCGCCGGGTTCCCAGGTCACGGAACCTGAAGCGTCCTTGAGGATGTACTTGTACTCGAAGGCGGTATTGGCCGGGAGCGACACGGCGGCGCTCCAGACCGGGTAGCCCGCCGAGGAGAGCGGCACCGCCTTGCCGGTGTCCCAGCCGCCCAGCGCCGGGAGGGAGCCGACCAGGTAGACGCTCTGGCCCGTGGTGGTGGTCCGGGTCTCGTGGAAGGTCTCGGTCACCTGGCCCGGGGTGGGCGTGGCACTCGGACTCGAGGTCACCGTGGCGCTCGGACTCGGACTCGGACTCGGACTCGGACTCGGGCTCGCTGTGGAGGTGCCGGTCGCGTAGAGGGCCACGGCGTCGCCCGGGTTCACGGTGACCGTCGCCAGGCCCGCCGCGTCGACCGTGACGGCCGGGCCGGTGCAGGCGCCGCCCGCCGCGAGGTCGCCGTGGATGATGTCGCAGTAGCTCCCGGCCGCCAGGCCGGTGGTGAAGGTGGCGGTGACGGCGCCTGCGCCGTTGTTGATCGCCACCCAGGCGGCGCTCCCCCGACTGAAGGCGATGGCACTGGAGCCGTTGTCCCACCAGTTGGCCACCGGCCGGCCCTGGGCCGCGTTGTGCCAGCCGACCATGTTGGCCACGCCGCGGTCCCGGTCGGTGCAGACCCAGCCGTTGGAGCAGTCGGTGGCGGTCACATGGCCGGCCGCGTCGGCCGGCGGCGAGTCGTCCGAGCCGTTGAAGGCGAAGCCGGAGTACACCTGCGGGGTGCCGTAGCCCCAGGCGAGCTGGAAGAGCGTCGCCAGGGTGTACTTGGTGCCGCTCTTGTAGTTCAGTGTCGAGCCGTTGCGCTCCAGGTCGTGGTTGGTGACCATCACGGCCGCCTTGTCGCTCGGCTCCAGGCCCCAACTCTGGCCGAAGGTCCTCAGGTTGGCGATGCCGCCGTTGAACTGGTCCTTGAGCTTGTACGCGTAGGTGAACTCCAGCACGCTGCCGTTCCCTTCGAAGGCGCTCGGCGCCAACTGGCCGCTGCTGCCCGGGAAGACCTCCTGGTAGACGTACGGCCGCCCGCCCCAGGCGGTGTCGGCGACGCGGGAGAGGATGTTCGCCAGGTCCGCCTGGGCGATGTGCTTGGCGGCGTCGACCCGGAAGCCGTCCACGCCGTAGCCGACCAGCTTGTTGAGGTAGCCCGCGATCTTCGCGCGGACGTCGTCCTTCTCGGTGTACAGGTCGGAGAGCGAGACGAGCTGGCACTCCTGCACCTGCTGGACGCTGTTCCAGTCGTTGATGGCGTTGCCGGCGTTCGGGCAGTTCGCGGGGTAGTCGTGGAAGCTGGCCCGGTCGTACGGGATCGAGCCGTAGCTGTAGGTGGCGGGATCGAAGCTCGCGCCGCCGTAGGAGTCGGTGCTGGTCTGGTTGGCCCCGGCGGCGTGGTTGATCACGGCATCGGCGTAGACCTTGACCCCGGCGTCGTGGCAGGCGGTGACCATGGCGGCGAACTGCGCCTCGGTGCCCATCCGGCTGTTCAGGTCGTAGCCGACGGGCTGGTACACCTCCCACCAGGGGTGGGCGCCGGCCAGCCGGATCGAGTCCTCCGGCGGGGCGACCTGGACGGCGCCGTAGCCCTTCGGGCCGAGCACGGTGGCGCACTCGTTCGCCACCGAGGGCCAGTTCCACTCGAAGAGGTTGGCGATCACGTCACCCCCGTTCGGGCGGGTGGCGGCCTGGGCCTCCGGGTGCAGGCCGAGCGGCAGCAGGGCGCCCGCGATCAGGGTGGTGGCGGCGAACAGTGCTCTTCGGGCGTGGTGGGGCACGCGCATTCTCGTCAACTCCTATGCCGGGTGGGGGCTGTGACGGCGGAGTAGACACTCCCGCCCGGCCGGAGCACCGTCAAGGGATCGCGCAAACATTTTCAGAATGTTGCAGCAATTCTTTTCGCATTACGATGCGTAGTCAACCGACCGCACAACGTCATCGGAGAACGCCAGTGCGCCACCGTCTGCTCGCCGTCGCAGCCGCGCTCACCTTCACCTTCGGCCTGGGCGCCGCGACCCCGGCCGCCGCCGCCACCCCCGCCTCCTACGCCGCCCTCGGCGACTCCGTCGCCGCCGGGGACGGCGCGGGCGACTACCGCGCCGACGGCACGGACTGCCACCGCAGCAACCGCTCCTACCCCGCGCTCTGGTCGGCCGCCAAGGGCGCCGGGGAGTTCCGGCTGCCCGCCTGCAGCGGGGCCACCACCCAGGACGTGCTGGACTCCCAGCTCGCCGAGGTGAGTCCGGCCACCACGGCCGTCACGCTCACCGTCGGCGGCAACGACGCCGGCTTCGTGACCGCGGTCGTGGACTGCCTCCAGCCGTTCACCACCGACGCCAAGTGCGATGCCGCGCTCGACGAAACGGCCCGCCGGCTGCGCGAGGACCTGCCCGTCCGGCTCGACCGCACGTACCAGGCCGTCCGGGGCGCCGCGCCGAACGCCACCGTGGCGGTGGCCGGCTACCCGCACCTGCTCGAGACCGGCACCCCATCCTGCGCCGTGGGCACCGAACCCCGCCGGGTGCGGATCAACGCGCTCGCCGACCAGCTGGACGACCTGATCTCCCGCCAGGCCGACCAGCACGGATTCCGCTTCGCCGACCCCCGCCCGGCCTTCGCCGGCCACGGCGTCTGCGCGACCGGCGGCCACGAGTGGATCAACCGGATCGTCTTCCTCTCCCTCTGGGAGTCCTTCCACCCCACCGCCGAGGGCTACCGCCTCGGCTACCTGCCCGCGGTCACCGCCGCACTCGGCTGAGGCTGCGTAACCGTTCCTGGAGACTGAGTGGGAGTGAGTCCTGTTGCCAGAACTCACGCTCAGCCGGACGCCCCGAACGGTCCTGGGCGTTCTGGTCGACCGCGTTCGACCCATGTCCGGCGCCGGCGGATCGTGTCCGTGGTCCAGGTACACGGGGGCGGGCTCCCTCACGCCCCCGGTCGCCCGGTCGGGCCTGGGCGGTCCGATGCCCCGCACGATCGCTCTGGTCGTGCGGGGGCGGTGTCGTCCGTCGCCGGATCGGGTGGCCGAGGGCGCGTCTGCCGATCGCCACCGCAGCGGCGGCGTGTCGGCTGGTCCTGCGGTTCTTCGTGGTGAGCGGTTTCTGCCAGTGTTCGGCGCCCCACTTGCTGGTGTAAGCGGGATCGACGGCGATGACGCCGATCCCGGCTTCCGCGCACATCGACAGCAGGCGGGCACGGAGCCTGGCGGTGGTGCCGCGACTTGACGAACCACTCGCGCTCGGAGCGGTAGCCGCCAGGCTGGTGCTTGGTCCCCTTCTCGCCGACCCGCAGCGACAGCCGGTGCCGGACCGTCCTGATCCCAGCCTCCAGCGACTGCGGATGAGCGGCCTGCGCGCGCCGCGACAGACCCCACTGATCATGCGTGTTCGCGGTCACCGAACCGGCCCACCGCGACGACGACACCGCAGTCAGCTCCCGCTTGCGCTCCGCCCACCTCCGACTGGAGTGCCCCAGACCATCGGCGCACCTGCGGGCCAGATCAGCGGACGCCAAGGAGCCCAGGTGTCCACCGACCAGCCGCAACACCGTCTCGTCCCGCTCCGTCAGCCCCTTGAGCCGGTCGCGTACCGACACACCCGACGGACCGTGCACGACGAACGGACGGGCGATCTGCCGCAACACCTTCCGCTGCTCAGCCACACTCGATCACCTCCGCCTGACTCGCCGGCCGCCAGCACCGGGAAACCTACCCGCCACCGCTGACAACGGCCTCAGGTGTTGATTACCCCTTGGCTGCCCAGGCATCAAAGCCCGTAGGCTGGGCAGGTAGGGACCATGGAGCAGCGTGCTCCGGCACGGGTTCCGAGGAGTCAGGTTCAGAGGTTCGGCAGCTGGTCGGCCGACCGGAGGGAGACGCTGGGTGATCGAGCTGGAGGATGTTCCCGAGTTGATCGACCCGGTGATGGTGTGTGCCTTCGAAGGGTGGAACGACGCGGGCGACGCCGCCTCGACGGCGGTGAGCCACCTGGACGACACCTGGGGTGGCAAGGTCTTCGCCGCGCTGGACGCCGAGGACTACTACGACTTCCAGGTCAACCGCCCGACCGTGTGGCTGGACGGCGGCGTCCGCCGGATCACCTGGCCGACCACCCGTCTGTCGGTGGTCCGGGTGACCGAGCCCAAGCCGCGTGACCTGGTGCTGGTCCGGGGGATCGAGCCCAGCATGCGCTGGCGCTCGTTCTGCAACGAGCTGCTCGGCTTCGCGCACGAGCTGGGCGTCGAGCTGGTGGTGATCCTGGGCGCGCTGCTCGGCGACACCCCGCACACCCGCCCGGTGCCGGTCAGCGGCGTCACCTCGGACAGCGCGCTGGCCCGCACCCTCGACCTGGAGGAGAGCCGGTACGAGGGCCCGACCGGGATCGTCGGCGTGCTGCAGGAGGCCTGTGCGCACGCGGGCGTCCCGGCGGTGACGCTCTGGGCGGCCGTGCCGCACTACGTCGCCCAGCCGCCGAACCCGAAGGCCACGCTGGCCCTGCTCAACAAGCTGGAGGACTTGCTCGACCTGCGCATTCCCCCGGGCGACCTCGCCGAGGACGCCCGCGCCTGGCAGCTCGGAGTGGACCAGCTGGCCGCCGAGGACAGCGAAGTGGCCGAGTACGTCCAGCAGTTGGAGGAGGCGCAGGACACCGCCGAGCTGCCCGAAGCCTCCGGCGACGCGATCGCCCGGGAGTTCGAGCGCTACCTGCGCCGCCGCGACAACCTGGGGCCGACCGGCGAGAAGCCCTACGCGGGCCACGCCACGGCCGAGCGTCCGGAGCCCGCCAAGGAGGACGAGCCCAAGGACGAGAACACCCAGGACGAGAACACCGAGGACGGCTCCGCGGAGGAGTAGGCACGGCCGAGGGGTGCGGGAGCACCCGCACCCCTCGGCTCGCCGGTGCTACTGCCCGATGTGCTGGACGATGTCCACCACGCGGTGCGAGAAGCCCGACTCGTTGTCGTACCAGCCGAAGACCTTCACGTGCCGCCCGCCGCCGGAGACGGTGGTCAGCTGGGCGTCGAACACGCAGGAGGCCGAGTCGCCGACGATGTCGCTGGAGACCAGCGGCGCCTCGACGTACTTGAGCACGCCCGCCAACTCGCCCTTGGCCGCCGCCGCGTAGGCCGCGTTGATCTCGGCCACGGTGACCTCACGGCTGAGGTTGACCGACAGGTCGGTGATCGAGCCGACCGGCACCGGCACCCGCAGCGCGAGGCCGGCCAGCTTGCCCTGCAGCTCGGGGAGCACCAGGCCGATCGCCTTGGCGGCGCCGGTCGAGGTGGGCACCACGTTGGCGGCGGCCGCGCGGGCCCGGCGCAGGTCCTTGTGCGGGCCGTCCTGCAGGTTCTGGTCCTGGGTGTAGGCGTGGACGGTGGTCATCAGACCGTCCTCGATGCCGAACGAGTCGTGCAGCACCTTGGCCAGCGGGGCAAGGCAGTTGGTGGTGCAGGAGGCGTTGGAGACCACGTGGTGGACGTCCCCGTCGTAGTCGAGGTGGTTCACGCCGTAGGCGAGCGTGATGTCCTCGTTGCTGGCCGGGGCGGAGATCAGCACCTTGCGGGCGCCGGCCGCCAGGTGCGCCTTGGCCTTGGTGGCATCGGTGAAGATGCCGGTCGACTCGACCACCACCTCCACGCCCAGCTCGCCCCAGGGCAGCTTGGCCGGGTCGCGCTCGGCCAGCACCTTGATCTGCCGCTCGCCGACGTGGATCACGTCGCCCACGGCGTGCACCTCGACGTCGAGGCGGCCCATCGTGGTGTCGTACGCGAGCAGGTGGGCAAGGGTGGCCGCATCGGTGAGGTCGTTGACGGCCACGATTTCGAGGTCGGTGTCACGCTGGAGCACAGCGCGCAGGAAGCCCCGGCCGATCCGGCCGAATCCGTTGACGCCTACCTTGATTGTCACGTCTGTTCCTTCGTTCGTATTGGTACGGGAAGGCGGACTGACTACTTGCGGGCGGCGAGGATCACGCCGACACCGCCGAGCAGCAGACCGATGATCGCGAGGGTGTTCAGGGTCTGGCCGACGACGATCCATCCGAGCACCGCGGTGACGGAAGGGGTCAGGAAGAACAGCGTGCCCACCCGGCTTGCGGCCTGCTTGCGCAGCATCCAGTTCAGCAGCAGGAAGGTGCCGACGGAGTTGATCAGCACGATCCAGGCGAGCGCCGCACCGAACGGGCCCCAGTGGCTGACCCCCCGGTCCTCCAGCAGCAGCGAGAGCAGCCCGACCACGGGCGCGCTCACCAGGAAGTGCACGGCGGTGCTGCTGCGGACGTCCGTACCCGGGGTGAATCGCTTCTGGTAGACCGTGCCGATGCTCAGGCCAAGGAGGCCAACGAAGCAGAGCAGCACGGCCGGGACGGAGACACTGAGCTCCCCCACCACCGCGAGGGCGACGCCGACCGCACCGACGCCGAACCCGAGCCACTGGCGGCGGGAGATCCGCTCACCCAGCACCCCACCCGCCATCAGCGCGATCAACACCGGGTTGAAGCCCTGCACCAGGGCCACCACGCCGCCGGGGAGCCCGGCGCCGATCGCGGTGTAGAAGGCGCCGAACTGGACGGCCTGCATGAGCAGGCCGACCACGGCGACGTGGAGCAGCATCCGGCCGCGCGGCCAGGGTGAGCGGGAGACCAGGGCGATCACCGTGAGCAGCACCCCGGCCGCGGCGAACCGGGCGAAGGTGAGCAGCAGCGGCGGGGCCGCCCCGGTGCCGAAGACCGCCGCGACGAAGGCGCTGCTCCACAGCACCACGAAGACGGCGGGCACGGCGGCCGTGACCCAGCCGGGGACTACGGGGGTCGCGGCAGAGGGCTCGCCCGTCGGCACGGCTGCCACCGCCGTCTCGGGCCTGACGGCCGCTTTCACGTCCTGAACTGACACGGAGGGGATCCTCACGTTCCGGGGTAACCGTCCAACGGGGTTACGTAGAGGCTAGGGGACCTGCTGGGCCAACGCAACCGGTCAATGCGGTTATGTCGACTATGCTGAACCGATGGAGTTCGTCTTCGTCAGCGGCCACCCCGCTCTGGATCTCGCCGGAACCGTCCAGCACCGGCGCACCGATGCCATCGATCTGCTCACCACCCCGGCGGCGCTGGCCACCTGGGTCTCGGCCGCCGGCCTGGTCGACTCGCCCACCCCCGCGAGCGCCGCCGACCTGGCCGAGGCCGTCACCCTGCGCGAGGCCGTCTACCGACTGGGCCGGGCCGCCGCCGCGGGCGAGCCCTACCCGGCGGCCGACCGGGAGCTGCTCAACGCGGCCGCCGAGGGCCCGGCCCGGCGGCTCGAGCTGCTCGCGGACGGCACCCTGCGCCGCACCGGGAGCCTGCCGGCCGTCCTGGCCGACCTGGCCCGCTCGGCCGTGGAGCTGCTGGCCACGCCGTCCGCCGAAGGGGTCAAGGAGTGCGCGGGGCCCCGCTGCACCCGGCTCTACCTGGACCGGTCACGGCGGGGCTCCCGCCGCTGGTGCGACATGAAGGGCTGCGGCAACCGGGCCAAGGCCGCGGCCTTCCGAGAGCGGCATCCGGCGGAGGCCTGACCTCAGGCCAGGTGGACGGGCTGCTCCCAGACCACCAGGACCAGGCAGCCCTCGGGGCTGCGCGGGGCGTGCACGCTGTCCGGCGGCATCACCAGCAGGCTGTTGGCCGGGTAGACGCCGTCGTCCGTCTCCAGGACGCCACTGAGGACGTAGATCGTCTCGTAGCCGGGGTGGCGGTGCGGCGCCGTGGTCGCCCCGGGCGCGTACCGGACGATCGCGGCGGCCGGGCCGTCGGCGCCGGTCTCCTCGGTGGAGTAGAGCTGGTGCATCTCGATCCCGACCCGGCCGTTGCTGCGCACGGGCCGGAAGTCCAGCTCCCGGTGGTCGATCGGCCCGCCGGTGATCCCGGAGAACAGTACGGGCGGCAGTTCGGCGAGCAGTTGCGCGGTCATGCGGTCCCTCCGCTGTCTCGGCACGTGAATTGGTCTAGGCAAGTTGACGCCTCTGTGCCAAGTGTCCGGCCGGGGAGGGGGGCCGGCCGTCGTGGACAGCGAGTCGACGGCGATCCTGTCAGGTCGTCAACTCAGCTGCCCCGTGCGTCACTTGCGTTGCGAGGGAACGGCGAAGGGGGGCACGGTCGCCCGTGCCCCCCTTCGCCGGGTGGTCGTTACAGCGCGACGCCCAGCAGGGCGTCCACCGTCCGGGAGACCAGGCCGGGGGCGGAGATGTCCTCGCCGCCGGTGCTCTCCTGCCGGGCGGCCCAGGCGTCCACGGCGGCCAGCGCCGCCGGGGTGTCCAGGTCGGCCGCGAGCGCGGTGCGGACCAGGCCGAGCAGCTCCTCGGCGGCCGGGCCGTCCGGCCGGGAGACGGCCGCGCGCCAGCGGGCCAGGCGCTCCAGGGCGGCGTCCAGGTCGGCCTGCTGCCACTCCCAGTCGCTGCGGTAGTGGTGCGCGAGCAGGGCCAGGCGGATCGCCGCCGGGTCCACGCCCTCGCGGCGCAGCTTGGAGACGAAGACCAGGTTGCCGCGGGACTTGGACATCTTGTGCCCGTCCAGCGCGACCATCCCGGCGTGCACGTAGGCGCGCGCGTACGGGTGGGCGCCGGTGGCGCTGTGCGCGTGCGAGGCGCCCATCTCGTGGTGCGGGAAGGACAGGTCGCTGCCGCCGCCCTGGATGTCGAAGCTCATCCCGAGGTACTCGAGCGCGATGGCCACGCACTCGATGTGCCAACCGGGGCGGCCGTGGCCGAGCTCGGTGTCCCAGGCGGGCTCGCCCGGCCGGGCCGAGAGCCAGAGCAGGGCGTCCAGCGGGTGCTTCTTGCCCGGGCGCTCCGGGTCGCCGCCGCGCTCGGCGAAGATGGCGGCCATCGCCTCGCGGTCCAGGCCCGAGACCTCGCCGAAGTGCGGGTCGGCGTCGACCGAGAAGTAGATGTCGCCGTCCAGCTCGTACGCGGCGCCGCTCGCCAGGAGCTTCTTCACCAGCGGCACGATCCACGGGATGGACTCCACGGCGCCGATGTAGTGCGCCGGGGGCAGCATCCGCAGGGCGGTCATGTCCTCGCGGAACAGCGCCGTCTCACGCTCGGCCAGCTCCGTCCAGTCCTGCCCGGTGGCGACCGCGCGCTCGAGCAGCGGGTCGTCCACGTCGGTCACGTTCTGGACGTAGAGCACGTCGTGCCCCGCGTCCTTCCAGACCCGCTGGACGAGGTCGAACGCATTGTAGGTGGCGGCGTGGCCCAGGTGGGTCGCGTCGTAGGGGGTGATGCCGCAGACGTAGAGCCGGGCGGTGCCGTCCTGCGGCACGACCTCCCGGACCTCGCCGGTGGCGGTGTCGTGGATGCGGAGGGGAAACCCCTGACCAGGCAGGGCGGGAACCTCGGAGGCGGGCCAGGAATGCATGAAAGTGACTCTAACCTTGCGTTGAATTGAAAGGCCAACTACTAAGCGGGATCGGCTTGAAATCGGTTTTCGACTACGTCAGCTCTACGTCAGATCGAGGACCGACTCCTTCTGTCACACCGGCGGCCAGGGGATCGACGGCCAGTCAGGCGAGGGCAGCGGGTGCCGGCCGGTCTCCCGCAGCCGCGCCACTCTGGCCTCGACGGCCCGGAGTTCGGCCGCCGTCAGGTGCGGGGCCAGCGTCTGGCCGAGCGGGCCGGCCAGCCCCACGGCCAGCCGGGCCAGCACCTCGGCGGCCTCCTCGGTGAGCGGCTGCCCGGCCCAGCCCCAGAGCAGGGTGCGCAGCTTGCCGGGCACCGCGAAGGTGACGCCGTGGTCGATGCCGTACAGGCGGCCGTCGGCGGCGCAGATCCAGTGGCCGCCCTTGCGGTCGGAGTTGTTGAGCACTGCGTCGAGCACCGCGAGGCGGCGCAGCCGCTCGTCGTCCCGGTGCACGAGCAGCGCGGTGCGGCCCTCCTCGACCTCGGCGCGGACGATCGGCAGCCAGCCCGGCTCCGGCTCGGGCTCCGGCTGGAGCTCGAGCAGCTCGGGGGCGCCGTCGACCGGCTCGACCCACACCTGGGCCATGCCGGCGCCGTGCGGCCCCTCGCGCAGCACGGTGGGGGGCACCAGGGCCCACCCGGTGGCCGCGGCCACTTCGTAGGAGGCCACCTCGCGCCCGGCCAGCGTGCCGTCCGGGAAGTCCCACAGCGGGCGCTCCCCCGCGACGGGCTTGTAGACGCAGGGGGCGGTGAGCCCGTCCAGCGTCACCGAGCAGTAGAGGACCGCGTTGGAGGCGTCCGTCACCCGGCCGTGGACGGTCAGCTCGCCCTCGCGCAGCAGGGTGAGGGCGGTACCGGGGTCGGCGGCGAGGGCGGCGCTGACCGCTGGGTCCGCCACCGGCACCTGGTCGGTGTCCATCAGCGGCGGTAGCCGTTCGCCCGGGGGCAGAGGTGGCCCTCGGGGTCGAGCGGCAGGTTGCAGAACGGGCAGGGCTTGCGCCCGGCGGCGACCAGGTCGAGCGCGCGCTTGGCGAAGACCCGGGCCATCGCACCGGAGAGCCGGACCCGGAGCATGTCCGGCCCGTTCTCCTCGTCGGCGAAGACGTCCTCCTCGGTCTCCTCGTCCTCCTCCGACTCCACCACGGCCTGCGCCTCGACCACCAGGCACTCGTCCACACTGTCCCAGGCCAGGGCCATCGTGCCGACCCGGAACTCCTCCTCCAGCGGGAGGTCGAGCGGGGCGGTGTCGACCAGCTCCGACGGGGCGGTCACCGGGATCGTCGCGGTGCCGCCGCTGCGGCGCAGCGCCTCGTCGAGCACCTCCTCGACCCGCTCGGCCAGCGCCGCGACCTGGGCCTTCTCCAGGAGCACACTGGTGATCCGACCCCGCGAGCTGGCCTGCAGGAAGAACGCCCGGGCTCCGGGCTGGCCGACGGTACCGGCCACGAACCGCTCGGGCTGGTCGTAGAAGTGGACCTGACGGGGCACGCTCTCGCTCCGGGTTCTGATTGATCGTGGGCTCACCTGCCACCCTACGGCCTGCGCCGGGGCACAGGGGGCTGAGGTGCGGACTTGCCCCGCGGGTGTCAACTCGGCGGGCCGGGATTCGATTCCCGCCGGTCCGGACCGCTTCAGCGGGCGCCGGTGTCCCCTCCGACGACCGCGTCGCCGCTCGGAGTGGCGGCGGAGTGCGGGCGCGGCGCGAGCGAGGCGAGGCTGCCGGTGTCCCCGACCCGCAGTACGAAGGGGCGCTGCGGCGTGTAGCGGATGGCGGTGACGGAGCAGGGCTCGACGTTGATCCGCTGGAAGTGGTCCAGGTGCAGGCCGAGCGCGTCGGCCACGATCGCCTTGATCACGTCGCCGTGCGAGCAGGCGATCCAGACGGCGTCCTGGCCGTGCTCGGCGGCCACCTTCTCGTCCCACTCCCGGGCGGCCGTCACCGTACGGTGGCTCAGCGCGCGCAGCGACTCCCCGCCGGGGAAGGCGGCGGCCGCGGCGTGGTCCTGCACCACCCGCCAGAGCGGCTCCTTGGCCAGCTCGGCCAGCGGGCGGCCGGTCCACTCCCCGTAGTGGCACTCGCCGAAGCGCTCGTCGAGCTCCGGCCCCCGGAGTTCGGGGCGGGCCGCCAGCAGCGGGGCCAGCGTCTGGCGGCAGCGCTCCAGCGGGCTGCTCACCGCCTGCACCAGCGGCACCTGGGCCAGGCGCTCGGCGAGCTCCTCGGCCTGCGAGCGGCCGGTGTCGTCCAGCTCCACCCCGGGGGTCCAACCGGCGAGCACCCCGGCTGTGTTCGCGGTCGATCGGCCGTGGCGTACGAGCAGCAGAGTCGGCATGCGGACCAGCCTAACGGCTCTTGATCGCCGTTCCCAGGTCCGCTCCCGGAGCTGCCGGACGTGCGGGTCTCGTGCGGATTCCGCCCGGGGTGGTGCTTGAGCACCGCCTGGTTCGGCAAGAATGTCCCGCATGATCGTGGACAGAGCCACCTACCGGGACGGCCACCGGACCGAAGGCCCGGCCGACCTCTCGGACGCCCTCGCCGCCGCCCGGGCGACGCCGGGCGCCTACGTCTGGCTCGGCCTGTACGAGCCGACCCAGGAGGAGCTGGACCTCGTCAGCGAGGAGTTCGGCCTGCACCCGCTCGCGGTCGAGGACGCCGTCAACGCGCACCAGCGGCCCAAGCTGGAGGAGTACCGGGACTCGCTCTTCATGGTGCTCAAGACCGTCGGCTACCACCCCGACGGGCACAGCGTGAGCACCGGCGAGGTGATGCTCTTCGTCGGCGACAGCTACGTGATCACCATCCGGCACGGCGCCGACAGCCCGCTGCGCGGCCTGCGCGCCGAGCTCGAGAAGCAGCCCGAGCTGCTCGCCCACGGGCCCTCCGCCGTCCTGTACGCCGTCGCCGACCTGGTGGTGGACAGCTACCTCGACGCCCAGACCTCCCTCCAGGCCGACCTGGACGAACTCGAGGCCGAGGTGTTCGCCCCCGGCCGCCCCCGGGCCAACGTCGCCGAGCGGATCTACGAGTTCAAACGCCAGCTGCTGGCCTTCCGCCGGGCGAGCGCCCCGCTGCAGGAGCCCCTCTCCCGGCTCTCCAAGGGCACCTCGAACTACCCGCCGGAGCCGCTGCGGCCGTACCTGCGCGACGTCGCCGACCACCTCTCCAAGGTCAACGAGATGATCGACGGCCTCGACCGCCTGCTCTCCGACATCCTCAACGCCAATCTGGCCCAGGTGAGCGTCCAGCAGAACGACGACATGCGGAAGATCTCCGCCTGGGCAGGTCTCGCCGCCGTCCCCACCATGATCGCGGGCATCTACGGCATGAACTTCGTGGACATGCCCGAGCTGCGGCAGCCGTGGGGGTATCCGGCGGCGGTCGTCCTGATGGTCCTCGTCTGCGTGGTGCTGCACCGGGTGTTCAAGCGCAGCGGCTGGCTCTGAGGGTCAGTCCCGCCGGAGCCGGTCCAGGATCGGCTCCCAGGCGGCCCGGCCGAGCCGGGCATCGGCCTCGGGCGTGCCGCCGTAGGCGTACGTCGTCATGGGTGCGGCCGGGCTCTCGCCGGGCAGGCGGATGCGGTGGCCGGCGTCCGCGCTGCTGATCAGCTCGACCGGAGCACCGACGGCCCGCCGCCGGCCGGCCAGCTCCTGGGCGTACCGCAGGGCGGGCCACATCTCGTCGTCGCCGCCCGCCACCAGCACGAGGTCCGCGCGAGCCTGCTCGACCGGGATCGCGGCGGCCTCCAGGCGGGCCGCGAAGGTGCGCTCGCTCTGCTCGTACCACCCGAGGATCGCCACCGGCTCCGGGCCGTGGTCGCCCTCCAGCCAGGTGTCGTCGACCGGGACGAACGGCACCGGCTCACCGCGCCAGCTCCACGACGAACGGTACGGCCGCTCCCGTCCGTCCAGCCCCGGCCCGACGTTCCCCCACACCACCGAGGTCGGCGCCAGTGCCACCACCACGTCCACCCGCGGATCACGCACCGCCGTCAGCATCGCCGCCTCGGCACCCTTGGAGGTGCCCAGGATCGCGATCCGCTCCGCTCCTCGCTCCTTCAGCAGGTCCACCGCCGCGGTGAAGGTCTCCAGCGGCACCTCACAGATCCCCGGCGGCTGCCCGGGGCCGCCGTACCACCGGATCGACAGCGCCATCACCCCCTGCCCGGCCAGCACCCGCGCCCGCTCCCGGTCCACCCGCCCGCTCGACCCCAACAGCACCACCACCCCGGTCCGGCTCCCCCCGGCCGGCTCCACCAGCACACCCTCCCAAGGGACCGTCAACTCCCGCTCGACCAGCTCCATCGCTCTCTCCCCCTCGCATCGGAACAGACTCCCCGGCATCGTACGAGATCACTGTCCGGGCCCTGCGGAATCCACCTACGATCCCCGCCATGGAACCGCAGGTACCGAAGGGCCTCACCCCCGTCGACAGCCACGCCGCCCGCCGCTGGGCAGCGGGAGACACCGAGCACCGGCGGACCGTCGGTCTCCACCCGGCACACCCCGAGCAGAACCTCGCGCTCTACATCCACCGGATCGAGGCAGCCGGCTGGCAGTTGGCCGACCAGGCCTTCCACGACGACGGGGCCGTCCGGCGCTGCTCACTGCGGTTCGTCCGCCCGGCCAGGTGACCACGCCGGCGCGGCGAACCGGGCCTCGGCGGCGATCTCGTCATCGGTCCAGGCCGCAACACCCTCGAGGTGCGGAGCATCGACCTCCTCGCCGGTGACGGCGGGATCGGCGGGATCGGCGGGATCGGCGGGATCGGCGGGCCGGTCTACGTCAATGCCCCGGGTAGGCACATCGGCTAGGCGAGGCCGGCGAGTTCGAGGGCCTCGACGCCGGTGCACCCTCGGGCGGGACCAGGACAGGCTTCGGCGGTGGCCGTCAGAACGGCTGCGGGCAGGGCATAGGTTCCGGGTCGTCCGGCCAGTGGAACGGACAGGGAACCACTGCGAGGTAGACCTTCGTGGGGTTGCCTGGCTCGGGGAACCACCAAGACCACACGTCCTCACGCCCGAGGGAGAGCACCCGCTCCGCGTACTGCTGCCGGTTCTCCGGGTCGCGGTGCGTGACCTTCGGCGTGGCGGCTTCCCACTGCTCTCGCATCCACTCGGCAGCCTCCTTGGCAGAGCCGACGGTGGCAGCCACCTGCCGGGGCTTCAACAGGTAGTGCCTCACCGCCTCGGGCGGCAGGTCCGAGGCGGTGAAGTCCGGCGTCCCCGGGTTCCGCTGTGACTGCATCTTGTAGCTCTCCAACAACCCGCCCTGGCCGGACCAGCGGAAGCAGTGGAAGTGCAATCCCAGCTTCGGTTCACCCTGGAGGTAGTGGTTCCAGTCGATCGGTTCCATGGCGCTGGACTCGGGCCTTTCAGAGGGGAGTTGGGAGATCCGGAGTGGGAGAGCTTCCCACAGCCTCGGCCGGAAGCCCGGGAGGGAAGGACTCCGGGTGTGCCGCACGCCGGACAGCTTCGGCCAGCTCGGCTGCATCGGCCCGAGCCAGGGCTCCGACCAGATAAGCGCGGGCCTCTTGGACGGCCGCCGTCGGTTCGTGCAGCGTCTCGGGGGCCAGCGCCTCCCGCATGGCAGGATCGGCGAGAGCCTGGCGGAGGATCAGGCCCGCTACCTCGGACGCCACCCACTGACCTGTGCGCTCCTTGAGCGCGAACGTCAGGTGCAGAGACGGTTCATGCCCGACCGTGTACGGGGAGTGGACGAACCCGCGCGGGAGCCACATCACGTCACCCGGTCCGAGTACGGGCGTCTCCACCGGCGGAGTGAACTCCAAGTACCTCCGTTCCTCCGGGGTGAAGCCCCGGGTGTGGAAACTCCCGTACTCCCTCACGGGGTTCTCCACGAACGGGCGGTGCAGCGGCCACGCCTTCTGCCCGGCCAACTGCACGATCAGCGTCACGTACGGGTCGTAGTGGTACCTCAGCCCGTGTGCACCGGCCGGGGTGTAGTAGGCGTTCGCGTGCACCTCGTACCCGGTCTCCACGGCGATGGCCCGCGCCATGTCGGCGACCATGGGCTTCATCGTGTCCAGGCCACGGATGGACAGCGTCCCACCGGCGTCCAGGAAGCGCCGGATGTAGCCCGGCCGGGGCATGTCGCCGACGACGTACAGGCAGGTGTCCACCGGACCACCGTCCTTGAGCAGCACTACGTTTCGGCTCGCCAAGGTGTTCGTGTCGATCAGCGCGTCCACCTCCTCCCGGTGCAGCAGAAGTCCGGCGAACCGGTCTGGGTGGTGTTGGTAGAACTGCGGTTCGGTCGGGCAGGCGCGCAGCACGCCGGACAGGTCAGCGTCGAGTAACAGGGACAGGCTCACTGGGGGTTCCCTCTGCTCAGATGGGTACGCTACGGGCAGTGGGCCGTCCTCGATTCAGGCGAGGACGGCCCACGTCGAGCTAGCCGATCAGCGGTCAGGCTGCCGTGGCGCCCTCACCGAACATGGCGAGGATCTGGTGCGCCCCGTTCACCAGCTCCGCCTTGGTGTACCGGAGGACCGGGGTCGAGTCGCCCAGCTTGGTGTCACCAACGGCGTAGCCGATGCCCCCGGCCAGCTCGGCGATGGACATGCAGTCCTCCATGGAGCCGGAGGAGTTGTCACCGCCGCCGCAGAGGGCCGTGAACGGTCCGGCCACCTCGACGTCGGAGCGGTACAGGTCGGTCATGATGTTCCCTTCGAGTGGATGGTGTGGTGCCCGCATCTCCGTTGATGCAGGGAGGTACTGTCTATCCGTCGGCCAGCTGCCGGCTCGACGCCCCGAGCAGCCGCCAGGCGGCCCGATCAGGGCACTTCGCGCCTGAAAAGACGGAGTGCCCGTCACGTCCCAAGGACGGTACGGGCACTCAGAGTCAGGAAGGGGGACGAACTGTCCCCCCATGCAAGTGTTCTAGGCCGCGACCCCCACCGACTCGGCCAGCTCCACCGCGTCGGCACGCAGCGGACCCGTCGCCGTCCGGGTCAGTTCCACCACCAGCGAGCGCCCGGCGGGCACGTAACGGACTCCTTCGGGCGAGGTCTCGTACGCCTTCTTCAAGTAGTGCAGGGCGCCCGCCGGTTCGTGCCGTGAGTACTCCGAGCGTGCCGCGTCGATGTACAGCCGCGACCGGCGTTCGACGCTCGGCACAGTGGCCGGGTCCACGTCTGCCACCCGCCGCAGCGCAGCGCCAGGGGTGTGCAGCTCCACGCCGATCGTGACCGCGTGCACGGCCACATTGCCGACGCCGAAGGCCGTCCAGGGGTGCCAGTAGGCCGGGGCCTGCTTCGCGGTCCGGTCCGCCTCGTCCCACCAGCGCCAGGCATCGCCGTCCCGGCCGTCCTGAGCGAACGTCACGGCAGCCTTGAGCGCCAGGGAGCCGAAGACACCCCGAAGGCTCTCCGAGCCCTCTTCGAGCATCGGCCGCAGGGACTCGGCGGCATCCTCCACCAGGCGCAGGCACTCATCCGTGTGCCCGCTGGCAGCAAGGCCGTTGGCGGAGATCCACGCCGACGCGGCCAACATCACGGGGTCGTCGGCCTCCTCGGCCGCCATCCGGGCCCGGTCGACCGTGAGCCAGTACAGCTCTGGCTCAGAGGTGTGCGCGGCGTACTGCTGCGCGAGCGCGTACGCCTCAGCAATGATCCGGTACGCCTGCCGGCGCTCGGCCCCCTCGCGGCCTCGTGCGGTCGCGTGGCAGGTCAACAGCAGCTCCGGAAGCAACGCCCCTACCTCGGTCCGCTGATGGGCGGAGGAGTGCCACAGGGTCCACGTCTGCCGAACCCTGCCCGCCAACTCGTCAAGCGTCGTCGGCAGATCGTTCGGCCGCCGGTACGCGCTCGCGTGGATCGCTTCCCGCAGCGCGGGCACGGAAGCGTGGCTCAGCTTGCCCCATGGGCCCACCGGCACGGCTCCCGGAGTGCCCGTCAGGGCCCCGATGTCGTCCAGCCGGAGAACCTGCGCGAGGCGGGCCAGCATGCCCACGTTGCGCAGCTGTCGATCCCCGTTCTCGATCTTCTTCAACCAGTCAGGGGTGCGGCCGACCAGACCGGCCAGAACCGGCCTGGTCATCCCGCGCCGCTCACGGTGGTATCGCACTCGTTCGCCGGTGGTCAGGCCCTCGGCGGGAAGGTCGGTCATGGTCACTCCCTGGCACGGTGTCAAGCCCTAGGCAGAGAGTACGCCGGGCGCAGCCGCGTGGGGAGAGATCAAGAGCAGCCGCCAGGAACATCAGCAGGGCCCGTAGCCGGTCCACGAGTGACAGGCCACGAACTCTCCCGGGGATGCCCCGCCGTTAGGCGAGGCCGGCGAGTTCGAGGGCCTCGACGCCGGTGCGGAGGGCGGTGATGCGCTCTTCGAGGGTGAAGCCGGCCGGGGCCGGATTCGGTCATTCACTCGTGAACGCCCCCGAATTGGATCCAGTTCCCTGCTGTGAGGTCCACTCCCGGATCTGGCGGCCCGGACCACATCACGCAGCCCGCGCCGCGTCCGCACACCAGCCCCGCCAACTTGCAACGGTCACCGGTGACTCGGCGTGGTCCAGTGCCCAGCGCACGTAGCCGGCCCGACGCTGCACCGTCGGGTCCGGCGAGCACACCGCCGCGTCGAGCCCGGCACGCAGCGCCGGGCTGTCCAGGCTCCGGGCCAGCAGCACGTAGCCGAGATCCTCGCACCGCTGGCCGCGGTTCACCGCCCGGAGGGTCAACTCGGTCACTGCAGGGACCTGCGGTTCCGGCACATCCATATCGGCGAACTGGCGCAGTACCCGCTTCTTCAGGCCCCAGGGCGACCACGGGCCGGCCGACCGCCACTGCTCCGGGTGGTGCGCCTCCCACTGGAGGAAGAGCACCGCGTACGGCGCCAGCCGCCGGTAGTCGTCGAGACCACCCGCCCAGCGCACCGCACGGAACTTGCCGACGACTCCGTGGAGCGTATCCGCCTCGGCAGTCGCGTGGGCGGCCTGCGCCGCGCGCGCCGAAACCGCCAGGACCGGATCCGTCGGGCTCCAGGACTTCCCGGCCGCCCACCACGCCTCGTTCATCGCCCGAAGCGCGCGATCGAGCGCGGCCCTGGAACGGGTATGACGCGCCACAGCGGCATCACGACGGAGCGGATCCCGACTCACCAGGTCGAACATCCACTCGCTGTCAGCTGAAATCTGAAGATCCACCCGGGCAGTGTGCCACCGCCCCGCCCCGGCCTCACGTGAATTCCGCCCGAGTGCGGCCCGACAGACCCGCACGCCCGAAGGCTCGAACCGGACCGCCCCCCAGGTCGCACCACCCATCAGCGCCCCCGACCTCCTCAGGCGAGGCCGGCGAGTTCGAGGGCCTCGACGCCGGTGCGGAGGGCGGTGATGCGCTCTTCGAGGGTGAAGCCGGCCGGGGCGAGGGTGAGGGTGGTGACGCCGGCGGCGGCGTAGGCGTGCATGCGGTCGGCGATGCGCTCCTTGGTGCCGAGGAGGGCGGTGGAGTCGATCAGGTCGTGCGGGACGGCGGCGGCGGCGCCGGCGTAGTCCTTGGCGAGGTACTTCTCCTGGATCTCGTCGGCGGCGGCCTCGTAGCCCATGCGACGGGCGAGCTGGTTGTAGAAGTTCTTCTCCTTGCTGCCCATGCCGCCGATGTAGAGGGCGGCATAGGAGCGCTGGGTGTCGGCCGCGGCCTTGACGTCCTCGCCGACCGAGATGGTGACGGTGGGGCAGAGGTCGAAACCGTCCAGGGTCAGGCCGGCCTTGGCGCGGCCGGCGGTCAGGGGGTCGAGGGAGAGGGCGGCGTGCTCGGGGGCGAAGAAGATGCCGAGCCAGCCGTCGGCGATCTCGCCGGTCAGCTCCAGGTTCTTCGGGCCGATCGCCGCGATGTAGAGCGGGATGCGCTCGCGGACCGGGTGCACGGTCAGCTTGAGCGGCTTGCCCGGGCCGCCCGGGAGGGGGAGGGTCCACTGCGACCCCTCGTGGACCAGGCGCTCGCGGGACATCGCCTTGCGGATGATCTCCACGTACTCGCGGGTCCGCGCCAGCGGCTTGTCGAACTTGACGCCGTACCAGCCCTCGGAGACCTGCGGCCCCGACACGCCGAGCCCGAGGCGGAACCGGCCGCCGGAGAGGGTGTCCAGGGTGGCCGCCGTCATGGCGGTCATCGCCGGGGTGCGGGCCGGGATCTGGAAGATCGCCGAACCGACGTCGATCCGCTCGGTCTTGGCCGCGACGTAGCTGAGCACCGTCGCCGCGTCCGACCCGTAGGCCTCGGCCGCCCAGCACACCGAGTAGCCGAGCCGGTCCGCCTCCTGGGCGACCGCGATGTTGTCGGCGTCCATGCCGAGACCCCAGTAGCCGAGGTTGATGCCGAGTCGCATGTGGATGCCGAGCCTTCCAGGAGACGGGAGGGTTGCCGGGCCCGAGCCTAACCGGGCTGCCGACGGACAGGCTACCGACGGGTAGATGTGGGCTGCGTCACGCCGCGCACCCGGACGTGCGTGGCGCTCCGGGTTCGGACCGCTACGCTCTGCGGTCATGGGGGGCGGTACCCCCTGCGCGCGGCCGCCGTGCCGCCCGATCAGCTGACGGAGGGTCTGCCCCGGTGGAAAAGCGTCAACTCGGCCGGACGGGGCTGCGGGTCTCCCGCCTGGGCCTCGGCACCATGACCTGGGGCCGGGACACCGACGAGCACGAAGCCGCCGAACAGCTCAAGGCGTTCGTGGACGCGGGCGGCACCCTGGTCGACACCGCCGACGTGTACGCCGACGGCGGCGCCGAGTACCTGCTCTCCCGGCTCACCGAGACCCTCGTCCCGCGCGCCGAGTTGGTCATCGCCACCAAGGCCGGCAGCGTGCCCGACGCCGACCGCCGCTTCGACACCTCCCGGGGCCGGCTGCTCGCCGCCCTCGACGGCTCGCTGCGCCGCCTCGGCACCGACTACGTGGACCTCTGGCAGGTGCACGCGTACGACCCCGACACGCCGACCGAGGAGACGCTGCACGCGCTGGACCTCGCCGTCGGCTCCGGCCGGGCCCGGTACGCCGGGCTCGCCAACCACAGCGGCTGGCAGACCGCCAAGGCCGCCACCTGGCAACGTGCCCAGCCCGGGCGGGTGCCGCTGGCCGGTGTGCAGTTGGAGTACTCGCTGCTGCAGCGCGGGGTCGAACGGGAGGTGCTGCCGGCCGCGCTCGACGCGGGTCTGGGGCTGCTCGCCTCCTCGCCGCTCGGGCGTGGCGTGCTCACCGGCAAGTACCGCCACGGTGTGCCGCCCGAGTCGCGCGGCGCCTCCCCGTACCTCTCCGGCTTCGTCCAGCCCTACCTCGGCGAACGCTCGCGGCACATCGTGGACGCGGTCGCGACCGCCGCCGACGGGCTCGCCTCCAGTCCGCTGGCGGTGGCACTGGCGTGGGTGCGGGACCGCCCCGGGGTGGCGAGCGCGCTGGTCGGGGCGCGGACGGCGGGGCAGCTGCAGCACTGCCTGTCGGTGGAGAGCCTTACGCTTCCGGATGAGATCCGCGCTGCGTTGGACGACGTCTCGGCCCCGACGCACCGCTACCCGGACGATGGCTGGACGGAGCTGTAGGAGCGAGTGATGGGCAACACGGAGACCGCCGCGGCGAAGGCGGCGGCACTCGCCGAGCTGACCAAGGCCGTGCGGAAGGTGGAGCAGGCACCCCGGCCCGCCTCCGAGATCCGCGTCCAGCGCAAGGTCGACCGGATCGCCGAGGAGCAGGCCGCCGCCGAAGCGGCCGCCGAGGCGGAGGCGGCTGCCGCGGCCGCGAAGGCCGCTGAAGCGGAGAACGGTTCGGAGGACGGTACCGAGAACGGCGTCGAAGCCGACGAGCCGTCAGCCGAGTCCGAGCCCGACGCCGAGTCCGACGCCGAGAGCGAAGCCGAATCAGAGAGCGACGCCGAGAGCGAAGCCGAGCCGACGGCGGACCAGGCGGACGCGCAGTCCGAAGGGACCCGTCCGGAGCCGGAGACGGCCGAGGCGGAGCCGGCCGACGCCGAGGAACCGGACGACACGCCCGAGGCGGGAACGGACGACGGCGAGGGCGCCACCGACACGCCCGAGCCGGGCACGGCCCCGGTACCGGCCGAAGCCACCCCGTCGGCCCCGGCCCCGGCCCCGGTGCCGATGCCCGTGCCGGTGCCGGTGCCCGTGCCGGTGCCGGTGCCGCCCAAGGCCGGGGTGGTCCGGCGGCGGGTGCAGCGGCCCGAGCTGCCCGCAGTGCCGGACGAGCAGCGGTTGGCGGCGTACCGGGCGGCGGCCGAGGTGCTGCGGGCCGGCGGGGCACCGGCGGAGCTGGCCGAGGTGGCCGTGGCGGAGCTCGGGGAGTCGGCGGCCGAGGTGCTACGGGCGGATCCGTGGGCGGTGCTGGGGCTGGCGGGGGTGCGGCCGGAGCATGCGGACGGGTTCGCGCGTGGCGTGCTCGGGGCCCAGGCCACGCCGGGGGACGCCCGGCGGGCCGGGGCGCTGGCCGTCTGGGTGCTCGAGCAGGCGGCGCTGCGCGGCCACTCCGCGCTGGAGTTCGGCGAGGTGGTCGGCGAGTTGGAGAAGCTGCGGCTGCCCGAGGCGGCCGCGGCGCTGCAGGCCGTGGTGACCGACGGCCGGGTGATGGCGTTCCAGGAGGAGCTGCCGGGCGCCACCGCCGCCACGCCCGCCAAGGGCGAGGACGCGGACGAGGACCCGGAGGTGCCGACCCGGACGCTGCTCGCGCTGGAGCGGCTCGCGCTCGCGGAGGAGAGCCTCGGCGAGGGCCTGGTCCGGCTGGCCTCCACGGTGGGCGAGGTGGACGGGCCGGCCTGGGAGGCCGCGGCGGCCGCCGCGCCGTCCCCCTCCGCCGCCGCGCTGATCCGCGCCGTGGCCGCGAACGGCCTGGTCGCCCACACCGGCGGCGAGGCCGCCAAGGCCGAGCCGGCGGCGCTGCTGACGGCCGCGCACGGCCTCGGGCTGCGGGTCTGGGCCGCCACCTGGACGGATCAGGGCCGCGATGCCTTCGCCGCCCAGCTGGGCGGTCCGGACGCACCCGTCGCGGTGCTCGGCGAGCTGCTCGCCGGTACGGCCGGGCCCGGCCACGCCGAGGACACCTCGCTCGCCCTGGACCTGCTCGTGGTGCTCGACGCGCCGCTGCTCGACCTGGAGTTGGCCGCCACCCTGGTGGAGTCGCTGGCCGACGGCACCCGCCTGGTGCTCAGCGGTGACCCGGGCCAGCTCTGGTCGGCCGGGCCCGGGCGGTTCTTCGCCGACCTGGCGGCCGCCAAGGCCTGCCCGGTGCTGGCCTCCCGGACGCCCGACTTCGGGCCGATCGGCGAGCTGGTCTCCGGGATCGGCGTCGGCGAGCTGCTGCCGGTCGACGCCCCCGGCAAGGAGGTGGTGATCCTCCCCGCCAAGGACGGCGGCGAGGCGGTGCACCGCGCCCTGCAGCTGCTGACCGACTCCATCCCGCGCGCGCTGGGCATCCCGGTCGAGCAGGTCACCCTGCTGACCCCGGGGCACGGCGGCAGCGCAGGCACCCGGGCGCTCAACGCGGCGGCCAAGGCGCGGCTCAACCCCGGCCCCGGCCGGTTCGGCGGCTTCGACCCGGGCGACCGGGTGGCCTACTCCCCCGCCCCCGGCCTCTGCCACCTGGGCCGGGTGCTCGACGGCGACGCCGCCGGGCTGCACCTGCAGCTCACCGACGGCGCCAAGCTCACCCTCGCCCCCGCGCAGGCCGCCGACACCGCCAAGCTGCGCCACGGCTGGGCGCTGACGGTGCACCAGGCCGTCGGCCGCCGCTGGCCGGGCGTGATCGCCGTCCTGCCGGACGACGCCGCGGCCGGGCTGACCCGCCAGCTGGTGTACACCGCCTTCGGCCGCGCCGAGCGCCACCTCTCGGTGGTCCACGCGGCCGGCCAGGCCCTCCCCCAGGCGGTCACCGGCCGCCAGGCCCAGCCCCGGACCACGCGGCTGCGCACCGTCCTCGCCGAACTCGCGGAGCCGCAGGACTGAGGCCAGGGCCCGGGTCGGTCCGGACCTGGACCGACCCGGCCCGGCCCGGCCCAGAAAGCCGTCAGGCGGCCGTCTCCGGCCGCCTGGCGGGGTGGGGTGGGTGGACGGGCGTCAGCCGTCCGTGTCGTGGCCGTCGAGGTCGTCGTCGTAGACCTCGCTGACGTCGAAGCGGCAGATCAGCAACTGCGGGTCGGCGCCGTCGAACGGCTCGGGGAGCCACTCGCCCGGGTCGGTCGGCTCGGTGGCGGCCACCCAGAGCGTGGAGTCACCCTCCTCGAGGCCGAACTCCTCGCAGCGGGCGGCGATCTCGTCCGGCTCGTACTCGCCGAAGATCACGCCGATGGCCGCCGTCACGCCGCCCTCCGCGCCACCGCCCGGGGTGAGCGAGCTCTCCACCCGCTCGGCCTGCCCGCGCAGCCGCTTCGGGTCGGCGATCAGGTAGTCACGGCGGATCAGGACGCTGATCGCCTCGGGCTGTTCGGGGCCGGTGTAGGTGCCGGGGCCTTCGTCGCCGGGCACCTCGAAGGGGGTGACCTCGTCGTAGACCTCGTACAGGATCTGGTCGTACGCGATTGCCGCCGCGGCAAGCTCCTCGTAGGCGGTGACGACGTCGGTATCGTCGGCTTCGGCAGGGGCGGAGACCGCCGCCAGGTGGCGGTCGATGGCGGCCTTGACCGCCTCGGCGGCGGCGCGTACCTCGGAGATGGTGAGCTGCGCGGCATCAGACATGGTGCTGACGCTATCTCCCCCGACCCACGACACGCACAGGGGTTGTCCCCTACGCCCGTGAATTCACTGCAACTTGCGCCCGGATGTCCGGTCCGCGTGGTTCTGTGCCCGCGCCGCGGGGGCACCCACGCGCCCCTGGGAGCTGCCCCGCGAGCCCGTTCCGACCTGATGTTGTGCCCCGCGTCACTCCGTCCGGGCGGCGGGTCGCGGCATTCCGGCGTCTTACCGTGGGTATCCCGGTGGCGAGGAAGAAAATTGATTGACTGTCAGCCGCGGCGGCGCGAACCTCGCTGCCAGGAGGAGATCACCGAGCGCCCGAGCACCCCGTCCGACCAGGCCCAGTTGTCCCAGGCAGGCCGTACCCTTGCCTGCACGGCGCACCGCAGGAGGCAGAATCTTGACCCCACCGAAGCTGGTCCGGCAACCGGAGTACGAGTACCAGTCGCTGCGCATGCCGCGCGGCACGACCCGGAACGCCGCCCGGCAGCTGCTCACCGAGCACGCCGAGTACGGGCACTGGGAGCTGGACAGGCTGCGGCTCTTCCCCGACGGCAGCCGCACCGTGCTGCTGCGCCGCCGGATCATCCGCCAGGTGCGCAGTTGGTAGCGGCCCGGCCGGTAGCGGCGGCGGGCCGCGTGCGTGTGGGGCGCGACAGCGACGGCTGTCGCGCCCCACGGCGTTTCGGCGTCGGCCGCCGTGGTCAGCGGGCTCCGGCGCGCGAGCGGCGGTAGAGCACGCCGCCGCCGATCATCATCGCCAGGCCGGCCGTGCCCGCTAGCTCGAGGCCGAGGGCGTTGGTGCCGGTGGAGGCCAGCTGGGCGCGGGTGGTGTCGAGCGCCCTGGCTCCCTGGCGGGGGGTGTGGGTCTCGCCCGTGCCGCCCGAGGGGGTGCCGTTGCCGGTGGTCGAGGAGCTGACCGGGGTGGCCTGGACCGGGCCGCCGTTGCGGTCGCTGCCCGGCGCCCCAGCGGGCGGCGTGTCGGCGGTCGGCGTACCGGCGGACGGGGCCTGGACCGGCGGGGTCTGGGCGGGGGGCGTCTGCGCGGGGGGCGTCTGCGCGGGCGGCTGCTCCACCGGCGGCGTCTGCGCGGGCGGCTGGCTCACCGGAGGGGTGTCGCCGGGCGGGGGCGGGTTGTGGCCCCCGGGCGGCGGCGGGTTGTGGGTGCCCGGCGTGCAGTCGTCGGCCGGCGGCGGAGGCGGCGGGTTGTGCGCCTCCGGCGGGCAGTCCTCGGTGGGCCGTGGGGGCGGCGGGGTGGAGTGCACCGGCGGGTGGCTGTGCGTCTCGTTGCCGCAGCTGTTGCCGAAGGCCGGGTTCAGCAGACCGGGCAGGTTCACCGAGTTGCCACAGGCGTTGACCGGGACGGTCACCGGAGCCTGCACCTGGTTGCCCGCGACCACGCCCGGCGAGCCGTGGGCGACCCCGGCGGCCGAGGCGCCGCCCGGGTGCAGGTGGCCCGCGCCGGGCTGCCAGCCGCCGGCGTTGCCGCCGGTGTGGCCGGTCTGCATCGGCGCGGAGTGCGGTGGGGGCAGGTGGCCCGCGTGGTGGTGGCCGGGGTGGCCCTGGCCGGGCACGGAGGGCATGCTGCGGACCGCGTTGGCGCAGCTGTTGCCGAACGCCGGGTTCAGCGCGCCGACCGCGTCGACCGTGTTGCCGCAGGCGTTGACGGGGATGTCCACGGGAGCCTGCACGGCGTTGCCGGAGCCGACCCCGGGCGAGTTGACCGCACCGCCCTGGGCGTCCGCGTTGGCGTACGCATAGCCCGCGGTGGAGGCCAGCACGCTGCCGGTGGCTACGGCAGTGAGGATGCCCCTCTTTGCGACCTGTCGCATTACTCCCCTAACTGTGATTGTCGGAATTTGGCGGAACTCCTGACGAGACTCCCCGTGCACCACACAACGAGGCGCGCCGGGAAAGGTTGAGCCGCCACCGTTCGTTCATCCGATCGGGTGAGCGAAAAAAGGCCGTGCCCCCGAGCGGTGGATTCCACCACCCTCAGGGGCACGGCCTTCAGCGCACCGGCGTCAGTCGCCGGGCAGCGGTCAGACGTTCTCGCAGTGGTCGCCGAACGCCGGGTTCAGCAGGCCGACCACGCTGATGGTGTTGCCGCAGACGTTGACCGGCACGTGCACCGGGATCTGGACCAGGTTGCCCGAGGCCACGCCGGGGGAATCGACGGCGGCACCCTCGGCCTGCGCGCCGTGCGCCGAGGCGACGCCGGCACCGGCCAGGGCCAGACCACCGGTGGCGGCGACGACGGCGGCAATCTTCTTGATCTTCACGGGGTTCCTCCTGAGAACCGGAAAGGTGGAGCTGTGCGAATCCGCAGTCCGCGCTCCCGGCTCGGGGCCGGAATCACGCCTGCAAATGGGTGAACGACGCTGGGCCGAATGGGGTACGCCACCCCGATTCGGTTCACCCTTCGCGGTGACCGTTCGCACGCACAGCCGACACCACTCCGAACACGGTTCTCAGCAGGCGTCGATGAACCGGTCCAGCACCCGGACACCGAACTTCAGGCCGTCCACCGGCACCCGCTCGTCCACGCCGTGGAACATCCCGGCGAAGTCCAGCTCCGGCGGCAGCTGCAGCGGGGCGAAGCCGAAGCAGCGGATGCCGAGGTCCTGGAAGGACTTCGCGTCCGTGCCGCCGGAGAGGCAGTACGGCACCGCCCGGGCGATCGGGTCCTCGGCGCGCAGCGCGGACTGCATCGCCTCGACCAGCGCCCCGTCGAAGCTGGTCTCGATCGCCTTGTCACTGTGCAGGCTCTCGCGCTTGACCCGGGGGCCGAGGATGCGGTCGAGGTCGGCCAGGAACTCCTCCTCGTACCCGGGCAGGAAACGCCCGTCCACGTGGGCCGTGGCCTGGCCGGGGATGACGTTCACCTTGTAGCCCGCGCCGAGCATGGTCGGGGCGGCGGTGTTGCGCAGCGTGGTGCCGATCATCTTGGCGATGCCGCCGAGCACCCGCAGCGTCTCGTCCATGTTCTCCGGGTCGAGCTCGACGCCGAGCGCGTCCGAGAGCTCGTCCAGGAAGGCCCGGACGGTCTTGGTGATCCGCAGCGGGAACTGGTGCCGCCCGAGCCGGGCCACCGCCTCGCAGAGCTCGGTGATCGCGTTGTCGTTGTTCTCCATCGAGCCGTGGCCGGCCCGGCCCTCGACGGTCAGGCGCATCCAGTGCATGCCCTTCTCCGCCGTCTCGATCAGGTAGAGCCGGGTCTTGTCGTTCACCGTGAAGGAGAAGCCGCCGACCTCGCCGATGCCCTCGGTGACTCCCTCGAACAGATCGCGGTGCTTGTCGACCAGGTACCGGGCGCCGTAGGTGCCGCCGGCCTCCTCGTCGGCCAGGAACGCCAGCACAATGTCACGCGGGGGCTTGCGGCCGGTGCGCAGACGGTCGCGGATCACCGCGAGGGTCATCGCGTCCATGTCCTTCATGTCGACCGCGCCGCGGCCCCAGACACAGCCGTCGGCGATCTCGCCGCCGAAGGGGTCGTACGTCCAGTCCGCCGCGTTGGCCGGGACGACGTCGGTGTGACCGTGGATCAGCAGGCCCGGACGGGAGCGGTCCTCGCCCTCGATCCGCACCACGGCGGAGGCCCGCCCCTTGGCCGACTCGATGATGGTCGGCTCCAGGCCGAACTCGGCCAGCTGCTCCGCCACGTACTCGGCGGCGGCCCGCTCGCCGGGGCCGGAGCCGTCCCCGTAGTTGCTGGTGTCGATCCGGATCAGATCCCGGCAGATGTCGGCCACCTCCGACTCCGCCGTCACCTTGGGGGCCCCCTGCCGATCGGCCTGCGAATCGCTCACGATCACTCCTCGTCCCTGGCTCTCTGACCCGCTCGGACCACCGCGCGGGCACGGTCCCGCCAATCCTCCCCCCAGCCACCCCGCCGCCCCAAGTGCCATTCCCGCCGGTCACCCCCGGATCGAAGCCCCCGGGCAGCCCCCAGGGACGGTTTTGGGACTACGAGCCGATCTTTGCTACAGTTGTCCATGTCAGCGCGGCACGGAGACGTCAACCGCAACGACAGGCACCTAGTCCGGGTGGCGGAATGGCAGACGCGCTAGCTTGAGGTGCTAGTGCCCTTTATCGGGCGTGGGGGTTCAAGTCCCCCCTCGGACACCAGGCAAGACCCCAGCAATCGCTGGGGTTTTTCTGCTTTCCAGGCCCGTCCCCGCGCCCCATCATGCCCCTGAGCAGGGCAAACGCTGGTTCGGACCACCCCGGAAGCCTGGTAGTGTTCTCTCTGCGCCAAGGGGAACGACAAGCAGGATCCCCACGGCACACACCCTGTCCGGGTGGCGGAATGGCAGACGCGCTAGCTTGAGGTGCTAGTGCCCTTTATCGGGCGTGGGGGTTCAAGTCCCCCCTCGGACACCAGCAGCCTGTGGAGCGATCGGTGATCGCTCCACAGGCTTTCTGTTCGGGGCCGGCGGTGTCGCTAGGCGGCTCCGGGGGTGTCGCCCAGGGCCTCGGTGACGAGTTCGTCCAGGAGGGTCGCGTAGCCGCTGGTCCAGCCGGCGACGGTCTCGGCGCGCCAGAGGTCGGTCGTGTACTCCATGTATCCCGTGAGGCCGTCGCCCGCCGGGATGACGCCGAAGTTGAACTCGCTGCGCGCCGCCGGCACGGTGAGGTCCTCGAACCGGACGGTGAGACCGGGCAGATCGATGTCGGTCTCCAGGGAGTTCTGGTACTGGAACCCGTAGTCGAGCCGGTCGGGGATGTCCGGGTAGCCGCGTTGACGCAGCCGGGGCGCGAACTTGGCCATCGGAGTCAGGTGGTCCAGGGCCTCGCCCGCGGCGCGGGCCGTCGCACGCACCTGGTCCGCGAACGGTGTCGAGGCCTCCGTCCGCAGCCGCACCAGCAGCGCGGTGACGGTGCAGGCCAGCAGCGACTCCTCCTCAGGGCGGGTGCGGTTGGCGTACGCGACCTGGAGCAGGTTGTCCGCCCGGCCGTTGAGGGTTCCCATGAACCGTCCGAAGGCGGTGGCGGTGACGGCGAACGGAGTGGTGCCCAGCCGCCTCGCCAGCTCCTCGATCCGGCCACGCACCCGGGGCGGCACCGTGAACTGGGCCACCTCGCCGTGGCCGCTGAGCACTGCGGGGCGCGGCCGGTCCAGCGGGAAGTCGTGCCCCAGCGGCGCGTCCTTCAACAGGCCTTCCCAGTAGTCGTCGTGCTCCTCGCCGACGGCACCGGCCCGGCTCCGCTCGTACCGGGCCTGGTCGCTCTGCTGGGTGGCCGGCGGCAGGCCGTGCGGCTCGCCGCGCAGCGCCGCCCGGTACAGGGCCGCGAGGTCCTGGAACAGCATGCTCACCGACCAGCCGTCGCACATCGAGTGGTGCAGTACGAACACCAGTGCCCAGGACTCCTCGCCGGTGCGCACCAGCCGGATCACCGGCTGGACGCCCGCCGCCATGTCGAACCGGTGCCGGGCCGCCTCGGTGGTGATCCGCGACAGCTCCGCCTCCCGCTCACCCTCCGTCAGACCCCTCAGGTCCGCCACAACAGGCTCGACCGGCTCGGCGGGCAGCACGTCCTGCCACCACTCCCCCGTCTCCTCGTCGTGCACGCACCGGGTCCGCAGGGACTCGTGCCGCTCCGTCAGGCCGGTGAGGGCGCTGTGCAGTGCGGAGACGTCCAGCGGGCCGGTGACGAGGAGCCGCAGCCCGACGTTGAACACCTCGGGCAGGGGGAGACTGCCCATGCGCTCCACGAACCTCGCCTGGGCCTCGGTCAGCGGGGGACGATCGGACGCGGCGGCCGGCTCCACCGGAGCCCGACCGCTCTCCGTCCGGGAGCCGGACGCGTCCACGAAGGCGGCCATCGCCGCCGGGGTTGGCTCCTGGAAGAGCCGCGTCACCGGTACGTCCACCCCGAACGCCTCCCGCACCCGGTTCACCAACCGGATCGCGGTGATCGAGTGCCCGCCCAGGTCGAAGAACGACACCTGCGGACCGACCGCCTCCACCCCGGTGCCGAACTCGGCCGCCCACAGCTCACGCACCCGCTCCAGCGTCCGTGACGCAGGCGCAGGCGCAGGCGCAGGCGGGGGCGCCGCCGCCGAGGCCGCCTGCGGCGCGGGCGTCCACGGGACGGTGATCCGCGGCTCGGGCAGTGCCGAGCGGTCCAGCTTGCCGATGGCGTTGAGCGGCAGCGCGGGCAGGACCTCCCAGGCGCGCGGCACCAGGTACTCGGGCACCCGGCGCCCGAGCGCACCGGCGGCCAGGACGGCGAAGGCCGTGCGCTGTGCGGCGGCCGGCCCGTCGTCGCCGTCCAGCGGCTCGGCCGGGACGACGTAGCCGGCCAGGTAGGCGTCCCCGCGCGCGTCACGCCGGGCGAGGACGACCGCCTCCTTCACCCCCCACACCTGGCGCAGCTGCTCGGTCGCCTCGCCCGGCTCGACCCGGAATCCGCGGATCTTCACCTGGTCGTCGGAGCGCCCGCAGAACTCCAGCGCCCCGGAGGAGGGGTTGCGTCGTACGAGGTCACCCGTGCGGTACATCAGCGCACCCGGGCCGCCTGCCGGATCGGGCCGAAACCGCGCGGCGGTCTCGTCCGGCCGGTCCAGGTAGCCGCGCGCGACCCCGGCTCCGGCGACGTACAACTCACCGGCCGTGCCGTCGGGCACCGGCCCGCCCTCGGCGTCCACGATCCGGACCCGGACGTTGTCGACCGGCAGGCCGATCGGGATCGGGCCGCCCTGGCTGCCCCGGGGCGCGACGGTCTGCGCCGTGCACAGGACCGTCGCCTCCGTCGGCCCGTATACGTTGGTGACCCGGTACGCCGCCGACGGGTGCGGCCGGACCCTCAGCACGTCCCCGCCGACCACCAGCTGACGCAGCGGCGGCTGGTGCCGCTCGGGCAGGCCGATGAGTGACTCGCCGAAGGCCGTGGTGAGGAACGCGAAGGTGACGCGCTGCACGGCGTACCAGCGGGCCAGCGCCAGTGGGTCCCCGCGGGTCTCGTCGTCGGCCACGACGAGCGTCGCGCCTGCCGTGAGCGTCGGCCAGATCTCCATCAGCGAGCCGTCGAAGCTGACGCTGGACGCCAGTGCCGTGCGGTCCTCGGCGGTCGTCGCGAAGTGCTCGTGGTGCCAGCGGCAGAACGACACCAGGTTGCGGTGCGGGACGGCGACGCCCTTGGGCCGTCCGGTCGTCCCCGAGGTGTGCAGCGCGTAGCAGAGCGACGAAGGGGTCGCCGTGTCCTCGGCTCCGGCGGACCCGGGGGCGCCGGGGGTGCCAGGGGCGCCACCGGGGTCGTTGACGTCGATGACGGTGACCTCGGCGGCCAGGTCGAGGCCGGCCGGCGCGCCGCCGGCGGTCAGCAGCAGCGGCGAGCCACAGTCGGCCAGCACCGCCTGGGCACGGGCGAGCCCGAGGGCCGGATCGATCGGGGCGTAGCCGTGACCGGCCTTGAGGACGGCGAGCATCGCCACGATCAGCTCGGGCGAGCGGTTCAGCCACAGCGGGACCGGCCGGTCCCGGCCGGCCACGGGTGCGCCGATCCGGTCCCGGACGACGGCGGCGAGCCGGGACGCCCGGCGCTCCAGCTCCCCGTACGTCAGGGTGGTGTCGCCGTCGACGACGGCCGCGTGCCCGGGGCGGCGGGCCGCCTGCCGGGCGACCCAGGCGTGCACGGTCGTCCCGGGCACCTCACGTACCGGGCCGCTCAGCCAGCCGTCCGCCGCCGGGGCGGTGTCCGTGCCGAGCCGGGACAGCGGCGTGGCGTCGTCCGCCACGGCCTGCTGCAGGATGCCGGTGAATGCCGTGAACCAGCCGTCGACCGTGGCGGGGTCGAACAGGTCGGTGTTGAACTCCAGGTGGCAGCGGATGCCCTCCGACGGGCCGTAGTCGGTGAAGTACACGCACAGGTCGGTGAGGGCCTTGTCCGGCCCGGCCTCGAGGGCGGTGGCCCGCACACCCGGCAGGTCGAAGCGGAACGGCTCGCCCCGCTCGAACGCGGCGAGCACCTGGAAGACCGGCGTGCGGTCGGTGGCCCGGCCCCGCGCCAGCTCCCGCACGACCGACTCGAACGGCACGTCGGCGTGGTCGTAGGCGTCCAGCGCGGTGCGCCGCACCCGGTCGAGCAGGGTGCCGAAGCCGGGGTCGCCGGCGAGGTCGACCCGCAGGGCCAGGGTGTTGACGAAGAAGCCGACCAGGTGCTCGGCGCCCTCTGGGCGGTCGGAGATCGGCGTGCCGATCACCACGTCCTGGTCGCCGGTGAGGCGGTGCAGCAGCGCCGCGTAGCCCGTGAGCAGCGTCATGAACAGCGTCGCCCGCCGCCGCCTGCTCAACCCCCGCAGCTGGTCGGAGAGTTCCGGTGGCAGGGTGCGGAAGACGGCCTTGCCGTTGGACGTCATCACCGGCGGGCGGGGCCGGTCGGCCGGCAGGTCGAGCACCGGCAGCTCGCCGCCGAGGTTCTTCCGCCAGTACGCGAGGTCCGCCGCCGTCCTGGGGCTCTCGGCGGCGGCCCGCTGGGCACGGGCGTGGTCGGTGTACGTCCGGGTGAGCGCGGGCAGTTCGCCGTCCGGGACGGTCCGGCCGGCCAGCTCGGCCCGGTAGAAGGCGGAGAGGTCGCCGGTCATCACGCCCGCCGACTCCGCGTCCATCACGATGTGGTGGAGCGAGAGCACCAGGACGTGCCGCTCCGCGGCGAGCCGCACCAGCCGGGTGACCAGGAGGGGGCCCTCCGCGAGGTCGAAGCGACGGGAGCTCTCCGCGTCGAGCACGTCCTGGACGGCGGCGCGCGGGTCGGCCCCGGCCGGGGCCGACGCCGAGCGGTCGATCAGCTCGAAGTCCGGCTCCTGCGGCGGCAGGACCACCTGCACGGGCTCGCCCGTGCCGCTCTCGCGGAAGACGGTCCGCAGGCACTCGTGGCGGGCCACCAGCGACCGCACGGCGGACCGGAGCGCGGTGACGTCCAGCGGGCCTTCCAGGAGCAGGGCCTTGGACTCGTTGTAGGCGGTGCGGCCCGGCATGATCCGCTCCAGCATCCAGATGCGCTGCTGGCCGAAGGAGAGCGGGTGCCGCGCCTGCACGGCGGGCTCCGCCGGGGCCTGCGCGGGCTCCGGCACGGCGGGTGCGACCGGGGCCCGCGCGGGCTCCGGCGCCGCGGGGCGGGTGTACGAGCGGCGCAGCGCGTCGAGCTGGGGCAGCCCGGCCCGCAGGGTCTCCCCCGGGACGCCGAAGTCCACCAGCGCCACGATCTCGTCGACGCCCGCCGCCGTGACGGCGTCCACGACGGGCCGCACGCTGTCGGCCGTGCCGATCAGTGCCCGGTCGTCGCAGTACCGCCGGTAGGCACGCGCGAACAGCACGTCCTGGTCGTCCTCGCTCAACGCCGACAGGTCGACGTTGAACCCGAGGCTGTTGGTCACCCCGCCGAAGAGCGAGAGCGAGGCCCGCATGTACCGCGAGAGCGGCCCGAACGCCGCCTCGCGCGCCTGGTCGTGGTCACTGCCGAGGAGGGTGTGCAGCAGGATGGCGACCCGGCCGGCGGCCGGGTCGAGGCCGTGGGCGGCGCGGGTGCGGCGGTAGCGGGCGATGTTGTCGCGCAGCTGGTCCAGGCTCTGCGACATCAGGTTGGTGACGATGCCCAGGTCATGGCGGGCGGCCAGCTCGTAGGAGGCCGGGTTCCCGACGACCGCCGTGAACATCGGCGGCAGGTCCTGGACCGGCCGGGGGAACAGCCGGATCTCGGTCTCGCCCCCGTCGCCGGTGGCGCGGGTGAGGGCTCCGCCGCTCCAGAGCGTCCGGACCTCGGCGAGCTGGCTGTACATCGCCTCCTTGTGCCGGCCGAAGCGCTCCGGGAAGAAGACGAAGTCGTTCGCGTGCCAGCCGCTCGCGCAGCCGATGCCGACCCGTCCGCCGGAGAGGTTGTCCACCATCGACCACTCCTCGGCGACCCGGATCGGGTCGTGGAGCGGCAGGACGACCGAGCCCGCGTTGATGCGGATGCGGGCCGTCTCCCGGGCGAGGGCCGCCGCGAGCACGGCGGGGTTGGGGAACAGGCCGCCGAAGGAGTGGAAGTGCCGTTCGGGCATCCAGAGGGAGTGGAACCCGTGGGTGTCGGCGAACCGGGCGGTCGCCAGGATCTCGGCGTACTTGTCCAGGCGGGGGGCCTCCTCCTGCGGGTAGTCGCCGAAGAAGTAGACGCTGAAGTCGGGACCGGACGTACCGGCGGGGGCGGCGGTACGGGCGGGACCGGACGTACGGGCGGGGGCGGCGGCCGGAGTCCGGCTGACGGCCGGTGCCGGGGTGCGGTGGCGGACCGGGCCGGAGAGGGGCATCGCCCCGACCGGTGCCTGGGCCGGCGCAGCGGCAGGCACGGCGGCGGGCGCAGCGGCAGGCACGGCGGTGGGCGCAGCGGCAGGCACGGCGGTGGGCGCAGTGGCAGGCATTGCGGCGGGCACGGCACCCGCCCGGGCCTGGGTGCGGGCCTTCGGGAAGAACCCGGCGTCGCGCAGCTCGCGCAGCGAACCCTGGACGGCGTCCGTGACGACGGCGAGGTCCTCGTCGGTGTGCTCGGTGGAGAGGAAGAAGTTCCGCCACTCCCAGACGAACACCCCGCGCAACAGCAGGTGGTGGTAGAGCAGTTCCATGTCGGCGCGGTGCTCGAAGCGGAACATCGAGCCGAAGTGGGCGAGCCGCAGCGGGAATTCCTCGGCCTCGAAGAACCCGTTGAGACCGGCGGCGAAGCGGTCCGTCCGGCTGTTGAGGCGCTGCTGGAGGCCCGGCCCCGACGCCTTGAGGTGGGCGAGGACGGCGCGGGCGGCCACCATCGACACCGGGTGCTGGATGTAGGTGCCACCGAAGAAGGTCGTCTCGCCCGGCGGGTAACTGGCGTCCCCGTAGCTCCAGTAGCCGCCGTCGACACCGTCCATGATGTCGGCCCGCCCGGCGATGGCGCCGATCGGGAAGCCGCCGCCGAGCAGCTTCCCGTAGGTGGCCAAGTCGGGTGTCACTCCGTACAGCTCCTGCGCGCCGCGCAGGGCCGGGCGGAAGCCGGTCAGCATCTCGTCGAACATGAGCACGATGCCGTGCCGCCGCGTCAGCTCGCGCAGCTCCCGGACGAACTCCACCGGCTGCAGGGACGGGTGGCGGCTCTGTACCGGCTCGACGATGCACGCGGCGATGGAGTGCGCCTGCTCCTCGATGACGCGCAGCGAGGCCGGGTCGCCGTAGTCGAGGACCAGGAGATCGGCCACCGCGCTGTCCGGGATGCCGATCGACACGGGCGCGGTCGCGCGCGCCTCGCCCGACCCCGCGGCGCGGCCGAGGACGTTGTCCGCGTGACCGTGGTACGAGCCGTGGAACGTCACGATCCTCCGGCGCCCGGTGGCGGCGCGCGCCAGCCGGATCGCGGCCGAGTTGGCCTCCGTCCCGGAGTTGGCGAACGCCACCCGCTCCATCCCGGTGAGCTCGGCGAGCAGCTCGGCCGCCTCCCCCGTCTCGGCGTTGCGCGGCCCCAACTGCACACCGCGCGAGAGGTGTTCGCGGACCGCCTCGCGGACGAACGGCGGCTCGTGACCGAACATCAGCACGCCGAAGCCCATGGTGATGTCGGTGTACCGGTTGCCGTCGATGTCGGTGATCTGCACGCCGGACGCACCGCGCGCCGCGATCGGGTACAGCATCTCCTTGGTGCTGGAGCGGAAGCCGACCACGGCCCGGCTGTCGGCCAGCACCCGGCGGTGGCGCTGGGCCAGCTCCTTCGAGGTCTGCGTCTTCGCGGTGTACCGGCGGACGAGCTCGTCCAGGTGCCGCTGCCGGCTCTCCGGTCCGGCGCCCGCGGCCATGCCGGAGCCACGGTCGACCGCCACCCGCGGGCCGTGCATCCTCGGCGCGGCGCCGGACGGTGCCGCGGCCTGGACCTGGACCTGGGCCGCACCGGCCAGCTGCTCGGTGATCCGCCGTGACAGCTCCGCCATCGCGGCGAGATCGCGGTCGGCCGCGGCGGTGACGGCCGAGGGGTCGCCGTACTCCGAGCCCGGGCTCACCGGCCACCAGCCGGGTTCGAGGCGCCGCCGGTCAGCGAGCCGAGCTGGCGGGTCACCAGCTCGGAGAGCTGCGTCATCATCTGGAGCTGGATCTGGGTGAGTTGCTGGATCTGGCGCGCCAGGTCGTCGATCTCCTGACGCGTCGCGTACACCGGGGCCGGCATCGCGGGTGCGGCGGGCGCGGGGACGGCGGGCGCGGGGACCGAGGCCTGAACGGGAGCAGGGACGGGCTGGGCCGGCGGAGCGGGCGGGGTGACCGGGACGGGTGGGGCCGGCGGCTCGGCCCCCGGGATCCGGCTGACGATCAGCTCGGCCAGCAGTCGCGGCGTACCGGCCTGCTCGAACAGCTCACGCATGGCGACCTTGACCTGGTACTCCTGCTCGACGAGCCGCAGGACGTGGATCATCTGCAGCGAGTCGGCGCCCAGGTCGAAGAACGAGGTGTCGTCGGCCACCTCCTCGGGCTCGGCCCCGAGTTGACTGACTGTCAGGTCGATGATGTAACGGCGCACGCCGTCGCCGACGGCCGTCCCCGCGTTGCTCTGCTCCACTGGTTCCTCATCCTCCCTGGGCGCACTGACCGCGCTGATCACCGGTTCGGGTCCTGTCCAGTAGCGACGGCGCTGGAAGCGGTAGCCGGGCAGCGGGGTGCGACCGCCGCCGGTGCCCTCCAGCAGGTGGTGCCAGTCCACGGGTACGCCCGCGCAGTGCAGGGCGGCGGCCGCGGACCACATCGGTTCGGTGCCCGCACCGCGGCGCGTCGCCGAGACCACGGTGGCGCCCGGCAGGGCCCGCCTGGCCAGGCCGCCGAGGGTGTGGTGCGGCCCGAGGTCCAGGAGTACGGGGCCGTCCGGCGCCTCGGCGCCGAGCGCCGCGAGCACCGCGTCGAACCGCACCTCCTGCCGGGTGTGCCGCAGGAAGTAGTCCGGGCCCGGGACCCACCCCACCGGGCGGACGACGCCGTCCAGCCCGCTCACGAACGGGACGGCCAGCGGCCGGAAGGCGACGCCCTCCAGCACCGTGCGGAACGCGCCGAGCGCCGGTTCGGCCAGCGCCGTGTGGAAGGCGCGGTCGACCGGGAGCCGCTCGCCGGGGATGCCGCGCTCGGCGAGCAGCGTGAGCAGCTTCTCCGCCGCCTCGACCGGGCCGCCCAGCACGTGCGACCGCCCGCCGTTGGCGACGGCCAGCTCCAGTCCGGGGACTTCGGCCGCCAGCAGTTCTGCGGTGGTCCGGCCGACGGCGACGGCGACCATCGCGCCAGGCGGGCAGCTCTGCATGAGCCGGCCGCGCTCGGCGGTGAGCCGCAGCCCGTCGGCCGTGCTGAGCGCCCCGGCGGCCGCCAGCGCCGCGTACTCCCCGGCGCTGTGCCCGGCCACGATCGCGGGCCGCACTCCGGCCCGGTGCCACAGCTGGGTGAGCGCCGCCTGGAACGCGAACAGGGCGGGCTGGGCGGCGCCCGTCGGCCAGGTCTCGTACCCGACGGCCTCCGGGCCGGTGCGGAACGCCTCGAGCAGCGGCGCGCCGTACTCCCGGCGGTACTGGGCCTCGCACGCGTCGAGGACGTCGGCCACCGCCCGGAACCTTCCGTCGAAGGGAGCGGCCATGCCCCGGGAGGGGCTGCCCTGGCCCGCGAACAGGAACGCGACCGGGGTCGTACCCTCGCGCGGGGCGAGGCCGGACAGCACCCGACCGCGACCGCCGCCCGCGGGGGCCGCTCCGGCCAGCCAGCCGTCGAGCGCGTCGGCGAGCGCCGTCGGCGTGTCACCGCGCACGGCGAGCCGGTGCCGCCCGTGGCCGCGGCCGAGCGCTGCGGTGGTGACCAGGTCGGGCAGGGACGACTGCGGGTGGCGGCGTAAGTGGTTGCGTAAGGCCCGGGCGTTCGCGGTGAGGGCCTGCGGGTCACGCCCGGAGACCAGCAGCACGCCGGGAGCGGGGTGGGCGGGCCGCTCCGGCGGCGGGGGCGCGGGGGGTGGCTCCTCCAGCAGGACGTGGACGTTGGTGCCGCCCACTCCCAGCGAGGTGACCCCGGCCCGGCGCGGGCGGCCGTCCCGCGGCCACGGGCGGGCCGTACGGGGGATGTAGAAGGGGCTGGCGTCGAGGTCGAGCGCCGGATTGGGGCGCTCGAAGCCCGCCAGCGGCGGGATCACCCCGTGCCGTACGGCGAGCATCGCCTTGATGAGGCCGACCAGTCCGGAGGCCACGTCCAGGTGCCCGATGTTCGCCTTGACCGAACCGATCGCGCAGTAGCCGGTCCGGTCGGTGTCGGCGCGGAACGCGGCGGTGGCGCCGTCGAACTCGATCGGGTCACCCTTGAGTGTGCCGGTGCCGTGGGTCTCCAGCAGGCCGATCCCGTCCGCGCTGACCCCGGCCGTCTCCAATGCCCGGCGGATCGCGGTCTGCTGGCCGACCGTGCTGGGCGCGGTGTAACTGTGTTTGCTGGCACCGTCGTTGCTGACACCCCAACCGCTGATGACCCCGTGCACGGTGTCCCGGTCGGCGACGGCACGGTCGAACCGCTTGAGGACGATCGCCGCCACCCCGTTGCCGCCGACCGTGCCGTCCGCCGATCCGTCGAACGCCCGCAGGCGGCCCGTCCTCGACAGGATCGAGCCCTTGACGTACTGGTAGCCCAGCACCTGCGGCGTGTGGACGGCCGCGGCCCCGACCAGCGCAATGTCGGTGTCCCCGCACAGCAGTGCCTGCCCGGCGGTCTGCACCGCGACGAGCGAACTGGAGCACCCCGTCTGGATGTTGACCGAGGGGCCGGTCAGGTCCAGCCGGAAGGAGGCGCGGGTGGCGGTGAAGTCGGGGTAGTTGCCGACCATCACCTGCATGCGCGAGAGCCAGTCCTCCGCGGTCAGTTCCGGGAGCACGTTGTTGAGCAGATAGGTCTGCAGCGAGTACAGCTCGTACCCGGTGGTGCCGTAGACACCGATGCGCGTGCCCGGGCGCTCCTGCGGGTAACCGGCGTTCTCCAGGGCGTGGTAGGCGACTTCGAGGAACAGCCGGTGCTGCGGATCGGTCCAGGTGGCCTCACGGGCGCTCATCCCGAAGAACGGCGCGTCGAAACGCGAGACGTCACCGTCGAGCACGGCACTCGCGCCGACGAAGTCCGGCGCCCGGTACTTCTCGGATGGCACCCCGGCGGCGGCGAGCTCCTCGTCGGTGAAGTGCCGGATGCGGTCCTCGCCGTCGCGGATCAGCCGCCAGAACTCGTCCTCGGTGTCCGCGCCGGGCAGGCGGAGGGCGACCCCGATGACGGCGATCCGCCGGTCAGCAGGGGCGGTCATGCCCGCCCGCCCTCGGACGCGGGCACCCGGCCGTCGACGGGCTCCGCCACCGGGGTGGGCCGGCCCGCCACCGTGCGCCGCAGCAGCAGCCCCAGGAATCCGACGCACAGCAGGATCGCGAGCCCGTGGAAAGCCCCCACCACCCGCAGCGGCGAGAAGTGTTCGAGCAGGGCGCCGTTGAGGATCATGCCGAGGCCGAAGCCCAGGTTCTCCACCGAGGCCGAGAGGCCGAACAGCCGCGCCCGCTGCGCGTCCGGGACGGCCTGGAGCCGGGAGACGTAGGCGACCTCGGTCAGGCCGTCCGCCATGCCGGCCACCAGCGCCACGACGATCGCCGGGAGGGTCGGCAGCCCGCTGAAGACGAGGATGAACGAGGCCGACATCACGCAGGCACCCAGCGCGAAGACCCGCTCGCCCGGGCTGCGGCCCGTACGGGAGCTGTAACGGGACAGGATCTGCTGCACGGCGATGTTGCCGATGGCCCAGGTCGCCCAGAACTGGCTGATGAACGCGGCCGGGCGGGCGGGGTCGAGCGCGGCGGAGTAGACCGGCAGGGCCACGTTGTGGGAGGAGGAGCCCAGGCCGTCCGCCGCCCGGACCAGGACCATCACGGCCACGACGGGCATCGACCGCAGCAGCACCAGCGAGGCCCAGCGCCCGCCGCCGCCCTCCCGCCCGGCCGCTCCACCCTGCTCCGCCTTCGCGGCGGACACCGGAGCGGACACCGGAGCGGACACCGCGGCGGACACCGGGGCATCGCCCTCCCGTTCCTCCCGCGCGGCCTCCGTGCGGATCGACAGCGAGGTCAGCACGCTCGCCGAGACGAGGAACGAGAGCGCGTCGAAGGCGAAGGCCCAGCGGTAGCCGAGCTGGGCGACGATGACGCTCGCCGAGCCGAACCCGGCCACCATCGCCAGGGAACGGCCGGTTGCCAGCAGGCTGTTGGCCCTGGTGCGCAGGTCGGCGCCGACGATCTCGGGCACCGCGCTGCGCAGCGACACCCCGGAGACGGTCGAGCAGGCACCGGCGACGACGGCGAGCACGAACAGCAGCCCGACCCGGGCACCCGACGGCGCCAGCAGCAGCAGTACCAACGCGGTGGCCTGGGTGAGGTCGGAGCCGACCATCAGGCGCTTTCGCGGGATCCGGGACGCGAGGGAGCCTGCGACCACCCCGGAGGCGACGCTGGTCAGCAGCCGCACCGCCATGTACAGACCGGCCGTCAGGGCGCTGCCCGTCAGCTGGTAGACGAAGACGTTGAGCGCCACCATGTTGAGATAACTGCCGTACGCGGAAACCGCGTTACCAGCGACGAGCAGGCGGAAACGCCTCACTTCAGCCCCTCCCGAGCCCGGCTTGCGGACACCGGCAAGCTACTCCTGGAAGGGCTTCGCGGGGCGGTTCGGCGGCCGACCTGGCAGCAACTTGACAGTACTCGGGCCAAACGGACGGAGCGTCGGTCGGAAAATGTCAGCGGGCCCCCGCCGCACGGCGAGGGCCCGGGCGCGCTCGGCTCAGCCGGTGACGCAGGTGACGGTGGTCTTCCAGTAGCCCGGGGCGATGAGGTCGGTCTCCGAGGAGCACTGGCTGTCCGTGTAGCCCGCGGCGAGGGCCAGGTTCCAGGCGTGCTGGGTCGCGATGCCCGCATTGGGGCCGCTGCCGTAGAAGTAGCGGACGGTGGTGGCGGAGGCCTCGGTGGCGGTACCGGCGAAGCCGAGCAGGCCGGCGGCGAGGAGGGCCACTGCGGCGGCGCGACGGGGGAGCGAAACCATGCTGGTTCTCCATCTCTTGTGGCGGAGTGGTGCAGGAATCGAAAATGATCCGGTAGGACCAAGCCGCGACTGTAGCAGCGGATGTGACGGATCAACAGACGTGGTTCAGCTGGGAATGACGAGGCTCAGGAGGCGCAGGGGGGAAGCTCGGGGTTGTCGTGGGTGCGGACGGCGGGCAGCCAGGCGAGTCCCTCGGGGATGTCGGGGACGGCGTCGCGGAACCAGCGGGTCGTCTCGACTCCGGTCTCGTCGCCCACGCGTTCGGCGTCGCGCAGGACACAGTCGGCCGTCAGGGCGTCTCCGTGCCAGACCCGGTGCGCCACCACGTTGGCGGCCTCGTAGGCCTTGCGCGGGTCCCGGGCCAGGCCCATGCTGCAGGCCGGCAGTCGCTGCTGCTGGGTCTTGCAGTCGCCCTCGACGTTGTACACCGAGATGTTCACCGTCCGTGCCCCGGTGGACGGTTGGGGCACCGGCGGGCTCGCCCGGTGCCCGGTCGATGCCGCCCACCAGCTCAAGGTGGACGGCGGTTTCGGCACCAACACCTTCAACGCGCTCAATAAGGCCCAGGCCGCCCGCCGGGGCCACCGCGGACGGTGTCTACGGCCCAAACACCAGGCACGCGTTCGCGACCTCCCGGGGCTGGTGGTCCGGGACGTACTGCCTGTGGGTGGACGCCTGACGGAACGTCCACGGCCGGCCCGGGGCTCACCCGGGCAGGCCGTGGACCATGGCACCGCCGAGGAGGGTGTGGGTGGGGCGAAGGGAGTCCAAGTCTGTTGCAGTGTAAGGATCTTCGGGCCAGACGGTGAGGTCGGCGAGCCGGCCGGGGGTGAGGAGGCCGCGCAGGCGGGCTTCACCGGCGAGGCGGGCGGCGGCAGTGGTGTGGAGGGTGACGGCCTCGGCGAGGGTGATGGCCTGGTCCGGGCCGAGGACGCCGGCCACGGTCGAGCGGGTGGTCAGGCCGTGCAGGGAGTGGGCCACACCGAAGGCGCCGACGGGGTAGTCGGAGCCGGCCGAGAGGTCGGCCCCGGCGTCGAGCCAGGCCCGGGCGGGGAAGAGGGCGGCCACGCGTTCGCGGCCCCAGTACTCGGACTGGATGGCGGCGGCGTCGTGCAGCAGCGGCTGCTGGACGGTGACCGGGATGCCGAGCTGGACGACTCGGCGCCGCTGGGTGCGCTCCGCGAGCCCGCCGTGCTCCATGACCAGCGTGCCGTACGGCAGCCCGGGGATGCGCTGCTGGACGCGCTCGAACAGGTCGAGCAGGGTGCGGACGCCGCGGTCGCCGTAGGCGTGGATGCCGACCCGCCAGCCGCGCCGGACCACGAGTTCGACAGCCTCCTCCAACTCCGGTTGGTGCCAGGACAGTTGTCCGGTGTAGCCCGGGGTCGGGCAGTGCGCCGGGCAGTACGGGGCCTCCAGGGCCCCCGCCTCGATGCCACCGTCCATCCAGAACTTGACGCCCCAGACCTTCAGCCAGGGGTCGGCCACGTTTCGCCAGGGCTCCATGCCGTCGAGCAGCTCCTCGACCTGCTGCACCGAGCTGAAGCCGAGCGTGGAGAGCAACACCCTGACCCGGCAGCCGAGTCCGCCGCGCGCGTGCAGCTCCTTCAGCGCGGCCAGGTCGGCCGGGGAGGAGTTGGTGTCGCGGACGGTGCCGATGCCGGTCGCCGCGTAGGCGTGCGAGGCCAGGCGCAGCCCGTCCAGCTTGCGCTCCTGGTCGGGCGCGGGCAGGTGCGGCCGGATCAGGGGGAGGCCGCCGCGCAGGTGGCCGACGGGCCGGCCGTCGCCGTGGCGGGTGATGGCGCCGCCCGCCGGGTCGGGGGTGGTGGCGTCGATTCCGCACAGGCGCAGCGCGTACCCGTTGAGGACTTGGTTGTGGACGCCGCGCTGGACGAGCACCGGGTGCCGGTCGGTGGCGGTGTCGAGCTCGGCGGCGGTGGGGAAGCGGCGTTCGGCGAGGTTCAGCTCCTGCCAGTGCCCGGCGGTGCGGATCCACTCCCCCGCCGGGGTGCGCTCGGCGCGGGCGCGGATCAGCTCGAGGAACTCGGCGACGGAGCGGGCGCCGTCCACGGCCACGTCGTGGGCGCTGTCGGCGGCCGCGATCAGGTGGGTGTGGGTGTCGTCGAAGGCCGGGAGGACGGTGGCGCCGGGCAGGTCGAGCACGGTGGTGCCCGGGCCGAGGAGGTGGTCGAGCCCGTCCGGCGCCGCCGAGACCGCGTACACCCGGTCGCCGCGCACGGCGAGCGAGCGCTGTGGCTCCTGGCCGGGGGCGAGGGTGTGGATGCGGCCCGCGCGCAGCAGCAGGTCCGCGGAGGGTGGGGTGGGCACGGCAGACCTCCGGTCAGTCGGCTTCGGGCCGGACCAGGCGCTCGTCCGGGATGACCGCGACGCCAAGGATCTCGATCATGGCCTCGGGCTGCCAGAGCCCGGTGGTGCCGATGCCGGCCATCGCGGGGTAGACCGGGCCGGCCAGTTCGCGCCAGACCTGGCCGATCTCGCGGCCGTGGGCCTGGTAGTCGGGGATGTCGGTCAGGTAGATGGTCACGCTCACCAAGTCCTGCGGTATGCCGCCGGCCGCCGCGAGGGTGGTGAGGACGTTGCCGAAGGCCTGCCGGAACTGCTCGACGATGCCACCGGGGACGATCTTCATGTCCCGGTCGAGGGCGGTCTGGCCGCCCAGGTGGAGCGTGTTGCCGCTCAGTGTCCCGTGCGAGTAGCCGCTGGGCTTGGGCAGGGACGGGGGGTTGACCGGAATCGGCGTCAGGTCGGTTGCCATGGCGAGCTCCTGCGGGCCGGGAACTTGGGCGCCGTCACCGTAGCATCTATTGACAGCTCCGTGACGGTCGCAGAAATAATGAAATACCCGATGACGGGCCCCTCGGTACGGAGGAGTGGCAAGGCACATGCACCTCGCGACAGTGACCCACGCGGGCGGTACCAGCGCCGCGGTCCTCGACGGGAGCAGCTGGCGGGCCCTGCCCGCCGCCGACCTGTCGGCGCTGCTCGACAGCGGGGCAGAGCCCGTCCCCGGCGAGGTGCTGGCCGGGGCCGTGCCCGTGCTGCCGCTGCCCGCGCCGCGCAAGGTGATCTGCTGCGGCCTGAACTACGCCGACCACATCCTCGAGACCGGCCGCGAACTGCCCGCCCACCCCACGCTGTTCACCAAGTACGCCGACACCCTGGCCGGCCCCGAGGCCGATCTCCTGCTGCCGGCGGGCCTGCAGGTGGACTGGGAGGCCGAGCTCGCCGTGGTGGTGGGCGCGACCCTGCGCCGCGCCGACCGCGAGGCCGCGCTGAAGGGGATCGCGGGCTACACCGTGGCCAACGACATCTCGGTGCGCGACTGGCAGTACCGGACGCTGGAGTGGTTCCAGGGCAAGGCCTGGGACGGCTCGACCCCCGTCGGCCCGGTGGTCGTGACGCCCGACGAGCTCGACCCCGCCGAGGGCGTCGAGGTGATCTGCCGGGTCAACGGCGAGCAGGTCCAGCGCGGCAACACCCGCACGCTGGTGTTCGACCCCGCCGACCTGCTCGCGTACATCTCGACCTTCACCGTGCTGCGCCCGGGCGACCTGGTGCTGACCGGCACGCCCGGCGGCATCGGGGCGGCGCGGCGGCCGCCGCGCTACCTCGCCGACGGCGACGTGGTGGAGACGGAGATCACCGGCCTCGGCACCCTGCGCAACACCGTCCGGTTCGTGAACTGACCCGAGGAGCTTCGATGGACCCCACGCCCGCTGACTACCTCCTTGAAGGCGACAACTCGATGTACGCCACCGCGAGCGGCCTGGTGGTGCCGGTCGTCACCCGGGCCGGCACGGAGCCGGGTGACACCGGCCAGTCCGCCGGCGCCACCCGGATCTCGGGGATCAGCATCCAGCACACCCCGGCCACCAGACTCTGGTTCGGCAAGGTCCGCAACGAGGCCGGCTACCGCTCGGTGCCGCACCACCACGGCGAGGCGGAGACCGGCGGGTACGTGCTCTCCGGGCGCGGCCGGATCTACTTCGGCCTGGAGTTCGAGGACTACATCGACATGGCGGAGGGCGACTGGGTCTTCGTGCCGCCGTTCATGCCGCACGTCGAGTGCAACCTCGACCGCGACAACCCGCTGACCTGGATGACCACCCGCACCCCGGAGAACATCGTGGTCAACCTCCCCGAAGTCCCCGACGCGGACCTGCGCGACTGGCTGGAGCGCCCCTGATGGCCGACACCACCTCGGAGACCTTCACCACCGCCGTCACGCTGACCCCCGCCACGGCCGAGCACTTCGACCTGGCGTTCACCGCCGTCACCCAGCCCTGCCCCTGGCCGAAGGCCTACGGCGGCGACCTGGTCGCCCAGGCGGCCGCCGCCGCGATGCGCTCGGTCGAGGACGGCAAGACGCTGCACTCCATGCACTCCTACTTCATGCGCCCGGCCGAGATCGGCAAGGAGGTGCGCTACGAGGTGGAACTGCTGCGCGACGGCCGGGGGTACACGACCCGGCAGGTACGCGGCTACCAGAACGGCAAGGCGCTCTACGTCTGCCTGGCCAACTTCGCGGCCGGCGAGCCCGGCGACAGCCACCACGCGACCGCCCCCGAGCTGCCGGGGCCGGACGAACTCCCCTCCTCCGCCGAGTACTTGGCCGGCCGCTCCGGCGGGACGATGACGCCGGGCTCGAAGGCGTACTGGTCCGGCGGGCGCAGCTTCGACATGCGGCACGTGCCGGGGCCGGTCTACCTGGGCGTCGAGGGCGCGCGGGTGCCGCACCAGGCGCTCTGGGTCAAGCCCTTCGACGCGCTGCGGCCGGTGGAGGGGCTCACCGACGCGCAGCGGGACGCGGCGGCGCTCGCGTACGTCTGCGACTACACGATCCTGGAGCCGGTGCTGCGGGTGCTCGGCCTGCACTGGGCGCAGGAGGGGCTGGTCACGGCCAGTCTCGACCATGCGATGTGGTTCCACCGGGCCCTGCCGCCGGGTGCGGCGGACGGCTGGCTGCTCTACGCCCAGCAGGCCGACGCGGCCGGGGGCGGGCGCGGCCTGGGCTCCGGGCGGTTCTTCGCCCCGGACGGCACGCACCTGGCCACCGTGGCACAGGAGGGCATGATCAGAGTGGCGGGCCGGCCATGAACCGGCCGGCGTCGGCGCACACCGACACCTTCGCCCGTGACCACCTGCCGCCGGCCGAGCAGTGGCCGGCCATCGAGTTCACCACCGAGCTGCTGCAGTACCCCGAACGCCTCAACGCGGCCGTGGAGTTGATCGACCGCCCGACGGCGGAGCTCGGGCCCGGCCGGCCCGCGCTGCGCACCCCGGGCGGCGAGGTCTGGACGTACGGCGAGCTGAAGCTCCGCTCGGACCAGGTCGCCCAGGTGCTCACCGAGGACTTCGGCCTGGTGCCGGGCAACCGGGTGCTGCTGCGCTCCCCCAACAACCCCTGGGCCGTGGCCGCCTGGCTGGGCGTGCTGAAGGCCGGCGGCATCGTGGTCTCCACCATGGCCGCCCTGCGCTCCCGCGAGCTGGCCCCGATCGTGGCGAAGACCAGGCCGGCCCTGGCGCTCGCCGACCACCGGTACCTGGACGAGGTGGCCGCCCTGCCCGGGCTGACCGTGGTGGCCCACGGGGGCGACGGGGAAGGTGACTTGAGCCGTCTGGCCGCGGCGAAGTCCGGGCGGTTCACGGCCGTCGACACCGCCGCGGAGGACGTCGCGCTGTTCGGGCCCACCTCGGGCACCACCGGCGTCCCGAAGATCACCGTGCACTTCCACCGCGACCTCCTGTCCATCGACAACACCTTCGGACGCAGCACCCTGCGGCTGCGCCAGGACGACCTGGTCGCCTGCACCGCGCCGTTCGCGTTCACCTTCGGCCTGGGCATGCTGGTGGTCTTCACCCTGCGGGCGGGTGCCTGCGCCTTCCTGACCGAGGCCACCACCCCGGTGCAGCTGGCCGGCCTGGTCGCCGAGCACGGTGTCACGGTGCTGGCCACCGCACCGACGGCCTACCAGCAGATCGTCAAGTCCGGTGCGGTGCAGCAGCTTTCGGGCCTCCGCCGGGCGGTCAGCGCCGGGGAGCACATCCCGCAGGCGCTGTGGGAGAGGCTGCGCACGGAGCTCGGCATCGAGGTGATCGACGGGATCGGCGCCACCGAGCTGCTGCACATCTTCATCTCGGCCGCCGATGCGGAGATCCGCCCCGGCTCGACCGGGCGGCCCGTGCCCGGCTACCGCGCCACCGTGCTGGACCTGTACGGCGAGGAGGTGCCGCCCGGCGTGCCGGGCCGGCTCGGCGTGATCGGCCCGGTCGGCTGCCGCTACCTGGACGACGACCGGCAGGCCGACTACGTGGTGAACGGCTGGAACGTCACCGGGGACACCTTCCTGCGCGACGAGGACGGCTACTTCTGGTTCCAGGCCCGCAGTGACGACATGATCGTCTCCTCCGGCTACAACATCGCCGGGCCCGAGGTCGAGGCCGCCGTGGTCACCCACCCGGACGTGGCCGAGACGGCGGTGGTGGCCGCCCCCGACGCCGAACGGGGCTCGGTGGTCTGCGCGTTCGTGGTGCTGCGGGAGGGCGTGGTCGGCGACGCGGCGAAGGCCAAGGAGATCCAGGACCACGTCAAGCAGCTGATCGCGCCCTACAAGTACCCGCGCCAGGTGCGCTTCACCGACGCGCTGCCGCGCAACCCCAGCGGCAAGCTCCAGCACTTCAAGCTCCGCCGGCTCGTGGCGGACCGGACGGAGGGCCAGGCATGAGGATCGCCATCGCCGGCGGCGGCCCGGGCGGCCTGTACTTCGCCGCCCTGATGAAGCAGCTCGACCCGGCGCACGAAGTCACCGTCTGGGAGCGCAACGCGCCGGACGACACCTTCGGCTTCGGGGTGGTCTTCTCCGACGAGACACTGAGCGGGATCGACAACGCCGACGAAGTCGTGCACGCCGCGATGGAGAGCCGGTTCGCCCGCTGGACCGATATCGACATCGACTTCGACGGGCACCGGTTCACGGTGGGCGGCCAGGGTTTCGCGGCGATGAGCCGGCACGACCTCCTTGCCATCCTGCAGCGGCGGGCCGCCGAGCTCGGCGTCACCGTCCACTACCGCGCGCCGGTGCCCGAGGTGGACGAACTGCGCACCTCGTACGACCTGGTGGTGGCCGCCGACGGGCTCAACTCGACCATCCGCACCAAGTACGCCGACGTCTTCGCGCCCGCGCTCGACCGGCGCGGTAACAAGTACATCTGGCTCGGCACCGATCTGGTCTTCGAGGCGTTCCAGTTCTTCGTCAAGCAGACGGAGTGGGGCACCATGCAGATCCACGGCTACCCGTACTCGGCCACCGGCTCGACCTTCATCGTGGAGATGCACGAGGAGGTCTGGCGGCGGGCCGGCTTCGACCGGACCGAGGAGCAGGAGCTCCCGCCGGGCGCCAGTGACGAGTACGCCGTCGAGCGGATCCGGGAGATCTTCGCCGCCCAATTGCGCGGCCACCGGGTGCTCACCAACAACTCGAAGTGGCTGAACTTCACCACGGTGCGCAACGAGCGCTGGTACGACGGCAATCTGGTGCTGCTCGGCGACGCCGCCCACACCGCGCACTTCTCGATCGGCTCCGGCACCAAGCTGGCCATGGAGGACGCCCTCGCGCTGGCCGCCTGCCTGCACGAACACCCTTCGGTCGCCGGGGCGTTGGCGGCCTACCAGGCCGAGCGCAAGCCGGTGGTCGAGTCCACCCAGCGGGCCGCGCAGGCCTCGCTGGAGTGGTTCGAGAACATCGGCATGTACGCGGGCCAGGCACCGGCCGAGTTCGCGTTCAACCTGCTGACCCGCTCGCGCCGGATCACCTTCGAGAACCTCCAGGACCGGGACGCGTCCTTCGCCGCGCTGATGGAGCGGGAGTTCGCCGCCCGGGAGGGGGCCGGCGGGCCGACCCCGGCGATGTTCCAGCCGGTGCGGATCGGCGAGCTGGAACTCAAGAACCGGGTGATCCTCTCCCCGATGGACATGTACTCCGCGGTGGAGGGCGTGCCCGGCGACTTCCACCTGGTGCACCTGGGCTCCAAGGCGCTCGGCGGCGCGGGCCTGGTGATGAGCGAGATGGTCTGCGTCTCGCCCGAGGGCCGGATCACCCCGGGCTGCCCGGGGCTGTGGACCGAGGAGCAGGGCACGGCCTGGCGCCGGGTCACCGAGTTCGTGCACGCCAACTCCACCGCCCGGATCGGCCTGCAGCTCGGCCACTCCGGCCGCAAGGGCTCGACCAGGCTGATGTGGGAGGGCATGGACCAGCCGCTGGAGAGCGGCAACTGGGAGGTGATCGGCCCGTCCGCGCTCCCGTACGGCCCCGGCTGCCAGGTGCCCCGGGAGGCCACCCGGGCCGATCTCGACCAGGTGGTCGCCGACTTCACGGCCGCCGCCGAGCGCGGGGTTCGGGCCGGCTTCGACCTGATCGAGGTGCACGCCGCGCACGGGTACCTGCTCTCCTCCTTCCTCTCCCCCGTCGCCAACCGGCGCACCGACGAGTACGGCGGCTCGCCGGAGAACCGGCTGCGCTTCCCGCTGGAGGTCTTCGACGCCGTCCGGCGGGCCGTCCCGGCCTCGATCCCGGTGACCGTCCGCATCTCGGCCACCGACTGGGTGCCGGACGGAAACACCGAGGACGACGCGGTGGAGATCGCCCGGGCCTTCGTCGCACACGGCGCGGCCGCGATCGACGTCTCCTCCGGGCAGGTCACCAAGGACGAGAAGCCGGCCTACGGCCGCTCGTACCAGACCCCGTTCGCCGACAAGATCCGCCACAAGGTGGCCGGGCCGGCCGGGGTGAAGGTGATCGCGGTCGGCGCGATCTCCTCCTACGACGACGTCAACTCGATCCTGCTCGCCGGGCGGGCCGACCTGTGCGCACTCGGCCGCACCCACCTCTACAACCCGCAGTGGACCTTGCAGGCCGCCGCCGAGCAGGAGTACCGGGGCGCGGGCGCCGACTGGCCCGTGCAGTGGGAGGCCGGCCGCCGCAAGCCGCCGGCCTCGCGCACCGACCGGATCCCGCCGCGGCTGGAGCTGCTGCGCGAGGGGGCCGCCGGGCAGGTGCACCTGCGGTGGACGCCGGGCAGGGCGGCAGGGTGAGCGAGGACTTCAAGGGCCCGGTCGGGGTGCACCGGACGCGGATCGAGTGGATCGACACGGACGCGGCGGGGATCTACCACAACAGCGCGGTCGTCCGGTTCGTGGAGGCGGCCGAGGCCAGGCTGATGGCCGAGCGGGGCCTGACCGGGTACTTCCCGGTCGCGCCCCGGGTGCACTACTCGGTCGACTTCGAGGCGCCGCTCTTCTTCGGCCAGGAGGTCAGCACGTCCGTCGAGCTGACCCGGATCGGCACCTCCTCGATGACCTTCGCCTTCGAGGTCTGGGGCGAACCCTTCGAGGGGCGGGAGCGCCGCCGGGCCGCGCACGGCGGGTACGTCACCGTGCACATCGACCGGGCCCACCGCGAGGGTGCCGGGAGCCTGCCCTGGCCCCCGGAGTGGACCGCCGCGCTGCGCGGTCCGATGAGATCTTGAATGACCGGGTCGGCGATACTGAGCGGGATGAGCGAGACGACGAGCACCCGACCCCCGGCCACCGCCCGGTCCCGGACCCTGCTGGTGAGCTTCCTCGGCGCGGTGGTCCGGCCCATGGGCGACTGGATGCCGATCGCCGGGGCGGTCGAGCTGCTCGGCCGCTCGGGGCTGGACGCCGCGAGCGTGCGGACGGCGGTCTTCCGGCTCAAGAAGCGCGGCTGGCTGGAGTCGGAGAGCCGCTCCGGGCAGCGGGGCTACGCCCTCACCCCGGCCGCCCTGGAGGCGCTCGCCGCCGGTGACGAAGTCATCTGGCACGCCCGGCAGCCGGCCGACCTCGGTGACGGCTGGTGCCTGGTGAACTTCTCCGTGCCGGAGTCCGCGCGGGCGGTACGGCACCAGCTGACCGCCCACCTGAGCTCACTCGGCTTCGGTAACATCGGCTCGGCGGTGTGGATCGCGCCGGCCCGGATGCTCCCGGCCGCGCGGCGGGCCATAGCCGAGTTGGACCTCACCGAACAGTGCGCCGTCTTCGTCGGCGACTACGTCGGCGGCCAGCAGCTCACCACCACCGTCCGCAACGGCTGGGACCTCGGCGAGATCGACCGGCGCTACCGCGAGTTCATCACCGAGTACTCGGACGTCCCCACCACCGGCCTGGACGACGCCGACGCCTTCACCACCTACCTCGCCGTCATCGACCACTGGCGCAAACTCCCCTTCCGCGACCCCGGCCTCCCCCTCGAAGTCCTCACCGAAGACTGGACCGGCCCCACCGCCGTCCACCTCTTCGAACACCTGGTCGCCACCCTCGAACCCCCCGCCCTCACCCACGCCGCCACCTCCTGGCCGGCCTAACCCCCCGCCGTCGGCAGTGACTCACTGTGGAGCCAACTGAAGGTCCGGTCCGGCTCGAGATGGGCCTCGCCCCAGTGGATGGCGTGCACTCCGTGCGTCACGTCGGAGGTGTAGAAGACGGAGACCAAGGTCGTCTGCTGCCCGAGCTCCTCGAAGGCTTCGTGCAGTTCCTTGTACTCCTTGGTCGTCGTGAGCTCCTCGACCGGGAAGAGCGTGTCTGGCTCGGGCGAGTGTGCGGTGAGCATCCGACGCTTGCGCTGCGAGACGTCGGCTCGCAGCCTGGCCTTCCCGAGCGGGGTCGGCTTGTTCGCGTACCGGAACGGGAACAGCGCACGCCCCTGGAGAATGCTGTACGGCCGCCCACCGAGTACCCGGACACTGCCACCCAGACCCGTGACCGCCTCCGCGAACTCTTCGAGCACCGCCTGGGCAAGTGTCAGGCCGTAGGGCGAATGGTTGTCCAGGCGGGCGACGAGATGGCTGGCCCTGGCTCGCTCATGCGCATGGGCGAGCCGGTCGGGGACGGTCCGTACCAGTGCTCTCGCGTGCTCCCCGAACGTGCGTCTCGCCCAGTCGGACGGGCCATCGGCGCCCCGGACCGCTCCTTGCGACATGTAGCCCCCTGTCACCAGCCCACCGAGCTTCATGTGTCGCATGCGGACGGCCACCGCGCAAGAGGCGGATCCGGTCGGACTGTTCACGGGGGTACTTGATGCGTCTGAAGGCCCTCGACTACCGCCTCGCGGAACCCGCCCACCCGGTTGGCCCGGCTTTCGCCGGAGGCTCTCAGGGGTGTACTGCCGTCCGGATTTCTCCGGGAGACAGTGACTGATGGCGGCCTCCCGCCGCCGCTCTGATCTCGGAATCCTCCATCGGGTCGTCGCGCAGTTCGGCCAGGCGGCGGCGGACTTGCGGGGTGTCGGGGGCGGAGGCGATGCCGAGCAGGCGGGCGTCGGACTCGCAGTCCCAGAGGGATTCGGTGTACGCCTGTGGGAGGCCGCTGGGGTCTATGGCGGCCAGGGCCTTCAGGTATGCCGGGCGTTCGTAGGAGTGCGGGGTGCGGAGCCAGAAGCGGCGCAGCAGCGGTACGGCCTCGGCGGCCTGCGGGCCGAACCGGGCCAGCCCGGCGGCGAGTCGGCCTGGGCCGCACCAGTCCCGGGCGGCCCAGTGGGCAGCGAGCTGCCCGACCAGCACGGGCACGTCACGCGGCTCGCCGTGCGCGGCCAGCACCGTCGCTCCGGTCCAGGACAGCCACCGGTCGGGGGCGGTCACCCACTCCCGGGCGGCCGGGACGGCGAGGACGCCGAGCGAGTCGACCGCGCGCCCGAGCAGGGGCATCGGGCCCTCGGCTCTCAGCAGAGGCACCAGCGGGATCAGACCGGGCTCCGGCCCACGCGCGGCGAGAGCCCGCAGCGCCGCCACCTTCGCGGACCTGTCCGCCGCCGGATCGGCCAGCAGGGCCAGCAGCCGCCCGGAGGCCACGACCGGTTGCGGGGGCCTGGCACGGAGTACGGGCTCCGGTGCGGGGACCTGCCAGCGCACCCACGGCTCGGAACGCCACAGCGGCACCCGGTCCGCCGCGAGGCGGCGACGGGCTACACCGGCCAGGTCGTCCCACCACTCGACGGGCCAGCCGGCGGCCAGGCTCTGCAGGACGTCCACCCAGTGCTCGCCGTCGTGGACGTACGCCCGCAAGGCCTCGCGCGCCCCGGCCACCCCGCCCTTGGCGAGGGGCACCAACAGGCCCGCGGCCCGCTCGCACTCGTACTCGTCCCCCTGCAGCCGGGCGACGACCGGCTCCGGAGAGAGCTCCAAGTCCCTCATCAGCCGGGCCAGGTAGAGGTCCCGCTCGTCCACCCCGTCCCAGCGGCAGTCCCGGCTCACGCACTCCCGGACCAGCCGTCCGGCCGTCGGATCACCGGGCGCATCGATCGCCCCGAGACCGCGACCGCGTTGCAGCAGTCCTTCCAGGGTGCTGACCGGGGCGTACGCCCACTCTGCTTCATCACTCATCGCGGCGGCAGCATGACCGACTCCCCCGCTGCGCCGCCAGCCGTTTTCGCGGCGCTCAGGTCTCGCGCTGGGGGCGGTACTGCTCGGCGGACAGGCCGAAGGTCCAGGCGACGCCCGCGCGGGCGGTGCGGATGTTCGGGGGGACGCGGAGCCAGTAGGTGCGGGTGGTGCCGTCGGGCTCGGGGGTGGAGTTGAGGACTTCGACCATCACCACCGGCTCGTCGTCAGGGAGTTGGATCCGCCAGAGGGTGCCGGTCTCGTCACGGTGGACGGGTTCGGCGGCGGATTCGGTGAGGTAGCGGTCGTAGCCGTAGTGCTCCAGCATGACGCGGCGCAGCTCGGCGTTCTCCTCCGCGCGGATCCGCTCGGGGGTGAGCGCGCCGAGGGTGGCGAGGAAGTCCGCGGGCACCGGCATGCCGCGCCAGGCGTGCAGGGCGAAGCCGTCCGGGTAGGCGAGGGCGGGGCCGTCGGCGCGGTCCAGGCGGCCGGCTTCGTCGCGGTGCAGCTCGGTGGGGCGTTCGGTGAGCAGCGCGACGCGCTCGTACGGCCACCACCAGCCGGCGCTGCGGGCGAGTTCGGCCAGCGGGGCGAGCTGCTCGTCCAGCTCCCCGGCGGCGTCGAAGGCGGCCAGCCAGGGCGCGTCGTGCTGCCCGAGCACGGCGTCGAGCAGCGCCAGCCGGACGACGGAGACCGCTGCGGCCGACCGCTCGCGCAGCTCCGGCTCGGCGGACAAGTCATCTGCTCCGTGCAGCTGTTCGGCGGTGGCGCGCCGGATGCGGTCGGCCAGTTCCTGGGTCGAGGTCCAGAGCTCACCACCGGTCAGGGCCCAGAGCTCGGCCCAGCCGAGGCCGCCGAGCCGGGCGTGCGTACGGGCCCGGGCCTGCTCCCAGGGCCGGGTGCGGAGTGCGTCGCGGACGCTGCGGCCGGCCTGATGCTCGCCGAGCCGGGCCACGGTCCGCTCGAGCAGCGGCGCGACCCGCCCCCAGCTCGGGCAGCCGCGCAGCCGCTCCGCACCGCCGGCGAGGTGCACGGCGGCCAGCGCCCCCTGCAGCGGCGAGTCGAACCAGACCACCGCCTCCGGCTCGGCCAGGCCGGCCGCCCGGTAGGCGGCGCGGACGGCGCGCTCGGCCGTGGGCCGGTCGGCGGGGGTGGTGGCCACCGAGACCTGCCGCCAGTGGTTGGCCGTCTCGTCCGGGGCCCGGAGGTCGAGTTGCTGCGTCATGTCCTGTTTCCTCTCGCTCTGCTGGGGTGGCGGTGTCAGTCCGAGACGACCCGGACGGCGCCCGGGACGTACTCGCGCTGGCGCACCACCCGGTACCAGCCCTTGGGGAGCGGGATCGCGGCGTGCTCCTCGTGCACCACCCGCCCACCCTCCGTCAGCTGCAGCCAGGCGGTGGAGAACATCCCCGGCTCGCGCAGCAGCCGCCCCGGCCCGACCACCGCGTGCGCGTGCCCGGTCACCTCGCCGAGCGCGAGGACCAACCGGCCCCGCCCGTCCCGGGGTTGCTCGGTCAGCCCGTGCCCCGAGACCGGCGCGGCCTCCTCGGGCACCGGCACGATCAGCACATCTCCCTGGCGGTACACGGCATCCTCCTTCGCTGCGGGTGGCTCTCCACCGCTGAGCGGAAACCTAGGGCCGAGGTCCGACAACGTGGCGGGCAGCTGATAGGAATGGCCGTCACCGGGAGAGACTGGGAGGGCGTATGAGCGTCGAGGAGCATCTGCAGGAGTTCCACGGCCTGCCCGTGGCCGACTTCCCGAGCCCGCGGGAGGAGCGTCCGCTATCGGGAGCCGCCGAGGTGGCCTGGCGGCTGGCGGTGGACGAGGACCCGGCCCACCGCTTCAAATGGCCCACCGTGCTCCTGGAGACCTTCGAGCAGAAGTGGCGGCGGTTCCTGACGACCGTCGACGCCTCGCAGGTCCGCGCGGTGGTGGTCGGCCCGTGGTCGGGGGAGTTCCGCCGGGACGCCGGCGAGGTCGTCCGCCTGCTGGCCGACTCGGCTGCGGAGTTGCCGGGACTGCGGGCGGTCTTCCTCGGCGACCTGGTCCGTGAGGAGCGCGAGATCAGCTACATCGGGCCCTGCGACGCCACCCCGCTCGCCGCGGCCTACCCCCTGCTGGAGGAGCTCGGTGTGCGCGGCAGGCCGAGCTTCGGCCCGGTGGAGCACCAGGCGCTGCGCACTCTGCGCTTCGAGTCCGGCGGGCTGTCGCGCGAGGCCGTGACCGGGCTGCTGACCAGCGACCTCCCCGCGCTGGAGAGCCTGAACCTCTGGCTGGGCGTCGACGAGTACGGCGGCGACGTCACCGTCCCCGACCTGGCTCCGCTGCTCTCCGGGCAGCTCTTCCCGAAGCTCCGTCATCTGGGCCTGGAGGACAGCGAGCTGCAGGACGAGATCGCCGCCGCCGTGGCGAGCGCGCCGATGGTCGCCCGGCTGGAGAGCCTCAGCCTGGCGATGGGCACCCTGACCGACGACGGCGCCGCCGCCCTGCTCGACGGCCAGCCGCTGACCCACCTCAAGTCCCTCGACCTGCACCACCACTTCCTCACCGACCCGATGGTCGAACGAGTCCGCGCGGCGCTGCCCGGGGTAGCGGTGCGCCTGGACTGCCAACTGGAGGCGGAGGAGGACGACGGCGAGATCTGGCGCTACGTCGCCGTCTCCGAGTAGCGGCCCGCTGTCCGGATTGTCGGCCCGCACTGGTACACCAGTACTGTCCGTACCGCCGCCGCGGGCGGACCGACCACGAGGAGAGGCGCCATGGCGATCAGCGAGCATCTGACGGAGTTCCACCGGCTCCCCGTCTTCGACGTGTTCCCCGAGAGCCCGACGGAGGGCGAGGCCCGGAGCCTGCCCGCCGTCGACGCGGTGGCCTGGCGGGTGGGGCTGCACTACGACGCCAAGGGGACGTTCGCCGAGCGCTGGGCGGAGTTCCTGGAGCTGGTGGACGCCGAGCAGGTCCGCGCGGTGGTGATCGGCCCGTGGTTCACCGACGACTACGTCCCGCTGACCGAGTCGCTCGCCGCGATCGCGGCGAGCGCGGGCCGGCTGCCGAACCTGCGGGGGCTGTTCATCGGTGACGTGACGTACGAGCAGTGCGAGCTCTCCTGGCTGCAGATGTGCGACATCACGGCGGTGTTCGAGGCGTTCCCGCAGTTGGAGGAGCTGGTGGTGCGCGGCGCCTCCGGCGACTGGGACGGCGAGCAGAAGCTGGCGCTGAGCCCGGTGCGGCACGAGAAGCTGCGTGCGCTCCGCTTCGAGGCGGGCGGCCTGCCCTCCGAGGTGGTGCGGGCGGTCGGGGCCTCCGACTTCCCCGCGCTGGAGCGCCTCGAGCTCTGGCTCGGCACGGCCAACTACGGCGGCGACGCCACCGTGGCCGACCTCGCGCCGGTCCTGGACGGGGCCCGGCTGCCCGCGCTGCGCCACCTCGGCCTGGAGAACAGCGACTTGGAGGACGAGATCGCCGCCGCCGTGGCGGGCGCCCCGGTGGTGGCCCGGCTGGAGAGCCTCAGCCTGGCGATGGGCGTGCTCACCGACGAGGGGGCGGGCGCCCTGCTGGCCGGGCAGCCGCTCACCCACCTCAAGTCGCTCGACCTGCACCACCACTACCTCACCGACCCCGTGGCCGAGCGCGTCCGCGCGGCCCTGCCGGGCGTCACGATCGACCTGGCCGAGCGCGAGGACCCGAGCGACGACTGGCGCTACGTCGCCAACGGCGAGTAGCGGCCCGATGACCCACCTCACGGTGCTCGGAAACCCGGGCCACCGGCGGGTCGCCCTGTTCGCCGAGGCGGCCAGGGCGGCCGGGCTGCCCGAGCCCGTCGTACTGCCCTGGCTGGACGTGCTGCGCGGCGACGTCCGGCTGACGCCGGGCACGCTGGTGCGGATCGACTCGCCCGGCGAGGACGAAGCGGTCGACCGGCTGCTTCGCGGCCCGGCCCTGGGCGCGGGCTACGCGCCCACCCGGGTCGAGGGCGGCGCGGCCTGGTACCGGGGGGTGACGGGCGCGCTGGAGCGCCTCGCGGCGCAGGTCCGGGCCACGCCGGGCGCCGCACTGCTCGGCGATCCGGCCGAGATCGCCGTGATGTTCGACAAGCGCGCCACCCACCGGCTGCTCTCGTCCGCCGGGGTGCCGGTGCCCGCCGCGCTGGACCAGTCGGCGGGCCCGGTGATCGGCTGGCCGGACCTGCGCGAGCGGCTGTCCGCCGCCGGGCTGCCCCGGGTCTTCGTCAAGCCCGCGCACGGCTCCTCGGCCAGCGGCGTGCTCGCCCTGGAGTTCGGCCCGCACGGGCAGCTGCAGGCCACCACCTCGGTCGAGCTGGTCGGCGCCGAGCTGCACAACTCGCTGCGGGTGCGCCGCTACCGGACTGAGCGGGAGATCGCCGCGATCGTGGACCGGCTCGCGCCGGACGGGCTGGCGGTGGAGCGCTGGATCCCCAAGGCCTCGCAGGGCGGCCGGGCGGCCGACCTGCGGGTGGTGGTGATCGCGGGCCGGGCCACCCACGCCGTGGTGCGCACCAGCCGCAGCCCGATGACCAACCTGCACCTCGGCGGCGCCCGGGGTGACCTCGAGCTCGCCGCCGAGGCGGCGGGCGAGGCCTGGCCCGAGCTGCTCGACGTCTGCGAGCGGGCCGCCGCCTGCTTCCCCAACTCCCCGATGGTCGGCGTGGACCTGCTGCCGGCCACCGGCTGGCGCAGCTTCCACATCGGCGAGGTCAACGCCTTCGGCGACCTGCTGCCCCGGCTGACCGGCCTGCCCGGCGGGCCCGCCGAGGGCCTGGACACCTACCGGGCGCAGCTCGCCGCCCTTCCCACCTCCTGAGGACCTCCGCACCATGACGCACCACCACACCGCACCGCACGACATACCCGACATGAACGCCGTGGTCGGCAGCCACCACCTGCTCCTGCTCACCTTGGACACGCTGCGCTACGACGTGGCCCAGGAGCTGGCCGAGGCCGGCCGCATCCCGAACCTCGCGGCGCTCCTGCCCGGCGGCCGCTGGGAGCGCCGGCACACCCCCGGCAGCTTCACGTACGCCGCCCACCAGGCGATGCTGGCGGGCTTCCTGCCCACCCCGGCCGATCCGGACGGCCCGCACCCGCGTCTGTTCGCCGCCCGCTTCGCCGGCTCGGAGACCACCGAGCCGCGCACCTGGGTCTTCGACACGCCCGACCTCCCCTCCGCCCTGGCCGCCGCCGGGTACCGGACGGTCTGCATCGGCGGGGTCGGCTTCTTCAACAAGCAGGGCCCGCTCGGCTCGGTGCTGCCGGGGATGTTCCAGGAGAGCCACTGGGAGCCGGAGTTCGGGGTGCCCTCGCCGACCTCCTTCGAGGCCCAGGTCACCCGCGCGCAGGAGGTGGCCGCCGCGCACGCCGCCACGCAGCCGGTCTTCCTGCTGCTGAACGTCTCCGCCCTGCACCAGCCCAACTGGTTCCACCTGCCCGGGGCCACCCGCGAGGACGGCGACAGCCGGGCCAGCCACGCGGCCGCCCTGGAGTACGTGGACCGGCACATCCCCCGGCTGCTCGCCGCGATGAGCCAGCATCTGCCATGTTTTGCCATCATCTGCTCCGACCACGGCACGGCCTACGGCGATGACGGCTACACCGGCCACCGGATCGGCCACGAGGTGGTCTGGACGGTCCCGTACGCCCACGTCACCGTCCCGGCGGCCGCGGAGGCCACCCGATGACCGAGCTCCTGCCGCTCACCACGGCCGTCCCCGCCGCCGGCTCGCCGTACCAGTCGTACGTCTACGCCTACCCGCACAAGACCGCCTACCGCGCGCTCGAGCCGCGCCCGGCGCTCGGCGAGCTCTGGGCGGGCGAGCCGCAGCACGCCCTCTCGCTCTACCTGCACATCCCGTTCTGCGAAGTCCGCTGCGGCTTCTGCAACCTGTTCACCCGGATCGGCAGCCCCGAAGGCCTGACCACCGCCTACCTGGACGCGCTCGAACGCCAGGCCACCGCTGTCCGGGCGGCGCTGGACGGCGACGCCCGCTTCGCGCTGGCGGCCTTCGGCGGCGGCACGCCGACCTATCTGACGGCCGCTGAGCTGGAGCGGCTGTGCGACATCGCCGAGCAGCGCCTGGGCGCCGACCTGCGGGCCGTACCGCTCTCGGTGGAGGCCTCCCCCGACACCGCGACCGCCGACCGGCTGCGGGTGCTCGCCGAGCGCGGCACCACCCGCCTCAGCCTCGGCGTGCAGTCCTTCCTGGACGAGGAGGCCCGCTCGGCCGTCCGTCCGCAGAAGCGCGCCGCCGTCGAAGCCGCCCTCGGGCGGGTCCGCGAGGCCGGCTTCCCGGTGCTCAACATCGACCTGATCTACGGCATCGACGGCCAGACCGAGGCGAGTTGGCTGCGCTCGCTGGACGCGGCGCTGGCCTGGCAGCCGGAGGAGCTCTACCTCTACCCGCTGTACGTCCGCCCGCTCACCGGCCTGGCCCGGCGGGCCGCCGAGGCCACCCCGGCCGGGTGGGACGAGCAGCGCCTGCGGCTCTACCGGGCCGGGCGGGACCACCTGCTCGGGCAGGGGTACCAGCAGGTCTCGATGCGGATGTTCCGCCGGGCGGGCTCGCCGGAGGCCGGGAGCAGCGAGTACAGCTGCCAGACCGACGGCATGGTCGGGCTCGGCTGCGGCGCCCGCTCGTACACCTCCCGGCTGCACTACTCCTTCGACTACGCGGTGGACGCCCGAGAAGTCCGCACGATCATCGACGACTACGTGGCCACCACCGACTTCTCCCGGGCCCACCACGGCCGGGCGATGACGCCCGAGGAGGCCCGGCGGCGGCACCTGATCCAGTCCCTGCTGCAGGCGGAGGGGCTGGACCTGGCGGACTACCGGCGCCGCTTCGGCACCGAGGCGGTCGAGGACTTCGCCGCCGAACTGGTCCACCTGAACGGCCGACTGACCCGCAGCGAGGGCAGGTTGACCCTCACCCCGGAGGGCCTGGCGCACTCCGACGCGATCGGCCCCGCGCTGTTCTCCGCCGCCGTCCGGGCCGACATGGCCTCCTACCAGCTCCGGTGAGGCCGCGATGACCGTTCAGCACCTGGGCCTGCCCGGCTTCCACCCCCCGGCCGAGCGCGAGCCGCTCGACCTGACCTTCCTCTACCGGGGGCCGCTGGCCTCCTGCGACTACGACTGCCCGTACTGCCCGTTCGCCAAGCGGCGCGACACGCCGGAGCAACTGCGGGCCGACCGGGCGGCGTTGGCGCGGTTCGCCGACTGGGCAGCGGCGACGGGCGACACCGTCTCGGTGCTCTTCACACCCTGGGGCGAGGGGCTGGTCCGCTCCTGGTACCGCGAGACGATGGTGCGCCTCAGCCGGCTGCCGCACGTGCGGCGGGTGGCGATCCAGACCAACCTGAGCTGCCGCACCGACTGGCTGGCCGAGGCCGACCTCGACACCCTCGCACTGTGGGTCACCTACCACCCCGGGCAGGTCACGCGCGAACGGTTCCTGGCCAAGTGCCGTGAACTCACCGTGCTGGGCGTGCGGTTCAGCGTGGGCGTGGTCGGGCAGCCTGAGCACCTGGCCGAGGCCCGGCGGCTGCGCGCCGAGCTCCCGCCCGAGGTCTACCTCTGGATCAACGCCGCCGAGGGCCTCAGCTACACCGACGCCGAGGCCGCCGACTGGACGGCGCTCGACCCGCTCTTCGCCTACAGCCGGCACCCCCACCCCAGCGAGGGCCGCCCCTGCCGCACCGGCTCCACCGTGCTCTCGGTGGACGGCGACGGCACGGTCCGCCGCTGCCACTTCGTCAAGGCACCCCTCGGCAACCTCTACGACGGCTCCTTCCGCGCGGCGCTCGCCCCGCGCCCCTGCCCGCTCGGCGTGTGCGACTGCCACATCGGCTACGTCCACCTGGAGACCCTGCCGCTGTACGAGACCTTCGGCCAGGGCATCCTCGAACGCATCCCGCAGGGGTGGCGGGACGGCGACGCCGTAGGGGCGGACCGTCGGACGACGTGATGCCCTGACGGCCGTCGCCGGACGCCGGCGTCAGTCCGTCAACCAGACGTAGCCCGCGAAGCGGCCGGTGGTGTGGTCGCGGCGGTAGGAGAAGAAGTCCGGGTCCTCGATGGTGCAGCGGGCGTCCTGGCGGATGTCGCCGACGCCCGCGCGGGCGAGTTGGGCGGTGATGCCGGTGCGGACGTCGATGGCCGGGGTGCCCTGGCGGGTGGTGCCGAAGAGTTCGGGGAGGGCCGCGGCCGCCTCGGCCCGCATCTGCTCGGGCACTTCGTAGCAGCGCCCGCAGGCCATCGGCCCGACCAGCGCCACCATCCGGGCCGGATCCCCGCCGCGGGCGGCCATCGACTCGACCAGGGCGGGCACCACCCCGGCGACGGTGCCGACCCGGCCGGAGTGCGCCGCGCCGACCAGGCGGGCCACCGGGTCCGCGAGCAGCACCGGCCCGCAGTCGGCCACCAGCACCGCGAGCCCGAGCCCCGCCCGGTCGGTGACGATGCCGTCCAGCGCCGGCGGCTCCGCACCGAACGGCTCGGTGACGTACGCGATGTCCGGGCTGTGCACCTGCCGCATGTACACCACCCGCTCGGGCGCCAGCCCGAACTCCCGCGCCGTCAGCTCCCGGTTGCGCCGCACGGTCTCCGGATCGTCCCCGACCGCCCCACCGAGGTTGCGGGTGTCGTACGGGGCCGCACCGGCCCCGCCGTGCCGGGTGGTGACGGCGTAGCCGACGCCGGGGGCGAGTTCCATCGGGCTCCCAAGTCTGCGAGGTGCGGTGTCCGCCCCCAGCCTAGGGCCCGCGTCGGAGCGTGGTGGCCCGGTGCCGCCTCGGGGCGCCCCGGGCCGGGACGCTGGGCCGCCCTGCTGACAACACCCCCGCCCGCTGTGTCGCTCCGGCGGCGGGCCGGGCGGCCGGAGGAGAATCCGGTCCGCGAACCGGTCGAGACCGAGGGAGATGCCGTGAAGTGTGCCGAGCTGCTCGCCGATGCGTTCGGCCGGGTCCGGGAGGCCGTGCACGACGTGGTGGAGGGACTGGACGAGGAGCAGCTGGCGGCCAGGCTCGACCCCGAGGCGAACTCGATCGGCTGGCTGGTCTGGCACCTGACGCGGGTGCAGGACGACCACGTCGCCGATGCGGCCGGCATCGAGCAGGTCTGGACGGGCCAGGGCTGGTACGAGCGCTGGGGCCTGCCGTTCGCCGCCCGGGCCACCGGCTACGGCCACCGCCCGCGGGACGTCGCCGCGGTGCGGCCCGGCAGCCCGGCGCTGCTCACCGGCTACTACGACGCGGTGCACGAGCAGACCCTGGGCTTCGTCCAGGGCCTGTCCGGCAGCTCGCTGGACCGGATCGTGGACGAGAACTGGACACCCTCGGTCTCCCTCGGAGTCCGCCTGGTGAGCGTGCTCGCGGAGGACTTGCAGCACGTGGGCCAGGCCGCTTTCGTCCGGGGCGTGCTGCGTCGGGCCGGGTGAACCCGAATACCCCCATGGGTATGATGGCGGTTCCCCGCCGGACGGGAGCACCCGTCCACCCGACGACAGAAGGAGAGCCCGATGTGCCGACGCGTCGTGTGCCGCACCTGCGCCAAGGCCAGCTACGCCGGCTGCGGCCTGCACGTGGAGCAGGTGCTGGCCGGAGTGCCCAGGAAGGACCGCTGCAGCTGCGGCCCGGCCGAGCGGAACACCGGATTCAGCCTCCGCCGCCTGTTCGGCCGGGGCTGACCGCCCGGCCGGACCGCCCGCCCACCCCCCGGGGTGCGCGGGCCTTTTTCCGCCCCGATGGACACCCCCGGGGGTATTTGGCAGGCAGCGGGCCCCGTTGCTACGCTCAAATACCCAGGGGGGTATCAAGAGACCTGGAGCACCAGCATGGACTACGCCCTCACCACCCACCTCGACCTCCCGTTCGCCGAAGCCGTCGACCGCACCCGCGCCGCCCTGGCCGAGCAGGGCTTCGGCGTGCTCACCGAGATCGACGTCCGCCGGACCCTGCACACCAAGATCGGCGCCGAGCTGGAGGACTACCTGATCCTCGGCGCCTGCAACCCGCCGCTCGCGCACCGCGCGATCGAGGCGGACCGCCGGATCGGGCTGCTGCTGCCCTGCAACGTGGTGGTCCGGGCAGGTGAGGGGCACACCGTGGTGGAGGCGATCGACCCGCAGGTGATGGTGGGGATCAGCGAGGCGCCCGAGCTGGCCGCCGTCGCCGAGGAGGCCGCCCGGCTCCTGCGCGCCGCGCTCGCCACGCTCACCGAGGGAGCGGCGAAGTGACCACCCTGATATCCCGCCCCGCATCCGTAGCGACACCCGGGCTGCTCGGGCGGCTCGGCGACTGGTCCGTACGGCACCTCAGACTGGTCCTGGTGGGCTGGCTGGTGGTGGTCGCCGGGCTCGGCGCCTTCGCCCCGCAGGTCACCTCGGCGCTCTCGGGCGCCGGGTGGCAGGCCAACGGCTCCGACTCGGTCAAGGTCCGCACCCTGGCCGAGCAGCACTTCGGCGGCAACGCCTCCTCGGCGATCCAGATCGTCGTGACGGCCGACCGGCCGGTCACCGACCCGGCCGTCCAGGAGGTGATCGGCAAGGCCGAGCGGCTGGCCGCGGGCGACCCCCGGGTCGCCCAGGTGATCGGCCCGCAGCCCGGTGCCACGCTGAGCCGGGACGGCCGCACCGCCGTCCTGCTGGCGGGGGCCAAGGCCGACCCGGACGAGATGGTCCGGGCCGCCGACGGCCTCAAGGCGCCGCTGGCCGCGCTCTCCGGCGCGGGCGTCCAGGTCAGCGCCACCGGCGCCTCCGTGCTGTGGAGCGACTTCAACACCGCCAACCACGACGCGATGATGAAGTCCGAGATGCTCTCCTGGCCGGTCACGCTGGCCATCCTGGTGCTCGCCTTCGGCTCGCTGGTGGCCGCCGGACTGCCGCTGCTGCTCACCCTGGCCGGGCTGGCCGCCTCGGCCGGCTCGCTGGTGCTGATCAGCCATCTCTTCCCGGTCTCCGTCTGGGCGATGAACTTCGCCATGATGTTCGCGCTCGCCCTCGGCATCGACTACGCGCTCTTCGTCGTGGTCCGGTTCCGGGCCGCGCTCGCCAAGCACGGCGACCGCCGCCGGGCCGTCGCCGAGACCATGGACACGGCGGGCAAGGCCGTCCTGCTCTCCGGCGCCACCGTGCTGGTCAGCCTCTCGGCCGTCCTGCTCGTCCCCGCACCGGCATTCCGTTCGATGGCCGGGGGCATCATGCTCGCCGTCCTCTTCGTCCTGGCCGCCACGCTCACCCTGCTGCCCGCCGTACTCGGCAGGCTCGGCCACCGGGTCGACGCCCTCGCCCTGCCCTGGGCCCGCAAGGCCGAGCACCGCTCCCCGCGCTTCGCCGCCTGGGGCGAGCGGCTCTGGCGCCACCCCGTCCGGTACGGCGCGGCGGCCCTGGTGGCCCTGCTGGCCCTGGCCGCGCCGGTGCTCGGGCTGCGCACCGCGATGCCGTCCATCACCGTGCTGCCCGAGGACTCCAGCGCCCGCACCGGCTACGCCGCCGTCCAGCAGGCCTTCGGCGCCGGCACGCCCGGCATGCTGCAGATCCTCACGCCCAGCGGCAGCGCCGGGCAGGTGGCCGCCCAGGTCTCCGGTACGCCCGGCATCGCCGGAGTACTGCCCGCGCAGCCGGCGGCCGACGGCTCCGGCTGGTCGCTGGTCCAGGCCGTGCCGACCGTCGACCCCTCCGACCCGGCGCTCGGCCACACCGTGCACGCCCTGCGCGCGGCACTCCCGGCCGACACCCTGGTCGGCGGCGCGGCGGTGGAGAACCTCGACCTGCAGCAGCTGCTGACCGAGAAGACCCCGCTGGTGATCGGCGTGGTCATGGTGCTCGGCTTCCTGCTCCTGCTGCTCGCCCTGCGGGCGCCGCTGATCGCCGCGCTCGGCACCCTGGCCAGCCTGCTCTCCACCGGCGCCGCCTTCGGTACGGCCCGGCTGGTCTTCCAGGACGGCCACGGTTCGGGCCTGCTCGGCTTCCACCCGCAGGGGTTCCTGGACGGCTGGGCGCCGGTGTTCTTCTTCGCGATGATCTTCGCGATCGCGATGGACTACACCGTCTTCCTGCTCGCCTCCGCCAAGGAGCACTACGAGCGCACCGGCGACCCGCGCGAGGCGATGGTCGGCGCGCTGGCCCACTCCGGCCGGGTGGTCTTCGCGGCGGCCGCCGTGATGGTCGCGGTGTTCTTCACCTTCGCGCTCTCCGGCCCGCTGCCGCCCAAGGAGATGGGCATCGTGCTAGGCGTGGCGGTGCTGCTGGACGCGGCGCTGGTGCGGCTGGTGCTGCTGCCCGTCCTGCTCCGGCTGACCGGCCGGGCCGCCTGGCGGACTCCGAGGTGGCTGGACCGGGTGCTGCCCGTCATCCCGTTCTCGCACGGCTAGATTCCCCGCCCGGATACCCCTAGGGGTACGATGGACCACTTGGAGAGGAGCGTCATGAAGGTGGACGACGAGGCCGTCGGCGCGGTGCTGAACCGGCTCCGGCGAGCCCAGGGCCAGCTGGCCGGGGTGATCGCGATGATCGAGGCCGGGCGGGACTGCAAGGACGTGGTGACCCAGCTCGCCGCCGTGAGCCGGGCGCTGGACCGGGCCGGTTTCAAGATCGTGGCCAGCGGCATGCGCCAGTGCATGGCGGCGGCCGACGAGGACACCCCGCCGATGTCCGAGGCCGAGCTCGAGAAGCTCTTCCTCGCCCTGGCATAGCTCTGGACAGTACGGCGCCGGTGGGCCAGGCTTCGGGCTCATGACCGATCCCTCCCCCGCCGGCGCCGTCAGCCCCCGGCTGCTCGAGGCCAACCTCGCCACCGCCGAGGCCATCGCCGCGCTGCTGCGCGAACGCCCGCCGGCCGAGGCCCCGATACCCGGCCTCACCTGGACGGTGGGCGAGGCGGCGGCGCACCTGGTGCTGGCCAACCACCTGATGGCCGAGCTCGCCACCGGGCTGGACCGCCCGTACGGGGACGGCACCCCCGGCAGCATCGCCGCTGCCAACGAGGAGGGCCTGGCCCTCTACCAGGAGCGCCGCCCGGCCGTGCTCGCGCACGAGCTGCTGCGGCACACCCGCACCTTCGCCGAGGCCTGCGAGAGCCGGCCCGCCGACCAGCAGGTGCTCACCCCGATGGGCCCGATGGACCTGGGCACCCTGCAGTCGTACCTGCTCACCCACATGCTCGGCCACGGCTGGGACCTCGCTCGCGCGCTGCACCGGCCCCACATGGTGACCGCCGAGCGCGTCGAGCTCTCGATGCCCTTCCTGCTCACCGCTATGCCCCGGGTGGTCGACCCCGCCCGCGCGGCCCGCCTGCGGGCCGACTTCGCGCTCGGCCTGCGCGGCGGCCCCCGCTACGGCGTCAGCTTCGCCGACGGCGCGGTGACGGTGCACCAGCAGGCGCCCCGGCGGCCGGACTGCACCATCGTCTGCGAGCCGCTGACCTTCTTCCTGCTCGCCCTCGGCCGCCGCACCCCGCTCGGCGCGCTCGTCCCCGGCCGCACCTTCGCCTGGGGCCGCCGCCCCTGGCTCGCGCCGCGCTTCCCCACCTACTTCCGCGCGCCGTGACGCCCCGCGCCCTCGGAGCGTGGTGAGAATCGGACATGGCCACCGTCCGACTCCGCCGCGTCTACGACTCCCCCGACCCCGAGGACGGCACCAGGGTGCTGGTCGACCGCCTCTGGCCGCGCGGCCTGGCCAAGGCCGTGGCCCAGGTGGACGACTGGCCCAAGGAGCTCACTCCCTCGAACGAGCTGCGCCGCTGGTACCACACCCAGGAGGGCGAGTGGGACGAGTTCCGCCGCCGGTACGAGGCCGAACTGGCCGCCCCCGAGGCGGCGGAGGCGCTCGACCGCCTGCGGTCACTGGCGGCGGCCGGTCCGGTGACGCTGCTCACGGCGGTGAAGGAGCCCGACCACAGCCACGCCTCGATCCTGCGGGACGCCCTCGAGGCGTGAACTCAGCGGCTGTGGTCGATGACGTTGCCGTTGGCGCAGTTGTTGACGTGGTCGCCGACCCAGTCCCCCAGCACCGGCACCACGGCGGCCTCGGTCAGGCCTGGCCGTCCTGCCGGAGAGCGTCCCGACCGCTCAGGCCACCGCCCTGCCGCTGGCGGGGCTGACCGCGCTGCGCCTGCTCCGGCAGGCCGGCCCGCCGGCCGGACGGCGGGTGCTGCTGACCGGCGCCTCCGGCGGCGTCGGGCACTACGTCACCGAACTGGCCACCGCGGCGGGCGCCTTGGCGACCGCCGTCAGCGCCTCCACCGGACGTGGCAGCCGCTTGGCCGAGTTGGGCGCTACCGTGGTGCACTCGGCCGAGCAGGCGGACGGGCCGTTCGACCTCGTCCTGGAGTCCACCGGCGGCACACAACTACCGCTCGCACTGGCCAGGTTGGCCCCGCGCGGCCAGCTGATCTGGTTCGGCCAGGCCTCTCGGCAGCCCGTCACGCTGGACTTCTTCGACTTCTTCACCGGCCCGGTCGGCGCCACCGTACGGCACTTCAGCTACGCCGACACCGACGGGCCCGACGGGCCCGACCTGCGGACCCTGGTCCGCCTCACCGCCGAGGGGCGGCTGCACCCGGAGCTCGGCCTGGTCGAGGACTGGAGCCGCACCCCGGAAGTCATCACCGACCTGCGCGAACGCCGCCTGCGCGGCAACGCCGTCCTGAGCATCGCCTGAACACCCCTGCCACGAGGAGCTGTTGAGCAATGACCACCGACCCCCGCACCGTCGTCGTCCGCTACGTCAACGCCGTCGCCGAGGGCGACCTGCCCACCGTGCTCGCCAGCTTCGCCGAGGACGCGGTGTGGAGCTACCCCGGCGACCTGCCGCTGAGCCGCGACTGGACCGGCCGGGACGCGATCGTCGGCGAGTTCCTCGGCGGCGCCGGGCAGCTCTTCGCCCCGGACGGCGCGCCGCAGGTGACCCTCACCCACGTGATCGTCGAGGGCGGGACGGTCGTCGCCGAGTGGACGGCCGTCGGCACCGCAGCGACCGGCCGCCGCTACGACAACCGCTGCCTGGGCGTCTTCACCGTCCGGGACGGCCTGATCACCTCGGTGCGCGAGTACACCGACACCCTGCACGCGGCGCGGGCGCTGTTCGGCACGGGCTGAGGCGTGTCCTGGCGCCGTTCGACTTGCCTTTGCGACACCGCCCGGCGCGCTTCGGCCGATTGTCGGTGGGCTGTGCCAGCCTGAGTCTGCGTCAGTACCCCGACGAAGGAGCAGCGCTCATGGTCACCTCCGCCTACCAGCACGGCTCGCCGAGCTGGATCGACCTCGGCAGCCCGGACGTGCCGGCCGCCTCGGCCTTCTACACGGCCGTCTTCGGCTGGGAGTTCCTCTCGGCCGGGCCCGAGGCCGGTGGCTACGGCATGTTCCAGCTGGACGGAAAGACGGTCGCGGCGATCGGGCGGCTCGACGAGGGCGCCACCTCGGCCTGGACGGTGTACTTCCAGACCCGGGACGCGGACGCCACCGCCAAGGCTGTCGAGCAGGCCGGCGGCACCGTCCGCGTGCCCCCGTTCGACGTGATGGACGCCGGGCGGATGGCGCCGCTGACCGACCCGACCGGCGGCGAGTTCGCCGTCTGGCAGGCGGGCCGCACCGTCGGGCTGGACGTGGTCGGCGAGCCGAACACCTTCTGCTGGGCCGAGCTGCACTCCCCCGACACCAAGGCCGCGCTCGCCTTCTACCAGACCCTGTTCGGCTGGCGGGCGGCCGACTCCGGCGTCCCGGGCGTCGAGTACACCGTGCTCTCCACCTCCGAGGGCGAGCGCCCGGAGGCCGACTTCGGCGGCCTGGCCGCCATGCACGAAGGCCTGAACCTCGGCTGGCTGGTCACCTTCGCCGCCGCGGACGTGGACGCCGTCGCCGCCGCGACCACCGCGAACGGCGGCTCGGTGCTCATGCCACCGGACGACGTCCCGACCGTCGGCCGGATCGGCATCTTCACCGACCCGTTCGGCGCCCAGTTCTCGGTGATCCAGCCCCTCCCGCGAGGCTGATCAGCTCTGGTCCGGCCCCTCACCCGCCCGGCGCCAGCGTGGTCGCCAGGCGGGTGAGGGCGGTGCGGTCCGGGTGGCCGGTCTTGCGGAGCAGGCTGGCCATGTGTTTCTCCACCGTGCGGGGGGAGATGGACAGACGGCGGGCGATCTCCTGGTTGGCGGGGCGCTCGACCAGCAGCGCCAGGACTTCGTACTCGCGCAGCGTGACGCCGAGCGCCCGCAGCTGCGCCGGGATCTGGTCGTGGCCGGTGCGGCGCTGCGCGACCGAGGCACCCGCCTGCCGCAGCAGCGCCCGGCAGGCACCGGCCACCGCCGGGACGTCCAGCTCGTGGAAGTACTCCTCCGCCGTCCGCAGCCACTCCACCGGCTCGCCCCAGCCGTCGGCCAGCGCCGCCTCGGCGACCAGCCGCAGGCCCAGGTGGTGGGCCGTGGGGTAGAGCCCCGGCTCGGCCCGCCACGCCCGCACCGCCCGGGCGGCCGCCGTGCCCGCCCCCTCCCGGCCCAGCTGGACGGCCTCCGCGAGGGCGAGGAACTGGCGGTTCCAGGCGAGTCCGGCCGCCGGTGCGGCGGCGACGGCCGCGAGTTCGGGGCGGCCGAGCCGGCCGGTCAGCACGCCGAGCAGCGGGTCGAGGCCGTACCGGCCGGCCAGGTAGAAGACGTTCGGGTGCTCCTCCTCCCAGGCGGCGGTGGCGGCCAACTCGGCGAGGGCGAGCGGGCGGTCCTCCTCGAGCAGCGCGCAGAAGGTGCGGCAGAGACCCAGCACCACCGGGGTGAGCAGTGAGTCGGTGCCGCCCGCCTCCTGCTCGTAGGTGAGCAGTTCGCGCTCCATCTCGCGGCGCCGGCCCCGGTGGGCGGCCAGCGTCGCGGCCGTGACCAGCAGGTACCGGTGGGTGGCGAGGTTGCGCATCCGGGCGGTGGCGCCGAGGTGGCGGTCCGTCAGGGCGGCGGCCTGGTCGTGGTCGGCGCGCAGCACGGCGTTCATCGCGAGCAGCGCCTCGGTGCGCTGGGTGGCCAGTTGGGAGCCGAGCGCGGAGGCGGCCTCGCGGGCCTGGTCCAGGCGGCGTTCGTCGCCGGTGCGCATCATGGTGTTGGCGCCGATCCGGATCAGCGCCTCGAACCGCCAGCGGGGCAGGGCGTGCGTCTCGGCGATGGTGAGCATCCGCTCCAGGCAGCGGTCGGCCTCGTCGAAGCCGTGGCCCCGGGCCAGCAGTGCGAGCAACTGCCAGGCCTGGCAGGCGACCACCGGCAGGTCGGAGCGCTCGGCCACCTCGGCGGCCTCCCGGGCCCGGCGCTCGGCGAAGTCCGGGCCGGCCTCGGCCGGTGGCGCCGCCTCGCCCTGGTGCGGCAGCAGGGCGAGATGGCCCTCGATGACGGCGAGGGCGGCGGTCTGGGCCGGGTCGGCGAAGTCGCCCAGCAGGGTGCGGGCGGCGGCGATCTGGGCCCGGGTGTCGGCGGCCCGCTCGGCGACCACGGAGAACCAGGCCAGCCGGGTGTGCAGGGCGATCCGGCGGTCCGCGGCGAGCGCGGCCGAGCCGACCGTCGGCAGGCCGTCGGCGAGTTCGAGCGCCCGCCCCAGGTGACCGGCCTCGGCGAGGGCGGTGAGCAGCGACTCGGTGATGCCTGCCCGGTCCGCCTCCGCCGCGTGCTGGTGGGCCCGCTCCAGCATCAGCACGGCGGTGGCGGCGGCCCCGGCCGCCAGCGCCCGGCGGCCCGCCTCGGCGTAGCCCCGGGCGGCGCCCGCCTGGTCGCCCGCCGTCAGCAGCAGGTCGGCGACCAACTGGCACCGGTCATCGGCCAGTTCAGGATCTGCCTGGCGCAGCGCGGCGGCGGCCTGCCGGGCCAGCGCGGCACGCTCGGCCAGCGGGGTGCCGGCCAGCAGCGCCTCGGCGGTCAGCGCATGGCGGAAGGCGTACTGGTCGGGCTCGGTGGCGTCCGGCAGGACGAACTCGGCCTCGATCACGGTACGCAGCTGGGCGAACAGCTCCCGGTTGTCGAGCCCGGTGATCAGCTGCAGCGCACCGACGGAGAACCTGGCGCCCAACAGGGCGGCGAGCAGCAACAGTTCGCGCAGCCCCGGATCGAGGCGGCCCAACTGGTCCAGCCGGTGCGTGTAGTGCCGCACCACGGTGGCGGGCACGCTCGCGCCCGGATCACCGGTGAGCTGCCAGGCGGCGGCCACCGGGTCGCGCCTGAGCACCCCGGAGGCGGTCAGCTCGGCCAGCAACTCCTCGACCAGGTACGGGTTTCCGCCGCCGCCCGCGACCAGCCGCTCGACCACCGGCGCCGGGACGTCCTCGGGATCGGCCTCCAGACAGGCGGCCGCGACGGCCCGGACCTCGGGCTCGGCGAGCGGGGCGAGCGTGCAGACCGTCGCGACCCGGCGGCGCTCGGCCGCCCGGGCGAGGTCCAGCGCCTCGCCGGGCTCGGGGCGCAGGGTGGCAAGCAGCAGGACGGGCAGTCCGGCGAGGTTGTCCACCAGGTACTCGACCACGGCGACGGTCTCGGAGTCGGCGTCGTGGAAGTCGTCGAGCACCAGCACGCAGCCGGCGGGGGTGGCGATCACCACCAGCAGCCGCAGCAGCGCCTCGGCGAGCTCGACCACCGTCTCCGGCCGCCCGGCCGCACCGGCCTCCCGCCACTCGGGCACGATCCGCGCCAACGCCGTCCGGTACGGCACCAGTTCGGGCCCCTCCGGCGGTCCGCCGGCCCGGAACCGCGAACTCACCGCCTCCATCAACGGCCGGTACGGCGTCCCCGCCCCGGTCGCGCTCCCCCGCCCCCGCAGGACGGGCACCCCCAGCCGGCCCGCCCACCCGGCACAGTCCGCCGCCAGCCGCGACTTCCCGATCCCCGCCTCACCCACCAGGAAGACCGCACGCCCGGCCACCTGCTGAAGCTCGGTCAGGGACCGCTTCAGCAGAGCCGTTTCACTGTCGCGTCCGATGGTGGTCGGCGAGGTGGCACGCATGGCCCGCAGGCTAGTGGAGCATCCCCCCACCGCGGTAGGGGGCGGCCGGCGGCGGACGGTCGCGGTGCCGGAGGTGAGATCAGCACACGGTGGGAACGCCCGGGGCGGCAGGAGCAGTTCCCACCAGGTGCCCGGTGCCGCCGGTGAAGCACAGGGGAATGTCGCACCGGCGGCCGTCAGGCAGTTCTGCTGCTGGTCAGTGGATGTCTTCCTCGCCCGGGGTGAAGGGGACGGTGAAGGTCTCGGCGTCGCCGACCGTGTGGGCGGCCCAGTCCGGGCTGCCCAGCAGGTCGGCGCGGCGGGCGAGGCCGCCGCCGAGGTGGAGGGCTATCCCGCCGAGCGGGTGGGTGTGGTCGGTGGTGGTGCGGAGGGTGCCGAGGTGCTGCGGGCTCCGCTCACGGAGCAGCTCGATGGTGGTCATGGTGCTCGGAGTTCCTCTCTTCGGGGGGTCACGGCGTCGGGGGTGTGAGCCGTGTCTGACTCGGCGGCTGCAGGAGCAGGGCCGAAGCTGTCCGGTCCGGGTGGGCGAGCCTCAGCAAGCCGTGGCCGAGGCCGGCCAGACCGTGCAGCAGACCGGGAGTGGGCACCCCGCCAGGAGTGCCGCAGTAGGGGCCGTAACGGTCGAGGACGGCCAGGACCTGGGCGGCGGCGGCCCGGGCCTGAGCGGCGGGCCGGTGGTGCTCGGCGGCGCCGAGCAGTCCGTGGCGCAGGCTCAAGTCCCGGCTCGGCCGAGCCGGTACGGCCTCGCGGGGGACGTCCGCCGTGAAGTCCGGGCTGTCGGCGGCGGCGAGGGCGATGCCCGAACGGCCGTGGCACCAGGAGGCTCCGGTGCCACCGGCCGCCACTGCCCCCTGGAGGGCCCGGCGGCCCGCCGCGAGGTACCTGCGGTCGCCGGTGACGGTGGTGTACCTGAGCAGCGCCCAGCCGACGCCCGCCCGTCCGGCCCCGAACCCGGGGTGAGCAGGGAGCGGGCGGCCCGCCAGCAGCTCGGCGCAGGCGGCGGCACCGGGCCGGCCGGGCAGGGAGAGCAGTGCGGCGAGGCCGCCGGCGGTGCCGTCGAGCAGGGCGGGCGAGGTTTCGCGCTCGGCGGCGGCGAGGGTCAGAGCGGCCGCGGGCTCGATGCAGGCGGCCAGTTCGGCGGAGCCGAGCGCCGGGGCGAGGTGGCCGAGTGTGTAGGCGATGCCGCCGAGCCCGCCGAAGGCACCGGCCCCGACCACACCCAGCTCCTCCGGCTGCGCCGCGAGTCGCTCGAGCAGCCGGGGCGCCGAAGCGACGGCCGAGGCGGCGGCCTCCGCATAGCGCGGTTCGCCGGTGAGACCGGCGAGTTGGGCCAGGAAGAACGCCACGCCCAGGTACCCGTTGCCCAGGTCGCCACCGGCCGGCCTGATCTGCCAGTACCGCTCCCCGAGCAGCTCCAGCCCGAGCCAGTTCGTCCACCCGACACCACGATGCGCGTCCCGAAGCAGCCGGTCCCCGATCGACCGCGCCTCAGCCACCAGCCGGACAGCCACCGGAGCATCAGCCCCGGGCCGCGCCGGCGGCCGCGAGGCCCGGGCGGCAGCAGCCGCACCGAGCTCCACCGCCACAGCGGCAACTGCCTCCGCACGGGCACCGCCGACCGCGGGCGGCTCCGCAGAGGTATCGCCACCCCGCACCACGTCAGCGGCACCATCCTCAGGGCCGGCCGACGGCTCAGCCGCGGGCTGCGGACCCGCTCCAGCGCCACCGACCTCCACCGCCACAGCGGCAACCGCCACCGCACCGGCACCGCCGACCGCGGGCGGCTCCGCAAAGGTCTCGCCACCCCGCACCACCACAGCGGCACCATCCACGAGTCCGGCTGGCCGCTCAGCCGCCAACCGGGAACCCGTTCCACCGTCCTCCACCGACCTGCCTGCCCGCCCGGCGGCAACCGCCCCAAACCGCGCCGGCGGCCCGGCCGCCGGCCGAGCACCTGCCGCGACGGTGGCTTCCGCCGCCCCGGCCGCGTTACCCGACGTTGCTGGAGCCCCACCAGCATCGGCTGTGTCGCTCTCGCCCGCCGTCTCCCCCCGCCCGCTGCGGGCCGAAGCGCCAGCCTGAGCCTCCGTCGGCAGACTCCCTGCAGCGGGAGCTGCCCCGCACGGCGGCGCGACCACCCCGTGGGTCGCCAGGGCCGCGCGGATCAGCCACTCCTGGGTCGCCGGGTCGGCCATGTCGCGCAGGTGGTCGACGGCTGTGGTGAGGCCGGGGCGGGCGAGGGCGACACCGGTCGGGGCGGCCGGGGCGGCGTGGAGGCGGCCCGAGGCGGGGGTGGTGGTGAAGAGGGGGATGTCGCCGTCCCGGAGGGCCTCGGCCTCGGCGAAGGCGAGGGCAGGCCAGGTGGCGGGGCCGAGGGCGTCGGTGGCCAGCAGGTGGAGGAGGGCGTCCCGGTCGGCGGCGCGGCGCAGCACGTCGGGGTGGGTGGACTCGTCGAGCAGGGTCGCGTACAGCTGGGTGGCCCGTGGGACCACCCGTACCTCGGCCTCGGCGAAGCGGCGCAACGGCCCGTCCGGGGCGAGGAGTTGTTCCCGCCCGGTGACGGCGGCCGCCCAGGCCGCCCGGAATCCGTCGAGCACGGCCTCCGCATGGGCGGCAAGGCTTCCCTCCCCCGCCCCGGCCCCGTCCGCCAGCCGGGGCCGGTTGGCGGCCGCCGGCATCCGGCCGGTCCGGCGCACCAGGTGCATCCGGTCCGTCCCCGCTGCCGCCCAACCGACGCCGGGCAGTGGCGCGTTGCCGTCGGCGCCGCCCGCGCCGGAGGCGTCGACGGCCGTCTCGTCGCCGACCAGCAGGCGCGGCAGCAGCCCGGTGCGGTGGACGGAGGTGGCGAGGACGAGCGCGGCCGGGTCGGCCAGGCCGGGCGGGGTCGGGTGGAACAGGGTCTCGACGTCGACCAGGAGCGGGTCGCCGCCCCGGGCGATCAGGTTCTCCCGGTGGGCGTCGGTGGCGCGCAGCAGGTGGAGCACGGCGAGCAGCGAGCCCTGCCGCCGGTGGAAGCGGGAGAGCTCGTCGACGCTGCGGCAGGGTGCGGGGGCGACGTACTCGACCCAGCCGTAGCCCGGGCGGGGCAGCACGGCGAGGGTGGGCAGTTCCAGGCCGGTGAACCAGTCGAGCAGGTGGTTGAAGTGCTGGTGGGCGTCGATCGAGCGGGGCTTGTGCACCACCCGGGCGCCGCTCGCGAAGCGGAGCACGGTCACCGCCCGGCCGCGCCGGTGGCTGTCCCCGGCGGTGCGTTCGACCGAGACCAGCGGCCCGGGGTCGGCCCCGGGCAGCACCGCCTTGAGCAACTCGGCGCGGTCCAGCCCCAGGTGGCGGAGCAGCTCCGCCAGCGCCTCGGCGGCGTGCAGGCAGCTGACCGCCAACAGGCGGGCCAGCGCCGGGTATTCGGCGAAGATCCGCTCGAGCCCCTCGGCACTGCCGACCTGCCGCAGGAAGCTCCGGAAGCGGGCCGAAGGGGTGTCACCGGCCAGCAGCGGCCTGGCCGTGTGCAACTCGGCCACCAGCACCCGGGCCGCCCGGCGGGCCAGCAGCCGGGCCAGCCGGGCGGTGAACTCGGCCCGTACCGCCGGGAGATCGACCAGCTGCGGGGCCAACTCCGCCGGCAGGCGGGTGGCCGCAGCGGCGGCGGCCGGGGCCAGCACGGCAGTGAAGCCCGAGAGCCCCGGCAACTCCCCGTCCGGCAACCCGACTTCCTCCGGCGCCGCCGCCAGCACCTCCACCAGGAAGGCCACCCACTCCGGCGGCCGGCCCCGGCCGAGCTCGGCCTCGGTGGCCCCGGCCCGCCACCACTGGGACGACAGCCGCGCCTCCCAGCCGGACTGACTTTCCGTCAGGTTCATGCCGATCACGCATCAGAGCCTGTCAGCCGCTCCTGACCGCCCACAAGGGGGCCTGCACGTACGCGGTAACACGTACATGCCACCGACTACGTAGGGATGGCCGGAAGATACGTACGCTTCCCCCATGTCCGCCCCGGCGTAGCTGGGCAGGATCGATGACGTGGGCGGCACGGGGGTACGACATCCGGTCAAACGACTGACGGACGGACGGACCCCGGTGGCGGGGCAGCCGCCGGCGCTGGTGTGGGGGGCGGGGCTACAGGGCGGCTCCGAGACGCACCGGCTCCGGCGGCCGCCCGGTGGGCCGACCCCAAGCACAACGGCCCGTACCAAGACGGCCCGAAGCACAACGGCCCACCAACACGGCCGCCCGAACGCACAGCGCACAGCGCACAGCACGGCGACGCACGGCGAGGGGGGCCGGAGCCGGGTCGGCCCGGCGGTTCCCGCCGCCGCCCCGGCCGTGAGCCGAGGAACCCGTGACCGGAGGAACGGCAGACATGGCGGACCAGCACCACCCCGGCGACCCGTGTGCCGCCCTGTATCCCGATCTGGTCGAGGCGATCCTGCGCAGGCTGGGCGGGGACGACTGGCACGTCACGCCGGGCGAATTCTGGTGCTGGGTCGCCCCGGCGGGCACCCTGCTGCGCTCCCAGGGCTGGAAGCTGCACGTCTCGGCCACGCCGCTGTCGGCGCCGATGGTGCTCGCCCGGGTGGTGAAGGTGCTCGCCGCCGAGCGGGCGGCGTTCAAGTTCGCGGGCACCCCCGCCCGCCTGACCGAGCTGGTCTCGGCCCGCCACGACCGGGCGGGCGGCGGCAAGTTCATCACCGTCTACCCGGAGGACGACGAGCAGTTCCGCCGCCTGGCCGAGGCGCTGGACCACGCGACCGGCCAGCTGCCCGGCCCCGGCATCCTCTCCGGGCGCCCGTACCGGCCCGGCAGCCTGGTGCACTACCGGTACGGCGCCTTCGGCGGCAGTCCCCGGCTCACCAACGACGGCGTCCGCGAGGTGATTCTGCGCACCCCCGACGGCGGGTACGTGCGCGACCGCCGCACGCCCGGCTTCGCCCCGCCCGCCTGGGCCGAGACACCGTTCGCCCTGCCCGGGCCCCGGCCCGCCACGCCCGGGGTGAGCGTGCTGCTGAACGAGCGGTACGTGGTGCGGCACGCGCTCCGGCACGCGTACAAGGGCGGGGTGTACGTCGGGGAGGACCAGCTGAACGGGCAGCAGGTGGTGATCAAGGAGGCCCGCCACCACGTCGGGGCGGGGCTGGACGGCACGGACGCCGTCGACCTGCTGCGCCACGAGGCGGAGATGCTCACCCTGCTCGCCGTCCCCGGCCTCGCCCCCGCACCGCTGGACCTCTTCGAGCAGGGCGGCAACCACTACCTGGTGCAGGAGAGCGTGCCGGGGCGGACCTTGCGGGCCTGGACGGCCGCCCGGCTGCGCCCGCCGGTCGGGCTGGTGGCCCGGCTGGCCGGGCAGGTGACCGAGCTGGTCCGGCAGGTGCACGCGCGGGGCCTGGTGCTGCGCGACCTCAACCCGAACAACCTGATGGTCACCCCGGACGACACCGTCCGGCTGATCGACCTGGAGACCTGCGCCCGCCCGGGCGACCGGGTCCGGCGGGTCCACACCGCCGGGTACACCGCGCCAGAGGTGGCGGCGGCCGAGCCCGGCACCCCGGCCCCGGCGCAGAGCTCCGACCTGTACAGCCTCGGCGCGGTGCTGTTCCACCTGGTCACCGGCACCGACCCGGTGTTCGCCCCCGACCGCGGCGGCCGCCGCACCCAGCACGAGCGGCTGAGCACCCTGCTCGACGCGGCGCTGGCGGAGCGGCCCGAGCTGATGCCCTTCGAGCCGCTGGTGCTGGCGCTCACCGCCGAGCGGCCCGAGGAGCGCTGGTCGCCCGCCCAGGTGAGCGAGCGGCTCTGCCCCTCGGGCGGGCGCCTGCGCGTGCCCGGCGCACCCGCCCGGCCGGCCGCGGTCTCCGGCGGCGCGCCCGAGCAGCGCGAGCGCCTGCTCGCCGACGCGGTCACCCACCTGCTCGACACCATGACCCCGGACGCGGACGACCGGCTCTGGCCCACCGCCGGCGCCGCCCTGCTCACCGACCCGCTCAACGTGCAGCACGGCGCCGCCGGGGTGCTCGCCGCCCTGACCGCCGCGGCGGCCCACCGGCCGGACGTGCGGCTGCGCGCCGGGGTGGCCACCGCCGCCGGCTGGCTCGCCGACCACGCGGACCGCAGCCCCCAGTATCTGCCGGGCCTGTACTTCGGCCGCTCCGGCACCGCCTGGGCGCTGCTGGACGCCGCCCTGCTGCTCGACGACCAGGCACTGGCGGCCCGGGCCGCGCGACTGGCCCGCCGGGTGCCGGTGCGCTGGCCGAGCCCGGACGTCTGCCACGGCGTGGCGGGCGCCGGGCTGACCCAGCTGCACTTCTGGCAGGCCACCGGCGCGCCCGAGTACCGGGCCAGGGCCGAGGCCGCCGCCGAGCACCTGCTGGCCGCCGCCGCGCCCGGCCGCTCCGGCCTGCTCTGGCCGGTGCCGCAGGACTTCGACTCCGTCCTGGCCGGGGCCCACCACCTCGGCTACGGCCACGGCGTCGCCGGGGTCGGCGACTTCCTGCTGCTGGCCGGGCAGCTGACCGACCGTCCGGACTTCCTGGCCGCCGCCGAGCAGGCCGGGCAGACGCTGCTGGCCACCGCCCAGGTGCGCGAGGGCGCGGCCGGCTGGCCGGTGGACGACCGCAACCCGCACGCCCCCGTGCACGCCCCCCACTGGTGCAGCGGCGCCGCCGGGATCGGCGGCTTCCTGCTGCGGCTGTGGCAGGCCACCGGCGACGAACGCCACCGCACCGCCGCCGAGCAGGCCGCCGAAGAGGTCCACCGCTGGCGCTGGCGCGCCTCCCCCGCCGCCTGCCACGGCCTGACCGGCCACGCCGGCTTCCTCCTCGACCTCGCCGACGCGCTGGCCGAACCCCGCTACCGCGCCTGGGCCGAGGAGCTGGTGGCCTGCGCCCACGCCCGGCACGTCCTGCGGGACGGCCTGATGCTGCTGCCGGACGACTCGCTGGCCACCGTCACCCCCGGCTACCAGACCGGCCTGGCCGGCCCCCTGGCCCTGCTGGTCCGCCTGCGCCACGGCGGCACGGGGCTGTGGCGGCCGTCCGCCGAGGCCGCCCACCTCGAACTCGCCGAGAGGAGATGAGCCGCGGTGACCACCGACGTCAGTGCGCTGCAGCTGCTGGACAGCGAGGAGGCGTGCCCGGAGTACGGCACGTGCGTCTTCACGCTGTGGGAGTACGAGTCCTGGACGCACGAGGACGCCTGACGGACCCTCGGCCCGACCGGGCCGGTGCCCCGGAATGTCGCAGCGCGGGCCGCGTACCGTCCGGTAGGGTGGCGGCGTCCGCGCGGCCCAGGCCGTCATGTCTTGAGGAGGTGAGCCCCATTACCGCTGGTGCAGGTCGGGTGCTCCCCTCGTGCGTCGTCACCCCGGTGTGAGGTGAGCGCGGGAGCCCCGTAGTGGCTTACCGAGAGGTTCCCGTGCCCGTCGTTCCCTCCGCCCGTCTCCGTTCCTCCCTCGTCGGCCGGCTGCGCGCCGCCGGCTGCGTCTTCGCCGAGGACGAGGCCAGGCTGCTGCTCGCCACCGCCGACTCCCCCGCCGACCTGGCCGCCATGACCGCCCGCCGGGCCGCCGGCCAACCACTCGAACTCGTGCTCGGCTGGGCCGAGTTCTGCGGGCTGCGGCTCGCCGTCGAACCAGGGGTCTTCGTCCCCCGGCGCCGCACCGAGTACCTCGCCGAACTCGCCGCCGGGCTGGGGCGGCCGGGGGCCGTGGTGCTCGACCTGTGCTGCGGCACGGGGGCGGTGGGCGCCGCCGTCGCCACCGCGCTCGGCGGCGTGGAACTGCACGCCGCCGACCTCGAGCCGGCCGCCGTCCACTGCGCCCGGCGCAACCTCGCCCCGCTCGGCGCCCAGGTCCACCAGGGCGACCTCTACGCCGCCCTCCCGCCCGGCCTCCGGGGCCGCGTCGACCTCCTGGTCGCCAACGCCCCCTACGTCCCCACCGAGGAGATCCGCCTCCTGCCCGCCGAGGCCCGCGACCACGAACCCGCCGTCACCCTCGACGGCGGCACCGACGGCCTCGCCGTCCAACGCCGCGTCATCGCCGGCGCCACCCCCTGGCTCGCCCCCGGCGCCCACCTCCTGATCGAGACCGGCGAACACCAGGCCCCCGCCACCGCCGCCGCCTTCACCGCCCACGGCCTCACCCCGCGGATCCACACCTGCGAGGAACGCGCGGCCACCGTGGTGGTCGGCACGGCGGCCCGGCCGTAGACTCCCGCGCCATGATCACGGTACTGGTGAACGGACTGCCCGGAGCTGGCAAGAGCACGCTGGCGCGCGGCCTGGCCCGGGAGTTGGGGCTGCCGCTGTTCAGCAAGGACGCGGTGAAGGAGCGCCTCGCCGACGTGCTGCCCGCCGCCGAGCCCGGCCGGGAGCGGGAGTGGAGCCGACGGCTCGGCGCGGCGGCGCTGGAGGCGCTCTGGACGCTGCTGGCCGACGCGCCGGGGGCCGTGCTCGAAAACCCCTGGCTGGCCGGCACGCGCAGGTTCGTGGAGGCCGGGCTGCTGCGGGCCGGGGTGGCGCCGTACAGCGTCCAGGAGGTCTGGTGCGAGGTGCCGTTGGCGGTCGCCCGGAGCCGGTACGAGGAGCGGGCGGCCGCGCGGCACCCGATCCACCTCGACCTGGCCGCCGACGCCGCCGGCCGCTGGGCGGGCTGGGCCGCCGAGGCCGAGCCGCTCGGCTTCGGCGCCGTCCACCGGGTCGACACCACCCGCCCGGTGGACCTGCCCGAGCTGGCGCAACGGGTGCTTCTCGGCGCCGGACAGACCGTTTCCGGCCAATCCCGCTGACCGGGACACGACCGGAAACCCCCGACGCTCCGCCTACGTTCAACCGACTGCCAGAGGTACCCAGAGCTCTCCGAGGAGACACGCACGTGCGCATCCTGTTCACCGGCCCCGGCGCGGCCGGCCACCTCTTCCCGATGGTGACCACTGCCCAGGCGCTCCGGGCCGCCGGGCACGAGGTGCTGTTCGCCGGGTCGGCCCCGATCGACCTGCTGCGCAACACCGGACTGCCCATGGTGGAGATCGGCGACGGCTCCACGCTCAAGGACTCGTTCCTGCAGTTCCAGGCCGAGTTCACCGACCAGAACCGCAGCCACGAGGACACCATACGGCTGGCCGCCCGCGGGTTCGCCCAGCACGGCCGGGTCAGCATCGACGGCCTGCTGGCCGTCGCCACCGCCTGGCGGCCGGACGTGCTGGTGCACGCGCCGTTCCAGTCGGCCGCACCGCTGGTCGCCGCCAAGCTCGACATCCCCGCCGTGGTGCACAACTTCGGGGTGCTCTCCGGCACCGACATGGTCGCCCGGCTGGCCGGGCTGCTCAGCGAGGAGTACGCGGCGCACGGTGTGGCCGGCCCGGCCACCCACACCGTGATCGACGTGGTCCCCGAGTCCTTCGGCGGCGACGGCGGCGGCTGGCGGGTGCGGTACGTGCCGTTCAACGGCGGCGGCGCCGTCCCCGCCGAGCTGCTCGGCCGGGGCGAGCGGCCCCGGATCGCCGTCACGCTCGGCACCGTGGTCACCGACTGGTCCGGCGTCAACTCGCTGGTCCGGCTGGTCGCCGAGGCCGCCGAGGTCGACGCCGACTTCCTGCTCGCCGTCGGCGGCGCCGACCTGAGCTCGCTGGGCACCCTGCCCGGCAACGTCCGGGCGCTGCCCTGGGTGCCGCTCGCCCAGCTGGTCGAGTCCTCCGACGCGATCGTGCACCACGGCGGCGCCGGCACCCTGCTCACCGCCGCCGCCTACGGCATCCCGCAGCTGGTCCTGCCCCAGGGCGCCGACCACTTCGTCAACGTCGACGCCGCCGAGCGCGCCGGCTTCGCCCTGCGCGGCGCCGACGCCGAGGTGGACGCCGCCCAGCTCACCCGCCTGGTCCAGGAGGACAGCCTGCGCAAGGGCGCCCACTCCTTCCGCACCGAGATCGAGGGCCTCCCCTCCCCCGCCACCCTGGTCGCCTCCTTCGAGGCGCTGCTCTGAGCGAGGCCTGAGCACGCCGGGCGGGTCGGGCAGGTCGAAGCGGCCTGCCCGGCCCCGCCCCGGGCACAATGACGGCATGGCTCGGGACACGGATCGACAGCTGCTGCGCACCGCCCTCGAGGAGGCCCGCGCAGGCCTCGCCGAGGGCGGGATCCCCGTCGGGGCCGCGCTGTACGGCCCCGGTGGGGAGGTGCTGCTCGGGCGGGGCCGCAATCGCCGGGTGCAGGACGGTGACCCGTCCATGCACGCGGAGACCGCCGCCTTCCGGGCGGCGGGGCGCCAACGCTCCTACCGGGGCACGACCATGGTGACCACGCTCTCGCCCTGCTGGTACTGCAGCGGCCTGGTCCGCCAGTTCGGCATCTCCCGGGTGGTCGTCGGCGAGGCCCGGACCTTCCAGGGCGGCCACGACTGGCTAGCCGAGCACGGCGTGGAGATCGTCCTGCTCGACGACCCGGAGTGCGTCGCGCTGATGACCGGTTTCATCGCCGAGCACCCCGACCTCTGGCACGAGGACATCGGCGCATAGAGCGCTCAGCGGCAGGCGGCCGTGAGGGCGTCGACCAGCAGCTCGACCCCCTCCCGGGCCTCCTCCTCGGTCAGCGTCATCGGCGGCGCCATCCGCAGGGTGTGCCCGTACAGGCCGCCCTTGCCGATCAGCAGACCGCGCTCGCGGGCCTCCTCCAGGGTGCGGGCCGCCAGCGCGGGGCTGGGCGCGCCGGTGGCCGGGTCGACCAGGTCGACGGCGAGCATCAGGCCCCTCCCGCGCACCTCGCCGCCGCCCGGCAGCGCGCCGACCGCCTTGCTCAGCCGGTCGGCCATCAGGGTGCCCAGCCGGCGGGCGTTGGCCTGCAGGTCGTGGGCCAGCAGGTAGTCCAGGGTGGCCTTGGCCGCCGTGGTGGCCAGCGGGTTGCCGCCGAAGGTGGAGATGCCGAACGCCGGGAGCGCGTCCATGAGTTCGGCCCGCGCCACCACGCCGCCGATCGCGAAGCCGTTGCCCAGCCCCTTGGCGAAGGTCATCACGTCCGGGGTGACGCCGTGCGCCTGGATGCCCCAGAAGTGCTCGCCGGTGCGGCCCCAGCCGGTCTGCACCTCGTCGGAGACGAACAGCACGCCCTGCTCCGCCAGGATCTCCCGGTAGGTGCCGAGCAGCCCGTCCGGCGCGGCGGTGAACCCGCCGACGCCCTGGACGGGTTCGGCGATCAGGCAGGCCACCCGGCCGGCGGTGGCGGTGGCCAGCACCTGCCGCAGGTCCTCCGCGCAGAAGTCCAGGTACTCCCGGTCGGAGAGCTGCGGGAAGCGCTCGCGGTCGGTGCCGTGCAGGTAGTGCACGTCGACCGGGGAGAGCGAGGAGTTCTTCCAACTCCGGTTGCCGGTGACGGCGGTGGCCGCGTAGGAGCGGCCGTGGTAGCTGTTGCGCAGCGCGAGGACCTGGTCGGAGCCGCGGGCGTTGGTGGCGAGCAGCAGGGCCGTCTCGTTGGCCTCGGTGCCGGAGTTGGTGAAGAACACCTTGGCGTTCTCGATGCCGGAGAGCTCGGCGATCTGCTCGGCCAGCTCGACCTGGGAGCGGATCAGGTACAGCGTCGAGGTGTGCACCACGCCCGAGCGCAACTGCCGCTCCACCGCCTCCCGCACCTCGGGCACGTCGTAGCCGAGCATGTTGGTGAGGATCCCGGCGAAGAAGTCCAGGTAGCTGCGGCCCTGGGCGTCGGTGACGCGGCAGCCCCGGCCGCTCACGATCTCGATCGGCTGCTCGTAGTAGAGCGACACCCAGGAGGGCAGCACGGCCCGGTGGCGGCTGAGCAGATCTGGCATGGACGGGCACCCGCTTCCTGACGTTCCGGCACGGCCCCGCGCACGGTGGGCACTCGCGGTGTCACGTTCCGTGCGCGTCCAGGAAAGGTACCGCAACCACCCCGGCTCACCCCGCGGAACGCTCCAGGACGGCGGGCTCGACCTCGGCCGCCGGCAGGGCCTCCGTCCGGCGCCGTGCGCGCAGGCGCCGCCAGAGCGCCCCGGCCACGCCCGCCAGCGCCCCGCCCGAGCACAGGCCGAGCCCGGGTGCGGTCGCCACCAGCCAGTGCCCGGCCTGGCGGGCGGTGTACGACCAGGTGCGGCGGATGTCCACGTCGAGGTCCACCGGCTCGGCCCCGACCAGCACCTGGTCGGTGTCGCCCCGGTAGACCTCGGCCACGATGTGCAGCCGTGCCGTGCCCGGCTCGTGGGCGGTCAGGCCGAAGGTCCAGGTCGCCGAGGCGCCCTTGCCGACGACGGGCTTGCGCTCGGCGTCGTACGGGGTGCAGGCGATGTGCTCGCAGATCAGCGTCACCCCGAGGTCACCCCCGGTCGGCACGTTGTCCGGCGCCGCCACCACCCCTGGCGGCAGCGCGGGCGCGACGCCCGCGGGGGCGTCCGTGCCCTTGCCCAGGTCGAACACCTTGACGCTGAACTCCGCTTCGTCCCCCACGTCCAGACCGCCGATCGCGGTGTGCACCAACACCCCGCGGTCCAGGGACTGTTGGTCCTGCCGCACGCTCAGCACGTAGTCCGACTGCGCGCCTGACGGCGGCAGCGGCACCGCCCCGCCCGGGACGCCGGACTGGTCGAGGCGCGCCATCCAGACGCTCACCACCACCAGCACCAGCCCCATCAGCACGGCACCCACCGAGAGGGGCAGCACCCTCCCTGCCTCACGCACCCCCTGGCGCGCCGATCCCTCGTGCTCCATCCGCCCCAGCCCCACCCAGTCGCAGCCCACCCCCGTGCCCCCGACACCCTAAGCGCTCGAATGACGCTGCGTCAGTTTCCTCCTCGATATCCTGATCGGATGACGACAACTCCCCAGGACGGACGCGTCTCCGCCCGCGTCCTGCTGCGCGACGCGGCCGGCCACCTGCTGCTGCTCAAGACCCTCAACCACCCGGACAACCCGGCGCAGGGCCACTTCTGGATGACGCCCGGCGGCGGGGTCGAGCCGGGCGAATCGCTGGCGCAGGCCGCCGCCCGGGAGCTGGGCGAGGAGATCGGCCTGCACGTCAGCCCCGAACTCCTCGGCAGTCCGGTCGCGTTCACCTCGGGCCAGGCCGATCTCGAGTGGGCCTCCGGCCATTTCACCGACCATTTCTTCCAGCTCCGGGTGGTCTCCCACCAGATCGACCTCAGCGGGCAGACCGACTACGAGCAGCGCGAACACCTGGGCCACCGCTGGTGGCCACCGGCCGAGCTGGCCACCACCACGGACAACGTCCTGCCCTGGCAGCTCGGCCCGCTGCTCGACCGCCTCGACCGCCTCGGCCCGCCCGAGGCCCCCGTCCAACTCCCCTGGCACCACTGATCTTCACCGCCGGTCCACACCTGATGGACCGAACCGCCACGGACCGCCCGCTCGGGCCGCTAGGGTTCGGGTGCGGGGACCGAACCGGAGGGAGACCGGATCGTGGGGGGCACGAACGCCGGGCAGCGTAAGGGTTACGTCTGCTTCGCGGCGCAGGACTGGTGGTACCACAACCGGGCGCACTCCGATGTGCAGCTGATGCTCAACCTGGCGCAGCACCGGCCGGTGCTGTTCGTCAACAGCATCGCCATGCGGATGCCGCTGCCCGGCCGGAGCAGCCAGCCGCTGCGGCGGATCGTCCGCAAGGCCAAGAGCATGCTGCGCAAGGTGCAGCGCCCGGTGGAGGGGCTGCCGGGCTTCGCGGTGATGACCCCGGTGCTGCTGCCGTTCTACGGCAGCGCCCTGGCCCGGGCGCTGAACGCCCGGCTGATCGCCTTCCAGGTCCGCTGGGCGGCCCGCAGCCTGGGCATGAGCACGGACGTCTGCGTGGCGACCATCCCGACCGCCGCCGACGTGGTCGGCCACCTGCGGGTGCAGACCCTGGTCTACAACCGCTCGGACCGGCACTCCGCCTTCCCCGAGGCCGACACCGCCGCCGTCGAGGCGCTGGAGCGGCGGCTGATGCGCGAGGCCGAGCACGTGCTGTACGTGAGCAGCGAGTTGATGGCCGCCGAGCGCGAACTCACCGGCGAGCGTGCGGTGTTCCTCGACCACGGGGTGGACCTCGAACACTTCGCCGAGCCCGCCGCCCCCGAGCCGGAGCCCGCCGCGCTGGCCGCGATCGCCCACCCGCGGATCGGCTTCTTCGGGGCTCTGGACGACTTCGTGGTGGACTTCGACCTGCTGGCCCGGGTCGCCAAGGAGTACCCCGACGCCCAGCTGGTGCTGGTCGGCGACACCACGCACGACCTGGGCGCGCTCACCGCGCTGCCGAACGTGCACCACCTGGGCTTCCGCCCGTACACCGAGATCCCCGCCTACGGGCGCGGCTTCGACGTCGCGCTGATGCCCTGGCTGGACAACGACTGGGTGCGCCACTGCAACCCGATCAAGCTCAAGGAGTACCTGGCCCTCGGCCTGCCGGTGGTGAGCACCGACTTCCCCGAGGTGCGCCGCTATGCCGGGCAGGTCGCCGTCGCGGGCTCGACCGAGGAGTTCCTCGCCGCCGTCGGCGCCGCGCTCGAGGAGCGGGACCTCGGCGCGCCGCAGCGCCGCCGGGCCGCCGTGGCGGGAGACTCCTGGCAGGCCCGCGCCACCGACCTGCTCACCCTGATCGAGGGCTCGTAGGGCCCGTCCCGCCATAGCGCCCGTCCCGTCACGGGGCCCGTCCCGGAGGGGATCGTCTTGCGCGCTCGTACCCCGGTCGCGCTGGCCACGGCTCTGCTGAGCCTGGCCGGCGCGGCCGCCTGCACCACCGCCGCTCCCGGCCCGCACCCGCCGCCGCCCACGCCGACCGCCGTGTCGGGCGGCGCCCCGGCCACCATCTACGGCGCCACCGTGCCGGCCACCGCGGCATTCGCCGACCCGGCCGCCACCACGCTGGGGGTGCGGTTCACCTCCAGCCTGCCCGGGGTGGTCACGGGCGTGCGGTTCTACAAGGGCGCGGGCAACACCGGCGCCCACCTCGGCGCGCTCTACGACACCGACGGCAAGCAGCTGGCCCGAGCAACCTTCCGGGACGAGAGCACCACCGGCTGGCAGCAGGCCGACTTCGACCGACCGGTGCCGATCCGGGCCGACGTCCCGTACGTCGCCTCCTACCTCGCGCCCGCCGGGCACTACGCGGCCGCGCCGAACGCCTTCGACGGCGGCCCGGTGGTCTACGCCTCCGGCCCCCTCTCCGCCCTCGGCGGCAGCTTCGCCTCCGGCGCCTCGCTGACCTTCCCGACCCAGCAGCACGACAACACCGACTATTTCGTGGACGTCGTCTTCACCGCCGACCACGCCACCACCCACGTGCCGGACGCCGTCACCTCGGCGTACTGGAACAAGTGGCCGGCCACGAAGGCCTGGAGCGACCCGGCCCGGCTCCCGATCGGGGTCTGGCTGCAGGACCCGACCACCGTCTACCAGGGCACCGACGAAGGCCACCTGTTCCGGCAGCTCGGCATCAACACCCTGGTCGGCCTGTGGGACTGGCCCGCCCACGACCACGGCCAGATCAAGGCGGCGGCCGCCGCCGGGCTCTCCGTGGTGGCCGGCGGACAGGCCTGCGACCCCACCCCGGGCGGCGGTTGGCCCTGCACCACGGCCGACCTGCCGCTCGCCGCCCAGGCGGCGCAGCTCGGCGGCCCGACCCTGGCCGGGTACGAGCCGGCCGACGAACCCGACCTCAACGCGGCCAACGGCACCGCCCAGGGGGCCGGTTGCCTGCCGGCCGAGCGGCTGGCCGGCTTCGCGGACAGCCTGCGCAAGCAGGACCCGACCCGGCCGATCCTGGAGAACTTCGGCAGCGGCGTGGCCGGCGGGTACCGGGGCTACGGCTGCCCGTCCGACTTCTCCCGCTACACCGCCACCGCCGACATCGTCTCGGTCGACTTCTACGGTGTCACCGACCCGTACTCCCCCGCCCCGACCAAGGGCGTCCGGGTCTACGCCCGCACGGCGGCCCGGACCCGCCTGATCTCACCGGGCAAGCCGGTCTGGGTCTTCCTGGAGACCCCCGTCCAGATGCTCGGCAACTCCGTCACCGCCACCGGCACCAAGGCCGCCACCCCCGCACAGGTGCGCGCCGCCGCCTGGGCCTCCCTGGTCAACGGCGCCACCGGCCTCAACTGGTTCTGCCACTCCTTCGCGGCCGGCCTGTCCGTGGACGCCTGCCTGGGCAACCCCGCCTCGACCGCCACCATCAAGGCCGTCGACGAGGACGCCCAGCGCTACGCCCCCTACTGGAACGCCCCGCCGGTCAACGTCGCCACCACCACCGACGCCGTCCCCGTCACCGCCACCCTCCGCAACGCAGCCGGCCACACCGCCGTCCTGGCCGTCGCCACCGACTCCCCCACCCACCCCGAAGGCGCCCCCACCACCGCCGCCTTCACCCTCCCGGGCAACTGGACGGGCCCGGTACGCACCGACGACGGCCGCCGACTCCAAGCCACCAACGGCAAGTTCACCGACCACTTCACCGCGTACCAGCCCCACGTCTACACCCTCGAGTGAGCTGCACCATCTGCCTCTGGGGGCGCGAGGAACCGCGCGAGATCGGAAGGCACCGGCGCGCGGCCTCCCGCTTCGCGCAGTTCCCCGCGCCCCTGGGGGGTGCAACTCCCCTCAGACCGATGAGTGCCGCAGCAGCCGCCACACCGCCCGCGGCCCCTGCAACAGGTACCGCCGGGCCAGCCGCCGAGGCTCCTGGATCAGCCGGTACGCCCACTCCAGCCCGTTGTCCCGCCAGAAGTCCGGCGCCCGGTCCACGATGCCGGCCAGGAAGTCCGCCGCGGCCCCCACCGCCAGCCCGACCCGCATCCCGCTCCGCACCCCGTACTCGGCCAGCCAGGCCTCCTGCCGTGGCTTCCCCAGCCCCACCACCAGCAGGTCCACCGAAGCAGCCCGCACCTTCTCGGCCAGCGCCGGCGAGCTCAACTCCGAACGCTCCGGCGCCCAGTACCCCGCCACGTCCAGCGAGGGCCACCGCCGATCGATCTCCGCGGCCAGCAGCAGGTGCGTGGACTCCAACCCGCCCAGGAACCCCACCCGGGCCCCGGTCTGCGCCGCCACCGTCAGCAGGTCGGGCAGCAGGTCCGCCCCGGTCAGCCGCTCCCACCGGCGCCCCGTGAGCCCGTTGGCCCGGACGACCAGCGGCATCCCGTCCAGCAGCACCAGCCAGTCGGCCTCGGCTTCGGCCGCCTCGATCACCCCGGCGTGGGCCCCGCCCCGACCGAAGTGGTGCAGGTGGTCCACATTGCTGGAGGCCACCACCAGCGGCCGCCCGGCCGGGCCGGCCAGCTGCCGGCGGACCCGCTCCGTCACACCGGACAAGTCCCAGCAGTCGGCCGGCGTCCCGCCCAGCCGGACCCGCAGCGGCTCCGCCGTCACACCCGTCTCCGTCATGCCCCCACTCCCGCCAACTCCACGTCCGTACGGAGAGCACGGACGGCCCGGCGCCGCCGCGCGGCCTCGTCGACCCACAGCGCCACCGCCACCCCGACCACCGTGGCCAGGGCCGCGACCCCGAACAGCCCCCGGCTCTTGACCCCCTGCACCGGCAGCGCGGTGGCCGGCACCAGCTCGTCACTGGTGATGTACCGCTGTTGCGGCACGCTCAGCGCGGACTGCAACTCCCGCAGGTGGTCCTCGAAGTGCTTGATCACCACGCCGACCTCCCGGTCGGTCTCCTTCGGGTCGGTGCCCCGCACGCTCACCTCGACGGTCGGCACCACGTACGCCTCCGTCTTGGTGGTGCCGGTGTTGCGTGGCGCCAGGTCGTACTCGCCGCGCACCCCGGCCCGCCGCAGCTCGGCCGCGCCCGAGTCACTCTTGAGCATGGTCACCACGGCCGCGCCGATGATCGCCAGCGAGGGCCGGAAGTCGGTCAACCCGGTCGGATCCTGCGGCGTCTCGGGCGGTTTCACCCGCACCACGGCCGTCGACCGGTAGACCACCCCGGGCTTCACCACCACGAGCGCCCCGGCCAGCGCCAGCACGGCGGCGACCAGCAGGACCAACCACCGGCGCAGCAGCGCCCGCACGACATAGCGAAACGACAACGTCCACCCCCACCCGGCGGCCATGCTCTCACCCCGGCGGTCATCGCGACGGCGGTTCGGCCGAGTTGGTCCGGTCCAGGGCCGGGACCGGCCCGGGAGTCCGGCAGTTCGGTGATTGTTCTCCACCACTGCACGGCGGGCACTACTCTCTTGCTGGGGGTCGCTCGGCTCGGTGTTCGGGTCCTGGCCGGGGCAGTTGGTGGCGTGGGGTCGGGTGCGGCCCCAGGGGGAGAGTACGTTGGACATGCGGGAGCTCCTGCGGGTGATCCGCAAGCGCTGGTACGTCACGCTTCCGATCGTGTTGATCACGATCGGCCTCTCGGCGGTGGCCAACGCCGTTCTGCCGACGACCTATCAGTCGGAGTGCTCGATCTCACTGCTCAACGCGCCGAGCGTGTCCGCCCAGGCGCCGAACAACGGCAATCCGTTCCTGAGCTTCAGTCAGGCGCTGACCGTGGCAGCCGACTTCCTCGGCCGCCGCCTCACCTCCGACCAGTCCGCCGAGGCGCTCAAGAAGCAGGGCCTGACCGGCACCTACTCGGTGAAGCTGGCCGACAACGCGATGGGCCCCTTCCTCACCCTCACCGTCACGGGCAACAACCCGGCCGAGGTGAAGAAGTCCATCGACCTGCTGAACAAGTTCACCGCCGACCAGTTGAAGCAGATGCAGGCCGAGCAGCAGGCCCCGGCCGGCTCGCAGATCGGCGCCACGGTGATCATCCCGCCGCAGCCGCCGCTGGCACAGACCAAGAGCAAGCTGCAGTACGTGGCGATGATCGGTATCGCCGGCCTGGCCGTGGCCTTCCTGGCCGCCTTCGTCACCGAGAACATCTTCGGCCGTCGCCGGGCCCGCGCGGGCCGGCGCCGGGGCAAGGCCGCGCCCGAGGAGGAGCCGCTCGCCCAGCCGTCCGTCTCCGCCGGGAGGTAGCCGCGCATGCCGGAGCGCGCGACGGCCCTGCTGACCCGGGAGCGGGCCCCGGAGCGACAGCGGACGGCCAAGCCGAAGTTCGACGCGGTGACGGTGCTCACCGGTTACGTCGCCCTCGCGATGTTCATCCCCTCCAACCTGACCCTGCCCGGCATGGGCGGTGTCGGCACCCCCGCCAACGTGGCCGCCCTGATGGGCCTGATGTGGTACCTGGCGGCCTGGCTGGCCGAGCGGCTCAGCCCGGCCCCGGGCACCCGGGCACCCCGGATCGCCATGGTGGTCTTCGCCTCGGCGGTGCTGCTCGGGTACATCGCCTGCGCCGGGCGCCCGGCCGTCACCAAGGAGATGCAGGGCGCCGACCGGGCGCTGATCGGTTTACTCGCCTGGACCAGCCTGGTGGTGCTCACCTCCGCCGGCATCCAGAGCCGCGAGCGGCTGGAGACCCTGCTGCGCCGTACCGTGGTGATGGCCTGCATCGTCGCCCTGTTCGGCTGGTACGACTTCCTCACCCACTCCAACATGGCCAACTCGCTGCACATCCCGGGCCTGCAGTCCGCCAGCGCGGGCATCGACGCGATGACCCGAGGGGCGTTCACCCGCCCCCGCGGCACCACCGCACACCCGCTGGAGTTCAGCGGCATGCTGGCCATGCTGCTCCCCTTCGCCGTCCAGCAGGCCTTCGACCCGGCCCGGGTGGCCACCACGACCAAGTTGCGCCGCTGGCTTCCGGTGCTGCTGATCGGGGGCGCGCTGCCGATCTCGGTCTCCCGCACCGGCATCATCGGCGTGGTGGTCGCGCTCGGCAGCATGCTGCCGGCCTGGCAGCCCAGGCGCCGCGGCTACGTGCTCGGGGCGGTCGGCTTCGGCGTGGTCGGCCTGGGTGCGGCCGTGCCGGGGCTGCTGTCCACGCTCACCGGCCTGTTCAGCTCCTTCTTCGCCAACTCCGACAGCTCGACCCAGGCCCGCGCCGGCGACTACGCCAAGATCTGGGAGTACATGCAGAGTTCGCCGTGGTTCGGCCACGGCATGGGCACCTTCCTGCCCGAGCTCTACTTCTTCACCGACAACATGTACCTGAACGTCGCCGCCGAGCTCGGCGTGTACGGCATCCTCGCGCTGCTGCTGGTCTTCGTCGCCGGCATCCACAACGGCGGCGCCGCCCGGCGGCTCAGCCAGGACCAGCCGACCCGCGAGCTGGCCCAGTGCTTCGTCGCGGCGGCCACCGTCGCGCTGATCACCAGCGCCACCTTCGACTCCCTGGGGTTCCCGATGTTCGCCGGTATCTACTTCCTGCTGCTGGGCGCCGGGGGCAGCCTGCACGGGTTCGTCCGCAACTCACCCGGGGGAGCGGCCCGGTGAGCCTCGGCGCCAAGGTCCGCTCCGGTGCCCGGCTGAGCCTGCTCAACACCGTGGTGATCCGGATCGGCAACTTCGCGGCGGGCGTGGTGCTCGCCCGTACGCTGCTCGGCCCGCGCGAGTGGGGCCTGTACGCCACCGGCATGGTGGCCCTCGGGGTGCTGCTCTCGGCCAACGAGATGGGCGTCAGCCTGGCGATCGTCCGCTGGGACCGGGACGTGCGCGAGTTCGCGCCCACCGTCATGACCCTCTCGGTCCTCTCCAGCTCCGCCCTCTACGCTGCGCTGTACGTGGCCGCCCCGACCACCGCCCGCCTGCTCGGCTCGCCGGACGCGACCGGGATGCTGCGGGTGCTCTGCCTCTCGGTGGTGATCGACGGGCTCGCCTGCGTGCCCAACCAGATCATCGCCCGCGAGTTCCGCCAGGGCGCCCGGATGGCACTGGACCTGCTCAACTTCCTGGTCACCACCGCCACCACGCTCGCGCTCGCCTACCACGGCGCGGGTGCGATGAGCTTCGCCTGGGGCGCCCTGGCGGGCAACCTGTGCGCGCTGGCCGGCTGCGCCGTGGTGGTGCCGGGGGCGCTGCGCCCGGGCTGGTCCACGGCCGAGGCGAAGGCCCTGGTCACGTTCGGCCTGCCGCTGGCCGGGGCCAGCCTGCTGGTGCTCGCGATGCTCAACGTGGACTCGGTGGTGACCGGCGCGCTGCTCGGCCCGGTCGCGCTCGGCTTCTACCAGCTGGCCTTCAACGTCTCCAGCTGGCCGGTCCGTTCGATCTCCGAGGCGGCCCGCCGGATCTCCTTCGCGGGCTTCTCCCGGGTGGCCGGCTCCCCCGAGGCGCTCTCGGACGCCTTCGGCCGGGGCCTGGGCCTGCTGATGGCGGCGGCCGTACCGCCCTGCGTGCTGCTCGCCACCCTCGCCGCACCGGCGCTGGACCTCATCTACGGGCCCCGCTGGGCCCCTGCTGCCGGGGTGCTGCGCTACCTGGCCCTGCTCGGCCTGCTGCGGATCGCCTACGAGCTGGCCTACGACTGCCTGGCGGCGGCCGGGCGCCGAAGCTCGCTGATCGGGGTGCAGGGCCTGTGGCTGGCCGCCCTGGTGCCCGTGCTGCTGCTCGGCGCGCACCGCTGGGGCATCGCGGGTGTCGGCGCCGGGCACATCGCGGTGGCCGCCGCCGTGGCCGGCCCGGCCTTCCTCTGGGGGCTGCGCCGCACCGGAATCAACCCGGTGGTGGTCGGCCGCGCCTGCCTGCGGCCCTTCGTCGGCGCCCTGATGATGGCCGCCCTGTCCTACGCCGTGTTCCGCTGGACGGGCCAGACCCGCTGGGGCATGTTCGTGGCCGCCGCGGTGGCACTGGCCGCGTACGTCCCGCTCGTCCTGCCGATGCGCAGTCTGCTGCGCACCCCCGCGCCGGCCGAGGAACTGCCCGCCCACGAACCGGCGATGGCCGGGGACGGAGACCGTTGAACGTGCTGCACCACGGCAAGCGCCTGCTGCGGGAGACCTTCGGCTTCCTGCGGCTGATGGAGGCCCGCAACAAGGTGGTGCTCGGCCGCACGGCGATCGCGCTGCGCCGCCAGGAGGACGAAGAGGTGCGGCGCCTGGCCGGGCAGCTCGGCGAACTGCCCGAGACACTGGTCGCCACCGTCATCCCGACCTACCGCCGCCCCGAGGGCCTGCGCCGGGCCGTCGCCTCGGCGCTGGCCCAGACGGTCGGGGACCAGCTGGTGATCGTGGTGGACGACGGCGCCGGGCTGCCCGAACTGCCCGAGGACAAGCGGCTGGTGGCCGTCAGCCTCAGCCGCAACAGCGCGGTGGCCGGTGTGGTGCGCAACGTCGGCATCCGGCTCACCCGCTCACGCTACGTCGCCTTCCTGGACGACGACAACGAGTGGGAGCCCGACCACCTGGCGCAGGCCCTGGCCGCCCTGGAGGCACCGGGCGGCCCGGACGCAGTCTACACCGCGCTGCGCCGGGCCCACCCGGACGGCACCGAGCTCGACGTGCTGTCCGTCCCGTTCGACCGCAGGCACGCCGCCGAGGAGGGCTTCCTCGACACCAACGCGGTGGTGGCGCGGCGCACCGGCGGCCTGTACTTCAGCCGGCTGCGCCGCACCCCCGAGGTGGTGCCCCGGGAGGACTGGGAGCTGGTCTTCCGGTACAGCCGCCGCCACACCGTGGCCCACCTGCCCGTCCCGACCGTCCGCTACCTGGTCAACCCCGAGAGCTACTGGTCCGCCTGGTGAGCGCTACTTCGGCTCGCAGACCATGAACACGAAGTCGTGCCCGAGCGAGCCGAGCACCGCGTCCTCCGCCGCGAAGCACTTGCGCACCAGCTCGTCCGTCTCCGCCGAGCCGTCCCGGAAGTGCTGCGCGATGCCGGAGAAGGCCACGTGCAGCACGGTGCCGCCGTACGGCCGCTCCTCCAGGACGCGGTAGCGCTCGCGCACCGCGGGCAGCAGCCGGGCGGCGTCCACGGCCTCCGAGGGGTCGTCCAGGCGCATCGACAGCAGGCTCGGCCGGACGGCCCGGCGCTTGATCCTCCCGTCCACCAACCGCCGCCGCTCCTCGGGGAGTTCGGCGAGCAGCGCATTGACGGCCCGCAGCTGCCCGGCCGTCCACTGGAACTTGGTGGGGCCGACGAACTCGTCCACCACGAGCAGCCCGCCGGGGTTCAGCAGACCGGCGATCCTGCCCATCGTCTCGTCGAGGCGGTCGAAGTGGTGCAACGACTGCAGCCCGAGCACCACGTCGTACGTCTCGCCGGCCTCGAGCAGCTCGGCGACGTCGGCGGTACGGAACTCGAGCACCCCGTCCAGGCCCAGCTCACGGGCCTGCCCGGTGGCGTACTCGATCCGGTCCGGCGAGATGTCGATGCCGGTGATCCGCTCGAAGGCGCCGGTGCGGGCCCAGATCACCTCGTTCCCGCCGGTGCCGCAGCCGAGCGAGAGCGCCCGCAGGCTGGTCCGCCCGGCCAGCCACTTCTCGGCCACGTGCTGCGGGAAGCCCACCTCGGCGTCCCCGCTGGCGAAGGTGTTCCAGCGCTCGATCACCTGCGGCACGGCCCACCACTCCTGCAGCGAGGGGTCGACGGCCGACCAGTGCTCCACCACCCGCTCGGTGCCGCGCACCCGGACCTTGGAGACCAGCTTGTCGACCTGCCCGCGCCGCAGCTTGCGCCCGACCCGGGCGGCGTCATGACGGTTGATCAGATTGTTGAACACGCGCCCAACTCCTCAGCAGAAGAACCGTCAGATACCGCGCAGCCGCCAGGACCGCCACCAGAGCCGTTCGCGGACCACGGCGACCACCGCGGTGAGCACCAGCGGCTGGAGGTAGGGCATCAGGCGGGCGCCGATCCGGCGGCGTAGCAGGAGGCCCTTGTACTCGGGCAGCGCCCGGTAGCCGGGCCAGCACTCGGCGGCGAAGGCGATCAGCTCGGCCTCGGGCACCACGTCGGTGCGGCCGCGGTCGTAAGCGCGCACGGCGCGGCGCAGCGCGATCCGGGCCAGCTTGCGGTTGACGGTGTCCGCCAGCTTCGCCCGGTCCTCCAGGTGCTCGGCACAGCCGCTGAGCACGGCGTCGTAGGCGACCTTGTTCTGCCGCAGGTCGTCCATCTGGCCGCCGAACTCGGTGGCGGACATGTTGTTGCCGTGCTTGCGGTAGTAGGCCTGGTCGACGCCCTGGACGTAGCCGACGTCGGCCCGGGAGGCGAGCCGCATCCACATCTCGACGTCGCCGGCGTGCGGGAGTTCGGGGTCGTAGCCGCCGACCTCGCGCTGCAGCGAGGTGCGCACCACCACCTCGGGGGAGGTGATGCAGCCGTGCGCCTCCTTGAAGCGCCGGGCCAGCCACCACTGGCCGGGGAAGACGGTGGTGCCGCGCAGCTGGGTGCGGGCGGGCGGCAGCGGGCTGCCGTGCTGGAAGTGGATCGGGTGCCCGTAGACGAAGCCGACCTCGGGGTGGGCGTCGAGCAGTCCGACGGCCCGGGTGAGCGCGCCGGGGGTGAGCCGGTCGTCGGCCGAGAGCAGCACGGTGTAGTCGCCGTCGGCCCATTCGAGCAGGCCCTCGTTGTAGGTGGCGATGTGGCCCTTGTTGACCTCGTGGACGCGCACCTCGATCCGCGGGTCCTTGGCGGCCAGCCGGTGGGCCGCCGCTGCGGAGTCGTCGGGCGAGCAGTCGTCGATGATCAACACCTTGACGTCCACGCCCGGTTGCTCGTCCAGCACGCTGCTGACGCAGTCGGCGAGATAGTGGCCGTACTTGTAGCACGGGATCACCACGCTGACGGTGCTCAACTCGGGTATTCCTCTCGAAGTCTGCGGAAGGTGCGGGGCCCGGGAGCGCGAGGCTCCCGGGCCCGGGGCCGGTCAGCTGGTCGGTTCGCTGCCCGGCGTTGCCATGCTCGGACCGTTGTCCAGTCCGAGGAGGCCCCCCAACAGCCGCTCCAACGGAGTCAGCAGGCTGTCGAGGAGCGGGAGCTGTAACGACGTCACGGGCGCGCCCGGCGGCCGGACGTTGGTGAAGACCGGGTCCACCCAGTAGTTGGTCGAGTTGAAGGTGCTGGTCGGGAAGCCGGTCGCGCCGTACTTGTAGATCCCGTTGGCGCCGCCGGTCCCGTCCGCATTGGCCTTCAACGGGTAGTTGGAGTACCCGCCGGCGAAGTAGCCGTTGCTGCCGGAGTAGTGGCCCTTGGGCGCGAAGTACGAGACCACGTAGCTGGTGCCCGCGGTGACCGCGACCGGGGTGGTGAAGGTCAGCGTCTGCCAGCCGGAGGCCGTCTCGCCGGTGAAGGTGCCGGTGGCGAGCTGGGTGCCGGTGTTGGACCAGAGCGTGCCCGTGTGGGTGCCGGTGTTGGCCACCGACTTGTAGAACCGCAGGCCGGTGATCCAGCCGTTCACCGAGGAGCTGAACCTGGTGCCGAGCTCCACCGCGGTGGCGTCACCCGAGTCGAGCGAGGCCGGCGCGGTGGCGGAGTTCCACAGCGAGCAGGGGCAGGTGATGGTCGGCGGGGTCGGGCTGGTGGTGAAGCTCCAGCTCTTCGGCGCCGCCATCTGGTTGCCCCACGGGTCGTTGGCGGTGACCGTGGCGGTGTACGAGGTGCCGAGCGCCAGCTGCCCGTTGGGCCGCAGGGTGGCGGTGGCCGTCGCGGTGTCGTAGCTGACCGTGGCCGGCACGGTGGAGCCGCCACCGGTCAGGGTGAAGTTGAGCGTCTTGCTGTCGATGGTGTGGTTGAAGGTGGCGGTGGCCGAAGCCGTGATCGCTACCCCGACGCTGCCGTTCACCGGGGTGACGCTGGTGACGGCGGGCGGGGTGGTGGTGTCCACGGAGGTGTCGAGCACCGCGTCCACCCAGTAGTTGGAGCTGTGGTAGCTGCTGCTGGGGAACCCGCCGCCGGTGTTGTACCGGTAGAGCGCGTTGTCCCCGTCGGCCCCCGCCATCAGCGCCTTGATCGGGTCGATCCCGGCGCCCTGCCCGGTGAAGTAGCCGTCGTCGTACGAGTAGTGGCCGTTGGGGGCGTAGTAGGAGGCGATGTAGGTGGTGTTGGCCTTGACCGGCACGGGCTGCGCGAAGGTGAGCTGCTGCCAGCCGGAGGCCGTCTCGCCGGTGAACGTTCCGGTGCCCAGCAGGGTGCCGTCACTGGCCCACAGGCTGCCGGTGTGGGTGCCGGTGTTCAGCGCCGACTTGTAGAACCGCACGCCGGTGACCGAACCGTTCGCCGTGGTACGGAACTTGACACCGAGCTCGATCGCCCCGGCGTCGCCGGAGTCCACGTGCGCGGGCACCGCGGAGCTGGGCCAGATGGTGCAGGGGCACTGCTGCGGGCCGACGGTGATCGGCACGGTGACCGTACTGCCGGTCAGCACCGAGTCGTTGACGCCCCGGACCATGATCTGCGCGGATCCCTGGGTGAGCGGCGTCCAGGTGTAGCTCCAGTTGGTGGTGCCGGTGGCGCCCTTCCAGGTGGTGCCGCCGTCCACCGAGACCTCCACCCGGGCGACCACGCCGGGCACGCCCACGGCGGAGAAGCCGAGGTCGGCGGCGGTGCCGGAGACGGTCACGGGCTTCTGCACCGGCACGGTGCTGCCGGAGGCGGGGCTGCTGACCGAGACGTTCGGGCCGGTCAGCTCGGCGGTCGCGCTGGCCTTCACCAGGCCGGTCTGCAGGGTGGCGGGCTGGGCGCCCATGTCGGCCAGCAGGTTCACCGTGGCCTGCTGCATCCGGGAGTCCTCGGTGGTGGTGTTTCCCACGTGGAGGGTGTCCAGGCCCCAGGACCACTGCACCGTGCCCGAGCCGAAGACCAGCGCGTTCGAGTTCGGGTCCCGGTAGATGGTCGGGCTGTGGGTGGCCACGCCGTTGGCGTAGGTGTTGCCGTTGTCCTGCAGCAGGTTGCCGTCGTTGATGGCCACCGTGGTGGAGGAGAGGTCGATGGCGCCCGGCGGCCGGGAGCCGTTGTCCTCGTCCACGTCCCACTCGTAGCCGAGCGTGCCGGTCGGGAAGGTGGCGACCTGCCCGGCGGGCAGGGTGGCGATCGAGGTGTTCCGCCACATCCGCAGCTTGCCGAAGGCGGCCGGCACCGTCATGGTGTCGTTGCGGTAGCCGTTGACCCGGAACAGCTGCCCGGTGAGCGCGTTCTGCGGCTTGCCGCCGCCGCGCCCGGCGCCGACCGGGTCCATCCAGGTGCCGGTCCACTGCCCGCTCGGGTCGGGCACGCCGTCCACGCCCGGGATCTGCAGCTTGGTCTCCTTGTAGCAGACCAGCGTGCGGTAGGCGGTGCCGGTGGCGTCGATGGAGTTCTCGAAGCGGGTGCGCCAGAACATCTCGTTGGCCGAGAAGAAGGCCAGGTTGACCCCGGCGTTCTTGGCGGCGGTCACGTTGTCCCGCTGGGCCTGGTTCCAGTACTCGTCATGGCCGTTGGACATGAATATCTTGTGGTTCTGCAGCAGTACACCCTTGGTGGAGACGTCGATGCCGCTCAGGTAGCTGACGTCGTAACCGCCCCGCTCCAGCCAGCCGATCATCGAGTACTCGGAGCCGTAGATGCCGTTGTCGGCGCCGATGTCCAGCGGGCGGTTGTAACTCACCTTGTACGCGCGGCCGTCGGGCGCGGGCCCGGAGCCGTTGTACAGGTTCTGGCCGCCCCAGTTGTTGTACGCCTGCCAGGTCTGGTCCGAGGTCTGCACCACGATGTCGGAGTGGCTCGACTCGTCCCGGACGATGATCGGGTACGGCATCAGGCCGCTGCCGTCGGCCTGCTGGATGTTGGCCAGGTACAGGCCCGAGACGGCGTCGGAGGGCACCTGCCAGGTGACGGTGGTGGTCCAGTTGCCGCAGTCGACCAGGCCGACCGAGGCGTCCGAGAGGCAGTTCGGCTGGGTCTTGGCCGGGTAGGTGGCGGTGGGCGAACTGGGCATCTTGCGGGCCCGGTTGCCCTGGTACCAGCCGAGCCGGTAGATCTCGATCTGGTACGGGGTCGGCGAGTTCACCTTGAACTCGATGGTGTCACCCGGCTTGTAGCTCTCGTGGGTGGTGAAACCCTGGATGGCGCCCCAGGCGTTCGGGGAGTACCAGTCCTCCACCGGGTTGCCCGGCTTGCTGTTCTCACAGGCGACCTTGTTCACCACGGGGGTGGCACACGGGTCGCCCGCGGCGTGCGCGGGCAGGGCCGAGAGGGTGGTGACGCCGAGCAGCATCACACCGGCGAGCAGCGCCCGGGGGAAGCGGCCGATCGTCCGGATCCGGTCTCGCAGAGACGCTCTCGACGGCCCGCGGGCCGCCGCACTGCTGATTTTCACTGTTGTTCTCCCCTAGCTGTGCAGAAATTAGGGCACCACGACTGCTGACCGCGGTGCCCCGGCCGCCGCCCGCAGGTACCGGGCCGGCGTACCGGCCCAGACCTCCAGCGGCGGCACGTCGCGCAGGACGACGGACCCCATGCCCACCAGCGACCACTGGCCGACGGTCAGGTACTCGCGCAGCAGCGCGCCCGCCCCCAGGTAGCAGCCGCGTTCCAGGCGTACCCCGCCGCCCAGTCTCACTCCGCTGGCCAGGGTGGCCAGTTCGGCCACCTCGACGTCGTGGGTGATGACCACCTGCGGCATCACGGCGACATGAGCGCCGATGCTCGCCCGTGCGGTGACGGCCGTGTGGGCGAGCAGCACCGTGCCCGGGCCGAGCTCGGCCCGGGCGGCGACCGAGGCGCTCGGGTGCACCAGGGTGGCGTACCGGCGCTCGGGCAGCCCCAGCCGCTCGGCGAGGTCGAGCCGGCTGGTGTACACCCGGGGGTTGACGGTGCACAGCAGCACCTTGGTGCGCGGCAGTTCGTGCACCAGCTCGGCCGGGCCGAGCACCGGCACACCGTCCACCCGGGTGCCGTGCAGCACCGGGTTGTCGTCCAGGAACCCGCGCAGCCGCCACCCGGCGGCATGTGCGGCCTCGGCCGTCTCACGGCCGAAGCCGCCCGCCCCGACGATGACCAGCTCGGGGCGGACGGCACGCTTGGAAGGCTGTTTCAGCACGGGTCACCGAGCGGGACCAGCGCGCCGCCCTGGGCCAGGCTGCGCCCGGCGGCCTCCAGGATCTCGAGCACCCGCAGGCCCGCCCGCCCGTCGGTGAGCGGGGCCCGACGCTCGCGGATCGCGGCGGCGTACTCCTCCACCACGCCGCGCAGCGCCTCCTTCTCGCCCAGCGCGGGGGCGACCATCTCGCCGGAGCGGTAGTTGACCATCAGCTCGCGCCTCGAGCCCGCGTCCAGCTCGTCCGGCATCGCCAGGTCCACACCCCGGTCGAACAGCGCCAGGCGCTGCTGCGGGTTGAGGTCGTCCCAGATCAGGGTGCGCTTGGAGCCGCCGACCATGGTGGTGCGCACCTTGGTCGGGGAGAGCCAGTTGACGTGCACGTGCGCGATGGCGCCGGAGGCGAGCTGCAGCGTCAGGTACGCGACGCAGGCCCGGCCGACCCCGATCGGGTCGGCGCCCTGGGCGGCCACCGCGACCGGGCGGTCCTCCTCGGGCAGCACGAAGTCCAGGATGGACAGGTCATGGGGCGCCAAGTCCCAGAGCACGTCCACGTCCCGCTGGACGAGGCCGAGGTTGATCCGTACCGAGTCCACGTACTGCACGTCGCCGATCTCGCCGGAGCGCACCAGCTCGCGGATCCGGCTGACCGCCGGGGTGTAGCAGTAGGTGTGGTCGCACATCAGCACCAGGCCGCGCCGCTCGGCCTCCTCGACCAGGCGCCGGCCCTCCTCGCCGGTGGCCGCCAGCGGCTTCTCCACCAGCACGTGCTTGCCCGCCTCCAGCGCCGCCATCGCGACGGCCAGGTGGGTGCCGGCCGGGGTGGCCACCGCGACGGCGTCCACCTCCGGGTCGGCCAGGACGGCGGCGTAGTCGTCGGTCGCGGTGACGGTGGAGTACCCGCCGAGCACCCGCTCGGCCCGGGACTTGTCCAGGTCGCAGACCCAGCGCAGCCGGAACTCCGGGGAGGCCTGGAAGTTGCGGATCAGGTTCGGGCCCCAGTACCCGGCCCCGATCACGGCGAGCCCCAGCGTTTCCGTCACAGCGTCAGTTCCCTTCGACAGCTTGTCAGTAGTGGTCATCAGTAGGCCCCCTTGCCGCGTGCCACCGCACCGGTGGTGCGCAGCAGGATCAGGGCGTCCATGGTGTGCGACCAGTTGTCCACGTAGCTCAGGTCGAGCCGCACGGCCTCGTGCCAGGGCAGGTCCGAGCGGCCGCTCACCTGCCACAGGCCGGTCAGGCCCGGCTTGACCAGCAGCCGGCGTCTGGTCTCCTCGTCGTAGTCCAGGGTCTCCTCCGGCAGCGGCGGCCGGGGGCCGACCAGGGACATGTGCCCGGCCAACACGTTGAACAGCTGCGGCAGTTCGTCCAGCGAGTAGCGCCGCAGGAAGCGGCCCACGGCGGTGGTACGCGGGTCCTGCCGCATCTTGAACAGCGGGCCGTCGGTGTTCAGGTTGAGCTCGGCCAGCTCGCTGCGCAGCGACTCCGCGTTGTGCAGCATGGTGCGGAACTTGAGCATGGTGAACGGCTCGCCGTCCAGCCCGACCCGGCGCTGCTGGAAGAACGCCGGGCCGGGGCTGCTGGCCCGCACCAGCGCCGCCAGCACCAGCAGCAGCGGGGTGAGCAGCATCAGCCCGAAGGCGGCCAGCACCCGGTCCACGATCTCCTTGGGCAGCCGGGCCGCACCGGAGCGCACCGGCGCCTTGACGTGCACCAGCGGCAGCCCGCCGACGGCCTGCACGCTGAGCCGCTCGGCGGCCACGTGGTCGAGCATCGGGCTGACCAGCAGCTGCACCCCCTCGGCGTCCAGCGCCCAGCCCAGCCGCCGCAGCGCGGCGTGGTCCAGCCCGCCGCCGGGCAGCGCCACGACCAGCTCGCAGCCGGTGCGACGGACGGCGGCCGGCACGTCCTTGGTGCGCCCGAGGACCGGCAGTCCGGTCTCGCCGGGCTCGGTGACGCAGGCCCCCACCAGGTGCAGGCCGTGCCTGCCGCGGCTGGCGAGCGCTTCGGCGAAGCCGTCGACCGAGCCCGGGTCGCCGAGCACCAGCACCCGGCGCAGCCGCCGCCCGGCGGCCCAGTGGGCCTGCATCCGGCCTCGGACCAGCCCCCGCAGCAGCAGGGTCAGCAGCGCGGCGGCCACCAGGCCGAGCACCGTGTCGTGCACAAGTCTGTCCTGGCCGCCGAGGACGAGTTCGGAGCCGATGACGGCGGCTCCGCCCAGGCCCAGGGCGGCCCGGCCTATCCGGCCGTGGTCCGGCAGGGCGGGTGCCAACTGCCGTGGTCCGTAGGCCCGTACGGCGGCCAGCGCCGCGGGCCACAGCAGCGGTAACAAGGTGTAGACCTCTTGCCGCCCGTGATCGAGGTAGACCACGAGCGAGGCGGCCGCGGCCGCCAGCAGGTCCACCGAGACGAGAGTGAGTAGATGGTCGCGCTGCCACCTCCGGCGCAGATCGCGCGGAGTCGTGACATCACGGTAATTGTCCGAACGTGCGGCCGATTCCACGGCCATGCTGTGCCCCCCAGCCGGTGCGCCCGACGAAAAATGCGTAAGACAGCGACAATCGCGAGCAGCGGCACCTGACTTCCCCCAGCAGGCGCCGGACTTGCTCACGTCGCACCATGCGATCCCCAGAGAGCAAGGTAGCGGCCCGAGGCGTCCAGGGGCGGACAAACCGCAAACAATCTCTCCACCTATGTGGGTGTCCGGTGGAGAGGCGGACGATCGGCTTCGGCTTGCGCGCCCTCGTGCGCCCCCGCCGGTCCGATTGGCCGAACGGCCCACCACAGGCCGCCCCGCCACGCATACTTGGGCCCGCACCACCAAGCATTGTGCGAGGCTACGGGCCTGGGCGGGCCACGGCGAGGGGATTCGATGAAGGCTGCAACGGTCGCGGTGATAGTGGTCACCTGGAACAGTGCCGAGGTGCTGCCGGGGCTCCTTGATTCACTGGAGCGCGGACTCCTGGGAATTTCCTGGGAGTTGACTGTGGCTGACAATGCGTCAGCGGATATGACACTCGACGTGGTACGCAGTGCCGTGCCTTCGGCCCGAATCGTGCAGACCGGATACAACGCCGGGTACGCCGCGGCGATCAATGCGGCCCTGGCCGGAATCGACCCCTGCACCGCCGTCCTGATCCTCAACCCGGACATCCGGCTCGCCGAGGGCTGCGTGGCCACCATGCTGCGCGAACTCGACACCCCCGGCACCGGCCTGGTCGTCCCCCGGCTCACCGGCGAGAGCGGCACCCTGACCCACTCGCTGCGCCGCGAACCGGCCGTGCTGCGCGCCTGGGGCGAGGCCCTGCTCGGCAACCGCCGGGCCGGCCGCTGGCCGGCGCTGGGCGAGCTGGTCACCGACGGGAGCGCCTACGCGACCACCACCACGGCCGACTGGGCCACCGGGGCGGCGCTGCTCGTCTCCTGGGAGTGCGTGCGCGCCTGCGGGCCCTGGGACGAGTCCTTCTTCCTCTACTCCGAGGAGACCGAGTACGCCCTGCGCGCCCGCGACCTCGGCTACCTCACCCGGCTGGCCCCTGAGGCGAGCGCCGTCCACCTGGAGGGCGACTCCGAGGTCTCGCCCCGGCTCTGGACCCTGCTCACCCTCAACAAGGTGCGCCTGTTCCGCCGCCGCCACTCGCTGCCCGCCACCGCCCTGTTCTGGACCGCGACCCTGCTCCGCGAGGGCTCCCGCGCCCTGCTCGGCCACACCCGCAGCCGGCGCGCGGCCGCCGCCCTGCTCAGCCCGGCCCGGCTGCGCACCCGGCCGACCGCCGAGAACCTGGCCTGAGCCGTGTACCTCTCCTCCGCCCGCACCGCCGACCACTCCCGCCCGGCCGGCCGCGCCGCCCGCCGGGTCAGCGCCACCGTGGTCACCCTGGGCCTGGTCAGCCTGCTCACCGACATCTCCTCCGAGATGGTCTCCTCCGTCCTGCCGCTCTACTACACCTCCGTGCTCGGCCTGACCATGCTTCAGACCGGCTTCCTGGACGGCCTGTTCAACGGCGCCTCGGTCTTCCTGCGACTCGTCGGCGCCCACCTGGCCGACCGCTTCCAGGCCCGCAAGTACGTCGCCCTCGCCGGGTACGGCCTCTCCGCCGTCTGCAAACTTGCCCTGCCGCTGGCCGGCGCCTCGCTGCCGGGCCTGAGCGCGGCCCTGGCCGTCGACCGCAGCGGCAAGGGCCTGCGCACGGCCCCACGGGACGCGCTGATCTCGCTCTCCTCCACCCCCGAGACCCAGGGCCGGGCCTTCGGGGTGCACCGGATGATGGACACCGCCGGTGCGTTCTGCGGCCCGCTCGCCGCCTTCGGGCTGCTCTCGGCCGTCGCGGTGGCCTACGACGCCGTCTTCGTGGCCGGCTTCTGCATGGCCACCCTCGGCGTGATCGTGCTGCTGCTCTTCGTCCGCGACGAACGCGGCACCCACCACCGCGCCTTGCCCGTGCTGCGCACCGGGCTCGACCTGCTGCGCGACCGCGCCTTCCGCCGCACCTGCCTGTGCGTCACGCTGCTCGAGACCGCCACCATCAGCGACGCCTTCGTCTACCTCACCCTGCAGCGCCAGGACGACCTCGCGGCCCGCTGGTTCCCCCTCCTCGCCCTCGGCACCGCCGCCCCGTACCTGCTGCTCTCGCTCCCCTTCGGCACCCTGGCCGACCGCTTCGGCCCCTGGCGGCTCTACCTGGGCGGCCACCTCTGCTTCCTGGTGCTGCTGGTCCTCCTCGCCACCGCCGGCACCGGGCCGCTCGTCCTCACCGTGGCCCTGCTCCTGCACGGCACCTTCTACGCCGCCACCGACGCCCCGCTGATGGCCCACACCGCCAGACTCCTCCCGGCGAACGCCCGCACCTCCGGCTTCGCCGTACTGCAGAGCCTGCAGGCCCTCGGCATGTTCGCCTCCTCCCTCCTGTTCGGCATCGTCTACCGCCTGGCGGGCCCCCGCACCACCCTCGAACTCTTCGCCGCGGCCCTGCTGCTCGGCCTCCCGGCCGCCGCCGTGCTGATCCGGAAGGGCACCACCGCTTGACCTCCTCCCCGCCCTGAGGACGGGGATTCCCCTCAGCCTCACGGCTGAGACATCCCACACGTGCGGGCTGCTGGGACAACTTCCTGCTTCACCGACGACTGCCCGCCCGGAGTGCTCCGTTGAGGTCTGACACCGTCTCCACAGGCTGTAACCGCCAGTCCGGCGGCCAGGATGTTCTTGGCCGCGTTGACGTCCCGGTCGTGGGTCGTCCCGCAGCCGCACGTCCACTCGCGGACGTTCAGCGGCATCCTGCCCTGCAAGATGCCACACGTGCTGCACAGCTTGGACGAGGGGAACCACCGGTCCACGGCGATCACCTCGCGTCCGTACCACTGTGCCTTGTACTCCAGCATCGACCGCAGTTCGGACCAGGAGGCGTCCGCGATGACGCGGGCCATTTTCCGGTTCTTGATCATGTTGCGGACCGACAGATCCTCGATCACGACCGTTTGGTTCTCACGGACGAGTCGAGTGGTGAGCTTGTGCAGGAAGTCACGCCTGCGGTCGGCGATCCGAGCATGCGCCCGGCCGACCTTGATCCGGGCCTTCGCCCGGTTCGCACCGTCTCCTCCGGCCTTGCGCGCGAGCTCCCGCTGCGCCTTGACAAGGCGTTCCCGGCCCTCTCGCTCGTGCCGGGGGTTGGTGATCTTCTCTCCCGTGGAGAGCGCCACCAGGGCGGTGATTCCGGCGTCGATGCCGACTGCAGCATTCACGGGCTCGGGCATCACGGGCAGGTCGAGGCACAGCAGAGAGACGAACCAGCGCCCGGCGCCGTCCTGCGACACCGTGACCGTGGACGGCTGCGCCCCCTCGGGGAGCGGGCGCGACCACACGATGTCCAGCGGATCGACCATCTTCGCCAGCGTCAGCCGGCCGTCACGCCATCGGAACGCGGAGCGCGTGTACTCGGCAGACCGGCGGGACTTCTTCCGGCTCTTGAACGACGGGTACTTCGCCCGCTTCTGCCAGAAGTTGGTGAACGCCCCCTGCAGGTGCCGCAGGCTCTGTTGCAACGGAACCGAGCTGACCTCGGAAAGGTAGGCCAGCCCCTCGGTCTTCTTCCACGCCGTCAGCATGGCGGAGGTGGCGCTGTAGTTCACCCGTTCCTGGCGCAGCGTCCACGCCTCGCTTCGAGCCTGCAGTGCCATGTTGTAGACCTTCCGCACGCACCCGAACGTGCGCGACAGCTCAGTCGCCTGCGCATCGCTCGGATAGAAGCGGTACTTCAATGCCCGCTTCACATGGCTCGTGGTCACACCCACAAGCTAGTAATGGCCGCCGTACACACCAACTCTGCGGACCATGGCACTTCGGGGCGCCTTACGGCGCAACGCAGCCCATTGCCCTGCTCCGCAACAGTTCCGTTTCCTCCCCTGGCGAGTGCCGGGGGTATCCACGGAGGTACTCGATGACCACCCGCGCCCGCGTGACCGTCCTCGCCGTGGCGATAGCCCTGCTCACCGCGCTCGGGATCGGCTACGGCGTGCACGCCGCCCAGCGCGAGAAGGTGACGCACCGTCAGGGTGACGGCGCCGCACCGACCGAGCTGGACCTCACCGGCGTACACGGCCGGATCCTGTTCCGCGACACCGAACCGGGCCCCGGCTACGGCCTGCTGGCCACCGTGGCGGCAGGCACCCCGGGCGGCCCGCGCACCGTCGGGCAGGCCTCCTGCGAGCGGGTCTACGCGGCGGCGGGCACGGTGGTCTGCCTCTCCACCGTCTTCGCGGCCATCCCCCGCCACCAGGTGCAGATCCTGGACGCCACCCTCAAGGTCCAGCGCGAGATCGACCTCGGCGCGGGCGCCCCCAACCGGGCCCGGATCTCGGCCGACGGCCGGATGGCCTCCTGGACGGTCTTCACCTCGGGCGACTCCTACGCCGCCAACACCTTCTCCACCCGCACCTCGATCCTGGACGTGCGCACCGGCACCCTGGTCAACACGCTGGAGGACTTCGACGTCCGCAAGGACGGCAAGCAGTACCTCCCGGTGGACCGCAACTTCTGGGGCGTCACCTTCAGTTCGGACGACAACACCTTCTACGCCACCATGTCGCCGATCAGCACCGGCAAGACCTACCTCGTCCGGGGCGACCTCGCGGCCCGTACCCTCACCGTGCTGCGCGAGAACGTCGAGTGCCCCTCGCTCTCCCCCGACGGCACCCGCCTGGTGTTCAAGAAGCGGGTCTCCACCAGCACCACCGCCCCCTGGCACCTCGCCGTCCTGGACCTCGCCACCATGAAGGAGACCCTGCTCGCCGAGCAGCACAGTGTGGACGACCAGGCCGCCTGGCTCGACGACCGCACCGTCACCTACGCCCTCCCGGTCGCCGGCAAGTCCACCACCGACCTCTGGCAGGTCCCGGCCGACGGCACCGGGCAGCCCGCCGTCCTGCTGCACAACGGCTTCTCACCCGCTCCCCTGCCGTAAGTCCGCTACAGCTCACCCCAGTTGGCCTCCTCGAGCACCCCGTGCCAAGGGTCCTCCGAGCGCTGGGCCACCTCCTCCGGGGTGAACACCAGCTCCTCCGGGCGGCGGCAGGCCGCCAGCTCCGTCCACTCCAGCGGGGTCGAGACGCCCGGCGCGTCCCCGGCCCGCAGCGAGTAGGGCGCGGCCGTCGTCTTGGCGCTGTTGTTCTGCGACCAGTCCACGAACACCCGCCCGGCCCGCAGCCGCTTCTCCATCCGGTCCACCACCAGCTGCGGGTGGCTGCGCCGCAGCCGGGCGGCCAACTCCCGGGCGTAGTCGTTGACCTGCCGCGCGGGGGTCGGCCGCAGCGGTACCAGCAGGTGCAGGCCCTTGGCCCCCGAGGTCTTCGGCCAGGCGGTCAGCCCGTCCGCCACCAGCAACTCCCGTGCCAGCAGGGCCACCGCGCAGCACTCCACCGCCGTCACCCCCGGGCCCGGGTCGAGGTCGATCACCAGCCGGTCGTGCTCCGCCGGGTCCTGCCGCCACTGCGGCACGTGCAGCTCCAGCGCCCCGAGGTTGGCGGCCCAGATCAGAGTCGCCAGATCGGCGACCACCACCTGCTCCATCTCCCCCTCGCGGTGGGTCACTTGCAGCGTGGTCAGCCACTCGGGCGCGCCCTGCGGCACGTTCTTGGCCCAGAACCGCTGCTCGCTCACCCCGGCGGGGAAGCGCAGGAACGAGGCCGGGCGGCCGGCCAGGTGCGGCAGCAACAGCGGTGCCACCAGGGCGTAGTAGCGCAGCGCGGCCGCCTTGGTCCAGCCCGTCGCGGGGTAGAGCACCCGGTCCAGGTGGGTCAGCTTCAGCCTGCGCCCGTCGATCTCGGTGACGGTCGCGGTCGGGTCGGCCGGCACGCTCTCAACTCCCCGTCCAGGCCAGCAGATCGGCCTCCGGCCAGGTGGTGACGATCCGCTCGGCCGCGATCCCCGCCTTCGCCGCCCGCGCGCAGCCGTACACCTGCCAGCTCAACTGCCCGGGCGCGTGCGCGTCGGTGTCCACCGCGAACAGGCACCCCGCCGCCTCGGCCTCCGCCAACAGCCCGTCCGGCGGATCGGTGCGCTCGGGGCGGCAGTTGATCTCCACCGCCGTCCCGCTCTCCGCACACGCGGCGAACACCTTGGCGGAGTCGAACCGGGACTCGGGCCGGGGCTTCGCCCCGATCAGCCGCCCGGTGCAGTGGCCGAGGATGTCGGTGTGCGGGTTGCGGACGGCGGCCAGCAGGCGCCGGGTCATCAGCATCGGCTCCATCTTGAGCTTGGAGTGCACCGACGCCACCACGACATCGAGCCGTTCGAGCAGCTCGTCCTCCTGGTCCAGGCTGCCGTCCTCGAGGATGTCGCACTCGATGCCGGTGAGCAGCCGCAGCGGCGCCAGCTCCTCGCGCAGCCCCTCGACCACCTCCAGCTGCCGCCGCAGCCGCTCGGGGCTGAGCCCGTGCGCGACGGTCAGCCGCGGCGAGTGGTCGGTGAGCACCGCCCACTCGTGCCCGAGCTCCCGGGCGGCCCGGCCCATCACCTCGATCGGCGTGCCGCCGTCCGACCAGTCCGAGTGCAGGTGGCAGTCCCCGCGCAGCGCCGCCACCAGCTCATCCCCGCCGGTGGCCAGCGGCTCCTTCGCCCGCTCCTCCAGCTCGGCCAGGTAGGCCGGCGTCCGCCCGGCCACCGCCTCGGCGATCACCCGCGCCGTGGTCGACCCGACTCCCGGCAGTGCGGTGGCGTGCGCGGCCAGCTCCCTCACGTCCGGCTGCTCGGCGAGCCGGGCGCGGACGGCCGAGGCCGCCTGCCGGAAGGCCTGCGAACGGTACGGCGATGCCTGCTCGCGCTCCAGCAGGAACGCAGCCCGCTCCAGCGCCTGCACGGGGTCCATGTGGCGGAGGTGCCCGGTGGCCCAGCTGGGAAAACCCGCCGTTCGGGCGGTTTCTCCCTATTCGGGCGGTTTCCCGCCACCCGGGCCGGGCAAGCCGTACTGGAGGGGGGCGCTCCTGGAGGAGGCATCGCCATGTCGCAGCCCGCGACCGCCGACCGCTCGACCGGCATACCGCCCGACGCCCTGCACAACGACGTCCTGCTGCGCGAGCTCGCCCAGCTGCACCGCACGCGCCACGAGACCTTCCTCTACGGCTCCGAGGAGGCCCTGCGCCGCCACACCCTGCGCACCGGCCAGCTGGAAGCCGAGTTCGTCCGCCGCTTCCCGTACCGCCAGGTCACCGCCGCCCGCACCCGCGCCGGCGCCCGGGCCCGCGAAACCGCCGCCCACATCGAAGCCACCCCGGCGTAGCCGCCGGCGTCCGCCGCCCGCCCGGGCGCCTGAGCGTCAGGCGAAGGCGGAGGGCCGGCCGAGGGCGAGCAGGCGGTGGTCCTTCATGCCGACGTAGATCCGGCCCTTGTCGGTGGCCGGCACCGAGAACTTGCTGACCGTGCCGAGCGGGAAGGAGCGGCGCAGCTTGAGCGTGCCGGCCTCCGGCACCGGGTCGTAGGCACGGAGCTCGCCGCCCTCGCCGTACTGACCGGTGCCGGACCAGATGGCCCAGACCAGGGCGGAGCCGCTGCTGGTGCCGTCGGAGGTGACGACGGGCGAGCCGGACATCTTGAGGAAGTCCTCGGCGCTGGTGCCGGCACTGGTCAGCTGCGGGAGGCCGGCCGGGCTGACGGAGTACTTGAGGGCGCGCAGCTTTCCGTAGTTCTCGACGGTGTAGACGTAGCCGCCGTCGCCGCCCCAGACGGCGGGGTGGCCCCAGACGCCGCCGTACGGGCCGGTCATGCCGACGGCGTTGTCGGTGCCGTTCGGGCCCTGGCCCATGCCGCCCAGGTTGTCGCGGTCGAGCAGGAAGATCCGGCCGTCCTTGCCGACCTGGACCAGCAGCCGGGGGTGGGCGGAGGTCCCGAAGAGGTTCTCGGGGAGGGCGACCGGGCCGCCGGAGCCCAGATCGGTGTCCTTCCGGTCGAGGGTGGCGTTGTTCGTGGGACTGAAGAAGTCCTGCGGGCTGAAGGTGCCGTCGCTGTTGACGGCGAAGCGGATCACCGACTCCCCCATGCCGCCGGGCGGCTTGTTGCCGGGGCCCTTCGGGGGCGAGGCGCCGGCGCCCTGGCCGTCGGCGGTGGTGAGGATGATCCGCCCGGGGCCGTCCGAGACCGGTCCGGCGCCGGACATCCAGATCGAGGCGCGCTGGGTGTCGGACCCGGCCACCGTGGACCAGAGGGTGAGGTTCCGGGTGTGGGTGTCGAGGCCGGCCAGCATGCCGATGTAGTCGCCGGCCCCGCAGAGCGAGCCGAACCCGAGGTAGAGACGGCCGTCGAGCAGCAGCAGCCCCGGGCGCTGGAGCGAGCGGTAGGCGTTGAACGGCTTGCCGGGGGCGTTGACCGGGTCGCCCTGGACGGTGACCGGCCAGCCGCTGCGCTCGGCCCCGCTCTGGGCGTCGACGGCGTGCACGTAGTAGTGCGGGTGCTTGTCGTCGGGGCCGTCGTTGACCTTGCTGGTCAGGTACACGGTGCCGGTGTCCGGGTCGTACACCGGGGTGGAGGTGGTGCCGACGTTGGGGCCCGGGTCCGAGCAGCCGATCGCGGCGGACGGCCAGGCCGCGCCCATCGAGCGCTGCCAGGTGATCTTCCCGGTCTTGGCATCGATCCCGTAGACGTGGTTGGTCTCGGTGGCGACGACCACGGTCGGGCCGATGACCAGCGGCTGGGCGAAGACCTGGCCGTCGAGCGGTACGGAGAAGCGGACGCCGAAGTCCGCGGCGCTGACCTCGGCGGGGGCCAGCCCCGGTTCGTTCTGGTCCCAGGCGGTGCGTTCGGTGGTGACGGAGACGGTGGCGACGTCGGCGCGGGCGGCGGCCGGGGTGAGCAGCGCGAGGCCGGTGAGAAGGGCGGCGGCGCGCGCGGACGTTCTGCTGAAGCGGGTCATGGCGCCATGGTTCGGCGGCGGCCCCGTGGCCACCAGCGGAGGTGGTCCAGTCGGCCGTCCGCCGTCCGCAGCCTGCCGCCCGAGGTGGCGGGCGAGGAAGCGGACGGGCCCTGTCCTCTTCCGGCCGGAGCTCGCCGCCGCCGCTCAGGAGACCGCCCGCAGGTGCCGGGGCTTGGCGGACTCCAGCGCCTGCTGGAGCTGGTCGCGGGTCATGGTGGAGCGGCCCGGGATGTCCTGCTCGGTGGCCAGCTTGTACAGCTCGGCCTTGGTCAGCCCGCCGAGCTCCGGCACCGCCGCCTCCTTCTTCGCCGGCTTCTTCCCCGCCGGCTTCTTCCCCACCGGCTTCGCCGGCTCCTCCGCAGCGGCCTCGGCTGCCTGCGGGGTGGCCGCGCTGAGGCTGCGCTGGAGCACGTCCATCAGGTCCACCACGTTGGTGGACTCCGGAGCCGGGGCCGCCGTCACCGTCTCCGAGCCGCTCAGCTTGGCCTCGACCAGCGCCCGGACCTGCTCCGCGTACGTGTCGTGGTAGGCGTCCGGCTCCCACTCCACGCTCAGCGCTTCGATCAACTGCCGGGCCGCCGCCAGCTCCTGCTCCTTCAGCTCGGCCGGCTTGGCCGAGGCGGCGGGCAGGTTGTCCACCTCCCGGCGGGGGTCGCGGACCTCGTCCGCATAGTGCATGGTCTGCAGCACCAGCAGGCCCTGCTCGGCCCGCACGGCCGCCAGGTACGGCTTGCCGCGCATCGCGAAGGTGGCGATCCCCGCCCGGTCGGTGTCGGCCAGCGCCTGCTGCAGCAGGGCGTACACCCGCGCGTACTCCTTGCCGCGCGGGCCCAGGTAGTAGGTCTTGTCGAAGAAGATCGGATCGACCTCCGCCAGGCGCACGAAGCCCGTGATCTCGATCGTCTTCGCCCGGCCCGGCGAGAGCTCGTCCAGCTCGGCCGGCTCCAGGACGACGTACTCGCCCTCGGCGATCTCGTAACCCTTGACGATGTCGCCGTAGCCGACCTCCTTGCCCGTGCGTTCGTTGACGCGCAGGTTGCGCACCCGGTCGGAGGTACCGCGCTCCAGCTGCCGGAAGTGCGGCGAGTGGTCCTCGGTGGCCGCGTAGACGCCCACGGGGACGGTGACCAGGCCGAAGCTCACGGTGCCGGTCCAGATCGGTCGGGCCATCTCGGCCTCCTCCGCAAGGCAGCTCTGCCCCCACCTCACCGTCCATGCTGCTCCCCGCGCCCGGGCCGGGCCAGTCACCCGGGCCGGCGGAAAGCGATGGCAGAAAAGGTGGGATGCGCGTCCTTGCTGCCACCTCGCCCGCGCTGCCAGGCTGGATCCGTGACCAGCACCACCACGAACGACCGCAGCGTGCTCTTCGTGCTCTACGACGATCTCCAGAGCCTCGACGTGTCCGGCCCCTGGGAGGTCTTCGCGAACGCCGGGGCCTACCGCGCCCGGACCGCCTCGCTCGGCGGCGCCGCCGTCCGCTCGGGCAGCGGGCTGCGGATGCTGCCGGACGAGGACCTGCGCGGGAGCGGACCGCCGCACACCCTGCTCGTCCCCGGCGGCCCCGGCAGCCGCCACCCGGATCCCGAGCTCACGGCACGCATCAAGGAGCTGGCCGCCGGAGCCGAACGCGTGGTGTCGGTCTGCACCGGCGCCTTCCTGCTCGCCGGGGCCGGGCTGCTCGACGGCCGCCGGGCCACCACGCACTGGGCGCACTGCGCCGCCCTCGCCCGCCGGTACCCGGCCGTGCGGGTCGACCCCGAGCCGATCTACGTCCGGGACGGCGCGGTGGCCACCTCGGCGGGAGTGACGGCGGGCATCGACCTAGCGCTCGCGCTGGTGGAGGAGGACCTCGGACGGGAGCGGGCGCTGCTGATCGCCCGGCACCTGGTGATGTACCTGCGGCGGCCCGGCAGCCAGGCGCAGTTCAGCACCCAGCTCGCCGCCCAGCTCGCCGAGCGGCGGCCGCTGCGGGAGCTGCAGCAGTGGATCGCCGAGCACCCGGCGGCCGACCTGGCCGTACCGGAGCTCGCCCGGCGGGCCGCGCTCTCACCCCGGCAGTTCGCCCGTGCCTTCGCCGCCGAGGTCGGCGTCACCCCGGGCCGGTACGTGGACGCCGTCCGGCTGGAGACCGCCCGCCGGCTCCTGGAGGAGTCCGCCGACGGCATCGAGCAGATCGCCCGCGCCGCCGGCTACCGCACCCCCGAGGCGATGCGCCGTGCCTTCGCCCAGGCCCTCGGCACCCCGCCCTCCGAGTACCGCCGCCGCTTCAACTCCGCACCCGAACCAGCCCGTTGAGGGGAATCATGCGCACCGTCATCCTGCTCTACGACCGCTTCACCGCGCTCGACGCCGTCGGCCCGTACGAGATGCTGGCCGCCGTGCCCGGCGCCGAGGTGGTCTTCGCCGCCGAACGCCCCGGCCCCGTCCGCACCGACACCGGGTTCCTCTCCCTCACCGCCGAGCGATCGCTGGCGGAGGTCACCGACGCCGACCTGCTGCTGGTGCCCGGCGGCCCCGGGCAGGTCCGGCAGATGGCGAACGCGAAGCTGCTCGACTGGCTGCGCGCCGTCGACGCGACCACCACCTGGACGACCTCGGTCTGCACCGGTTCGCTGCTGCTCGCGGCGGCCGGCCTGCTCGCCGGGCGGCGGGCCACCACGCACTGGCTGGCCCACGACCAGCTCCCGGCCCTCGGGGTGACGGCGGCCGCCGAGCGGGTGGTGTTCGACGGCAAGTACGCGACCGCTGCGGGCGTCTCCGCCGGGATGGATCTTGCCCTTCACCTGATCGGCCGCATCGCGGGCGACCAGGTGGCCCAGGCCGTCCAGCTCGGCACGGAGTACGCCCCCGAGCCGCCGTACCGGGCCGGCAGCCCGGACACCGCCCCGCCCGCCGTGGTCGCCGCCCTCCGGGCCCGCGGCCGCGCCGTGCTCGGCGACGACTGAGGCGAGGCCCGAGGAGACGCGCTGCGGTGCCCGCCGCGCCGCAGCGCCACCCGGCCCGAGCGACACTTGGAGGTATGAACGACATCTTCCACCCCCCGGTGGTGGTGCGACCGCCCACGCGCGGCGCGCACCCGTACCGCCGGGTGGAGATCTACGGCCGGCCGGTCGGCAAGGCCTTCACGGCGGCCGACGTGGCCGAGTTCATCCGGCGGGCCGGGGTGGACGACCCCGACCTGGACGATCCGGACCTGGTCGCCTGGCGCGGCGGCGACCGGACGGTCTGGGAGCCGGAGGGCTGACGGCGGGCGCCCACCCGGGCCAACCCCGCCCCCCGATCCGTTGACGCCGCCCCCGGCCGGGTGGCCGGGGCGCCGGTGGCCTGCGGTAGTGGGAAGCATCCCGCACTCCCCAGGAGGTCCGATGCGCCCCTCCCGCGTGCCCGCCGCCCTCGCGGCCGCCCTGGCCGCCCTCGCCGCGCTGACCACCGGCTGCGCCGACGCGACCCTGCCGCCACTGCCGCCCGCACCGAGCCCCACCGCCAGTCCGAGCCCGGCCGCGCGCGCCACCCCGGCCCCCGCCGCCACCGTCGCCGCGCCCAAGCCGGGCACGGTCATCGCCGTGGCCACCGTCGGCGGGCTGGGCCCCGTCCTGGTCGACGGCAGCGGCCGCACGCTCTACCTCTTCGACGCCGACACCTCGGTGAAGTCGGCCTGCACCGACGCCTGTGCCACGGCCTGGCCGGCCGTGACCACCGCCGGCCCGCCGGTCGCGGGGGCCGGGGCCGACCAGGGCCTGATCGGCACCACGCCCCGGCCGGACGGCAGCCTCGCGGTGCTCTACAAGGGCCGCCCGCTCTACTACTTCTCCGGCGACACCGGGCCCGGGGACGCCAACGGCCAGCAGCAGGAGCAGTACGACTCCGCCTGGTACGTCTCCAACGCCACCGGTGACAAGGTCGGCAAGCCGAGGACCGACTGAGCGGACGTCATCTCACCGGTCGGTCGGTCTCTGCAGCCCGTGAACCATCGACCGGCTCCCGCATAATTCTCCGCCGGCCACCCGGGAATCCCGGCTGATTGGCAGCATTCTTATGCACTACCCAGCTGTACTTTTCCATTCAGAGAATCCTCAAGGGACGCTCAAGTGCACTCTGACCTGCAGAGATGACGGAACACTGACAGGTCGTACCGGCTCGTGAAAATTACCGCTTGAATGTAACTATTCGGAATAGGTATCTGTTCTGGAGCGCAATGGTCCGCCTAGCCTTGGGCAACTCTCACCACCCCTGCCCGTCCCTCGAGAGGTCTCCCCACATGGCATCCACGGACCAGCTCGCCATCCAGTCGGACATATCACCCGCAAACACCCCATCAGGGGGCAGCAAGCTCCGCCGCGAGGTCGGCCTGATCGGCCTGCTCTGGGCCTCGGTCGGCTCGATCATCGGCTCCGGCTGGCTGTTCGGCGCCAAGAACGCCGTCGTGGTCGCCGGCCCCGCCGCGATCATCTCCTGGGGCATCGGCGCGATCGCGATCGCCCTGCTCGCCTTCGTCCACGCCGAGCTCGGCGGGATGTTCGCCGCCGCCGGCGGTACCGCCAGGTACCCGCACTACACCTTCGGCGGCCTGGCGGGCATGTCCTTCGGATGGTTCTCCTGGCTCCAGGCGGCCACGGTCGCACCGATCGAGGTCGAGGCGATGATCGGCTACGCCGGTCACTGGTCCTTCGCCCAGCACTTCCTGCACGCCGACGGCACCCTCACCCCCAGCGGGTTCGCCGTGGCCGTGCTGCTGATGGGTGTCTTCGTCGCGGTGAACTTCCTCGGCGTCCGCATCCTGGCGCTCACCAACTCGGTCGCCACCTGGCTGAAGATCGCCGTCCCGCTCGGCACCATCTTCATCCTCGCCGTGACCAACTTCCACGGCTCGAACTTCACCTCGCACGGCTTCGCGCCGTTCGGCGCCAAGGGCGTGCTGGCCGCGATCAGCACCAGCGGCATCATCTTCGCGCTGCTCGGCTTCGAGCAGGCCATCCAGCTCTCCGGCGAGAGCCGCAACCCCAAGCGCGACATCCCGCGCGCGGTGCTCGGCTCGGTGACCATCGGCACCCTGATCTACACCCTGCTGCAGGTGGTCTTCATCGCCGCCCTGCCCGCCGCCGCCATCGCGGGCGGCTGGGGCAAGCTCGACTTCGCCGGCATCAGCGGCCCCTTCGCGGGCCTGGCCACCGTGGTCGGCCTCGGCTGGCTGGCATACGTGCTGTACTTCGACGCCCTTGTCTCCCCCGGCGGCACCGGCCTGATCTACACCACCGCCACCTCCCGGATCTCCTACGGCCTGAGCAAGAACGGCTACGCGCCGCGGCTCTTCGAGCGCACCGACCGCCGGGGTGTGCCGTGGTTCGGACTGGTGATGTCCTTCATCACCGGCGTGGTCTGCTTCCTGCCCTTCCCGAGCTGGCAGCAGCTGGTCTCCTTCATCACCTCCGCCTCGGTGCTGATGTACGCGGGTGCCCCGCTGGCCTTCGGCGCCCTGCGCGCCCGGCTGCCCGAGCGTGAGCGCTCCTACCGGCTGCCCGCCGGCGGCGTGGTGGCCCCGGTCTCCTTCGTGGTCGCGAGCCTGATCATCTACTGGTCCGGCTGGGACATCCTGATGCGCCTGGGCTTCGCCATCCTGCTCGGCTACCTGCTGCTCGGCGGCTACGCCGCGTACGCGATCCGCAAGGGCCTGCCGAACGCTCCCCGGCTGGACTGGAAGGCGGCCCGCTGGCTGCCGGTCTACCTGATCGGCATGGGCCTGATCTCCTGGCAGGGCGGCTTCGGCGGCACCGGCAACCTGCCGCTCTGGTGGGACATGGCCGTCATCGCGGCCTTCGCCACCGCCATCTACTACTGGGCGGTCAACTCGGCCCTGCCGGCCGAGGAGATCGAGCGCAACGTCGACGAGGTCGACGTCGTGGACGCGGGCGGCCACTGATCACCCAGGCCGCATTGCCGAGGGGCCCCGCCGGGCAGTATGCCGGGCGGGGCCCCTGCGTTTTCCGGAGCCGGCGGACTCGGCTCGGCTCGGCTCGGGGACGTTGACAACGGGGTAGGGCGCGAGGAAGCTAAGCAAGCGCTTAGTCAGCACGTCGGACCGACCCCGAGGACGCCATGAGTGACGACCGCCCCGCCGCCCCGCCCGGCCTCGATCTCGACCGGGTGCGCGAGCACCTGGACGCCCACCTGCCCGGCCTGGTGCGCGGGCCGCTGGAGGCCCGGCTCTTCGAGGGCGGCCGGTCGAACCTCACCTACCTGCTGAGCGACGGCGAGAGCCGCTGGGTGCTGCGCCGCCCGCCGCTCGGCCACGTGCTCGCCACCGCCCACGACATGGGCCGCGAGCACCGGGTGCTCAGCGGGCTGCACCCCACTGGCTTCCCGGTGCCCCGGCCACTGCTGCTGGTCGAGGACACCGAGGTCACCGGAGCGCCGTTCTACCTGATGGAGCACGTCGAGGGCACCCCGCACCGGGACGCCGCCGCGCTCGCCGCCCTCGGCGAGGCGCGGGTGCACGCGCTCGGACTGCACCTGACCGACACCCTGGTCCAGCTGCACGCCCTCGACCCGGCCGCGGCCGGCCTGGCCGACTTCGGCCGCCCCGAGGGCTTCCTGGAGCGGCAACTGCGCCGCTGGAGCAAGCAGTTGGACGCCAGCCGGAGCCGCGAGCTGCCCGGCCTGGACGAGCTTCGCGAGCGGCTGGCCGAGCAGCTGCCCGCCTCCCCCGACCCCACCCTGGTGCACGGCGACTACCGCCTCGACAACGTCCTGGTCGGCCCGGACGACCGGATCAAGGCCGTGCTCGACTGGGAGATGTCCACCCTCGGCGACCCGCTCACCGACCTCGGCCTGCTGGTGATGTACACCGAACTGGCCCGCCAGTACGACGGCATCCTGCCCGGTGCCGCGCTCGCCCCAGGCTTCCCCACCACCGCCGAACTGGTCGGCCACTACGCCAAGCACTCCGGCCGCGACGTCTCGGCGCTCGGCTGGTACGTCGGCTTCGCCTCGTTCAAGCTCGCCGTCGTCCTGGAGGGCATCCACTTCCGGTACAGCCAGGGCCGCACGGTCGGCCAAGGCTTCGACCGGGTCGGCGAACTCGTGCCGCTCTTCGTCCGGTTCGGCCTCACCTCGCTCAAGGAGCACTGATGGACTTCGGGTACGACACCCGCACCGAGGAGCTGCGCGGGCAGCTCCAGGCGTTCATGGCCGAGCACGTGTACCCCGCCGAGCCGGTGCTCGCGGCCCAACTCGCCGACCCGACGCGGCCGGAGTGGTCCGTGCCGCCGGTGATCGCCGAGCTGCGCGCCGAGGCCAAGGCGCGCGGGCTGTGGAACCTCTTCCTGCCCGGCGAGCTGGGCGCGGGCCTGACCAACCTGCAGTACGCACCGCTGGCCGAGCTGACCGGCCGCTCGATCCTGCTCGCCCCGGCCGCCCTCAACTGCGCGGCGCCGGACACCGGGAACATGGAGCTCCTCAACGAGTTCGGCTCCCCCGAGCAGCGCGCGCAGTGGCTGCAGCCACTGCTGGAGGGCACCATCCGCTCGGCCTTCGCGATGACCGAGCCCGAGGTCGCCTCCTCGGACGCCACCAACATCACCACCCGGATCGAGCGGGACGGCGACAGCTACCTCGTCACCGGCCGCAAGTGGTACATCACCGGGGCGATGAACCCGGACTGCAAGATCCTCATCGTGATGGGCAAGACCGACCCGACCGCCGAGCCGCACCGGCAGCAGAGCATGATCCTGGTGCCGCGCGACACCCCGGGCGTGACGGTCCGGCGCGGCATGACCGTCTTCGGCTACCAGGACGCCGACCACGGCGGCCACGCCGAGATCACCTTCGAGGGCGTCCGGGTGCCCGCCGCCAACCTGATCGGCGGCGAGGGCGACGGCTTCGCCATCGCCCAGGCCCGGCTCGGTCCGGGCCGGATCCACCACTGCATGCGGGCGATCGGGATCGCCGAGCGGGCCCTGGAGTTGATGTGCCGGCGGGTGAGCAAGCGGGTCGCCTTCGGCAAGCCGCTGGCCGAGCAGGGCGTGGTGCAGGACTGGATCGCCGAGGCCCGGGTACGGATCGAGCAGGCCCGGCTGCTGGTGCTCAAGACCGCCTGGCTGATGGACACCGTCGGCAACCGGGGCGCGCACACCGAGATCCAGGCCATCAAGATCGCCGTCCCGGCGGCGGTCGAGTGGATCCTCGACAAGGCCGTGCAGGCCCACGGCGCCGCCGGGGTCAGCCAGGACACCCCGCTGGCCCAGCTCTGGGCCGGCAACCGGACTCTGCGGCTGGCCGACGGGCCGGACGAGGTGCACAAGCGCTCCCTCGCCCGCCGGGAGCTCAGGCGCCAGACCAAGGAGAGCTGACGTGGACCTCGCCGCACGCGTCCGTACCCTGCTGGCCTCATACCCCCCTGGGACCACCGCACCGCTCGACTTCCTCCGGGCCCGCTTCGACGCCGGACTGGCCTGGGTGCACTTCCCGGTCGGCCTCGGCGGGCTCGGCCTGGCCCGCTCCGAACAGGCTGCCGTCGACGCCGAGTTGGCCGCCGCCGGGGCCCCCGACAACAACCCCCGCCGGATCGGCATCGGCCTCGGCATGGCCGCCCCGACCATCCTGCGCTACGGCACCGAGGAGCAGAAGAAGCGCTTCCTGCGCCCGCTCTGGACGGGCGAGGAGGTCTGGTGCCAGCTCTTCAGCGAGCCCGGCGCCGGCTCCGACCTCGCGGCCCTGGCCACCCGCGCGGTGCCCGGCGAGGACGGGGTCTGGACGGTGGACGGGCAGAAGGTGTGGACCTCCACCGCCCACACCGCCCGCTGGGCCATCCTGCTGGCCCGCACCGACCCCTCGGTGCCCAAGCACCAGGGCATCAGCTACTTCGTCTGCGACATGACCGATCCCGGGGTGGACGTCCGGCCGCTGCGCCAGATCACCGGCGAGGCCGAGTTCAACGAAGTCTTCCTCACCGGCGTACGGATCCCCGACGAGCACCGCCTCGGCGCCGTCGGCGAGGGCTGGCAGGTCGCCCAGACCACCCTCAACAACGAGCGGGTGGCGATCGGCGGCCAGGCCATGCCGCGCGAGGGCGGCATGATCGGCGTGGTGGCCGAAACCTGGCGCCGCCGCCCCGAGTTGCGCACCCCCGAGCTGCACGCGCGGCTGCTGAAGGGCTGGGTGGACGCCGAGGTGGTCCGCCTCACCGGCGAACGGCTGCGCCAGCAGCTCGCCCAGGGCCAGCCCGGCCCCGAGGGCGCGGCGATGAAGCTCGCCTTCGCCCGGCTGGCCCAGGAGTTGAGCGGCCTGGAGGTCGAACTCCTCGGCGAGGACGGCCTGCGCTACGACGACTGGACCATGACCCGCCCCGAACTGGTCGACTTCACCGGCCGCGAGGCCGGCTACCGCTACCTGCGCGCCAAGGGCAACTCGATCGAGGGCGGCACCTCGGAGATCCTGCGCAACATCATCGCCGAACGCGTGCTCGGCCTCCCGGCCGAACCCCGCGCCGACAAGGACCTGCCCTGGAAGGACGTGCCCAGGTGAGCGCCGACCTGCTCTACTCCGAGGTCGAGGAAGAACTCCGCGCCAGCGTAAGGTCGTTGCTCGGCCACCACTGCCCGCCCGGCGAGGTGCTGGCCCGGGCCGAGTCGGCCCAGCCGTACGACCTCGCCCTGTGGGCCACCCTGGCCGCGCAGTTGGGCGTGGCCGGGCTGGCCGTGCCGGAGCAGCACGGCGGGGCGGGGGCGGGTGCCCGCGAGGTCGCGGTGGTCCTCGAGGAGCTGGGCCGCCACGCGGCCCCGGTGCCCTTCCTCGGCAGCGCCGTCCTCGCCACCACGGCCCTGCTCGCCTGCGGGGCGGGCGAGTTGCTCCCCGAGCTCGCCGAGGGCACCCGGACGGCCGCCCTGGCCGTGCCGCTGACCACCGCCCCCGGCGCGGACTTCCCCTCGGCCGTGACCGCCGAGAACGGGCTGCTGCGCGGGCGGATCACCTCGATCGCGGACGCCTCGGTGGCCGACCTGCTCGTGGTCCCCGCCCTCGCCCCGGACGGCCCGGGCCTCTTCGCGGTCGAAGCCGCCGCCACCGGCGTCGGGGTGGCCCGCCGTACCTCCCTCGACCTCACCCGCCCCGTCGCCGACCTCACCCTCGAGGGCGTCCCCGCCCGCCGCCTGGCCGGCCCCGACCGGTCGGTCACCGCCCTGCAGCAGGCACTGCTGACCGGCGCCGGCCTGCTGGCCTCGGAGCAGCTGGGCATCGCGGAGTGGTGCCTGGCCACCACCGTGGCGTACCTCAAGGACCGCCGCCAGTTCGCCCGCCCGCTGGGCTCCTTCCAGGCCCTCAAGCACCGCCTGGCAGACCTCTGGCTGGAGACCGTCGGCGCCCGCGCCGCAGCCCGCTACGCGGCGGACTGCCTGGCGACCGGCAGCCCGGACTCGGCGGTGGCGGTCGCCGTGGCGCAGTCGCACTGCGGGGCCCTCGCCGTGCGGGCGGCCGAGGAGTGCGTCCAACTCCACGGCGGCATCGGCATGACCTGGGAGCACCCGGCCCACCTGTACCTGAAGCGCGCCAAGGCCGACCAACTGGCCCTGGGCACCCCGGGGTTCCACCGGGCCGCGCTGGCCGGGCCGGTCGGCCTCCCGGGCTGAGGGGCCGGGCCCGGCCGCGCGTGCGTGGTCAGCGCCGGGCCGTGGCGGTGATCCGGCCGTAGCCGATGACGTGACCGCTCATGGTGAACGCGGTCAGCGCCGCCGGGGTGTTCGCGGGCAGCGCCAGGCTCGGAACGTCCAGTGCGTACACCGTGACCTGGTAGCGGTGGCGGACGTCCCCGGCCGGCGGGCAGGGGCCAAGGTAGCCGGTCAGCCCCGCGTCGTCGATGCCGGTCACCGCTCCGGCGGGCGGGGCCGCACCCAGTCCGGTGGAGTCGGCCGGAATGTCCCAGGTGAGCCAGTGCCAGAAGCCCGAACCGGTCGGCGCGTCCTGGTCGAACATGGTGACGGCGTAGCTGCGGGTGCCCGCCGGGGCGCCGTGCCAGGCCAGCCGGACCTGGCGGTTGCCGCCGGTGCAGCCGAACGAGCCGGCCCAGGCGCCGGCCGGGAAGGCGCCGCCGTCCCGCAGGTCGGGGCTGGTCAGGGTGAAGCGCGCGGCCGACGCCGGGACACCCGCCCGGACTTCGGTGCGGCCGAAGTCCGGGTGGTGCGGCCCGGCGGCCTCGGCCCCGGTGGCGGTCAGGCCGACCACGGTGGCGGCGACGGTCGCGGCGGTACGGATCTTGCCCATGTCGGAACGCTCCTGCTCTGCGGTGGGATCGGTGAGTGCCTCCACCCTCCCGGTACGCCGCCGGCGCCGGGAAGGCCCTGCGGATGGTGGTACGCGCAGTACCACCCGCCCTGCTGGACACCTCCGGCCGGCCCTGCCGATCATGGCCCGATGGGGAGTGGGAGCGGGGCGAGGCAGGAGGAGCTGGCAGAGTTCCTGCGGGCGATGCGGGAGCGGCTGTCACCGGAGCAGGCGGGCCTGCCGCCGGGCGGACGGCGGCGGACCCCGGGCCTGCGGCGGCAGGAGGTGGCACAGCTGGCCGCGATCAGCGTGGAGTGGTACGTCCGGCTGGAACAGGGCCGGGTGGGCGCGCCCGGCACTGCGGTCCTGGACGCGGTGGCCGGGGCGTTGCGGCTGTCGCCGTCGGAGCGGCGGCACCTGCACCTGGTAGCCCGTGGTGACGCGCCGCCGGCCCGGCACGTGCCCGCGCCGGTCGGCGATTCGCTGCGAGTCCTGCTGGACGGGATGCCGCTGCATCCCGCTTACGTGGTGGACTTCCGGCTCGACGTCCTGGCCTGGAACGCGGCCGCCAACGCGCTGTTCGGTGAGGACTTCGGCACGGGCACGGCGGACAATGTGGCCCGGCTGCTGTTCCTGTCGCCCGGGGTCCGGGAGGCGCAGTTGGACTGGGCCCGGGTGGCTCGGGAGACGGTGGGCAACCTGCGGGCCAACCTGGCGCGCCACCGGGGCGACCGGCGGCTGGCGGAGCTGGTCACCGAACTGAGTTCCCGCAGTGCCGAGTTCGCCGGCTGGTGGCGGGACCAGACGGTCCAGGACCGGTCCCACGGCACCAAGCGGCTGCGGCTGCCACCGTTCGGCGACCTGACCGTCTGCTACGACATCCTCGCCACCGTCGAGGGCTCGCACCAGTACCTGACCGTGGTGACCCCGGCGGACGAGGCGGCCGGGCGGGCGCTGCGCGAACTGGTGGCGGCGCGGGCCGGCCGACTGGCGTCGGCCTCCGGGAAAGCAGCAACCACAACAGGGGCGCGGGGAACTGCGCGACCGGCCCACCACCTCCGTGGGCGGTTGCGCGCGCAGTCCCCCGCGCCCCGGATCAGGTTCACTCCCCGGTGATGACCAGCCTTCCGGTGGTGGTCCCGGCCGCGACCCGCTCGACTGCCCTGGCCGCCGCCGCGAACGGCAGCCGCTCGCTCACCAGTGGCCGCACAACTCCCTTGGCCGCCAGCGCAGTCAGCTCCGCATGGGCCGCCCGGACAGCCGCCGGGTCCTTGCTGACGTACAGCCCCCAGTGCAGGCCCATGATCGAATAGTTCTTCACCAGCGCGTGGTTGAGCGGCGGAGCCGGGATCGCACCGCCCGCGAATCCGATGACCACGATCCGGCCCTCGAAGGCGACGCACTTCGCCGAGCCCGTGTAGGCGCCCCCGCCCACCGGGTCGAAGACCACGTCGGCCCCGCGCCCGCCGGTCGCCTCCTTGACCACCGTCACGAAGTCCTCGGACCGCCGGTCAACCACCACGTCGGCACCCAACTCCCGTGCGACGGAGGCCTTCTCGGCACCGCCGACGACCCCGATCACCGTCGCCCCGGCCGCCTTTCCGAGCTGCACGGCCGCACTGCCGACCCCACCGGCGGCGGCGTGCACCAGCAGCGTCTCGCCCGCCTTGAGCGCGGCCCGCCGGTGCAAGGCGAACCAGGCCGTCTGGTACCCGATGTGCAGCGCGGCCGCCTCCGCGTCGTCCAGCGCCTCCGGAGCGGGGTAGACCTGCCCCGCGTCCATCAGCGCATACTCGGCGTACGCCCCGAAGGGCAGTACCGGAGTCCCGATCACCCGCGTGCCGTCCGGCAGTTCGCCGCACAGCTCGAGACCGGGCGTGAACGGCAGCGGCGGACGGCTCTGGTAGTGCCCCCGGCAGATCAGCGCGTCGGGGAAGTTCACCGCCGCCGCCCGCACCCGGACCAGCACCTGCCCCTCGCCGGGCTCCGGCACGGCCGCGTCCTCCCGCAGCCGCATCACCGCACCCGGCTCGCCCAACTCCGTGACCTGCCAAGCCCTCATGCCTGCTTCTCCCGCTTCTCGATCTCCTGCTGCAGCCGGTTTATCCCGTCCAGCCAGCGGTCGGGCGTGGTGGCCCGGGCCGCGTAGTACTCGGCCACCTCGGCGTGCGGGAGGATCAGGAACTCCCCGGCCGCCACGGCCCGCAGGGCCGCCTGCGCCGCCTCGGCGGGTTCGATCGCCGTCGGGGTGAGCAGCACCTCGCCGGCCGTGCCGGTGGCGGCGAGCATGCCGGTGCGCACCCCCTGCGGGCAGAGCGCGTGCACCCGCAGGCCCCGGTGCCGGTAGGTGGCGGCGAGCCACTCGGCGAAGGCGAGGGCGCCGTGCTTGGTCACGGCGTACGGGGCGGCGCCGAGCATGGTGAGCAGCCCCGCGGCGGAGACGGTGGCCAGGAAGCGGCCCTCGCCGCGCTCCAGCCAGTCGGGGAGCAGCAGTTCGGCCGCGCGGACATGGCCCATGACGTTGACGTCCCAGGCCGTGGCCCAGGCGGCGGGGCCCGCGTCGGCGCCGCCGCCGGTGCCGACGCCCGCGTTGGCGCAGTAGGTGTCGATGCCGCCGAGCTCGGCCCGGGCGAAGGCGATCAGCGCGGCCACGCCCTCGGCGGAGGCCGCGTCACCGGCGAAGTCCAGCCCGCCGGTCCGCTCGGCGACCTCCCGGGCCGCCTTCGCGTCCAGGTCGTTGACCACCACCCTGGCTCCCTCGGCGGCGTAGGCCTCGGCCAGGGCGGCGCCGATGCCGTGCCCGGCGCCGGTCACCACCACGCGCTCACCCGCGAAACGACCGGTCGAGGCCCCGCTCACAGGCCACCGCCGAGCGTCACGCCGCCGTCCACGACCAGGGTCTGCCCGGTGATCCAGGAGGAGTCCTCGGAGAGCAGGAAGGCGACGGCGCCCGCGACGTCCTCGGGCAGGCCGAGCCGCTTGAGCGGGTAGGCGCGGATGACGCGTTCCTCCCGGCCTTCGTACAGCGCCTCGGCGAACTTGGTCTTGACGATGGCGGGGGCGACGGCGTTGACCCGGATGTCGGGGCCGAGTTCGGCGGCCAGCTCCATGGTGAGGCGGATCAGCGCGGCCTTGCTGACGCCGTACATGCCGATGCCGGCCGAGGAGCGGATGCCCGCGATGGAGGCGACGTTGACCACCGCGCCGCCGTGCTCGCCCATCCAGGCGGCGTGGGCGCGGCGGGTCCAGGCCAGCGGGGCGAGCACGTTCACGGCGAGGATCTTGGCGGCGGCGTCCGGGTCGGTGTCGAGGACGGGGCCGTAGACCGGGTTGATGCCGGTGTTGTTGACCAGCAGGTCGAGCCGGCCGAAGGCCTCCAGGGTGCGGGTGACGGCCTCCTCCTGGTGGGCGGCGTCGTCGGCCTTGCCCGCGACGGCGATCGCGTTCTCGGGCCCGCCGAGTTCGCGGACGGCCTCCTCCAGCGCCTCGGCGCCCCGCGCGGTGACGCAGACCTTTGCCCCGCGCTCGACCAGCTCACGCGCGATGCCGAGGCCGATGCCCCGGCTTGCTCCGGTGACCACGGCCACCTTGCCCTTGAACGAAGGCGTCATCGCCGATCCTCTCCGTACTGTCTCCGACCTGACTAAGCGCTTGCTTAGCATGTTGCCGCCGAGCCACACTGTCAACAGCCCGCCCCCGGGAGCCGACCGGGCCCGTCTGGGAGGATTGAGCCCATGAGTGATCAAGCAGCAGCCGCCCTCTGGCCCGACCGCCCGGCCGACGCCCAGGGCGAGCGCACCGAGACCGCCCGGCGCCTGCTGCTGGCCGCCGTCGACTCCTTCGCCCGGCGCGGCTACCACGCCACCACCACCCGGGACATCGCCACGGCCGCCGGGATGAGCCCCGCCGCGCTCTACATCCACTACCCCTCGAAGGCGGCCCTGCTCTCCGAGATCAGCCGCGCGGGCCACCAGGCCACCCTCGACCTGGTGCTCGCCGCCGCCGGCGCCCCGGGCGGCCCGGTCGAGCGGATGCGGCGGCTGGTGGAGGACTTCACCTCCTGGCACGCCCGCGGCCACACCGTCGGACGGATCGTCAACCACGAGCTGCACGCACTGCCGGAGGAGGAGTTCGAGGTCGTCGCCGAGCTGCGACGGCAGATCGAGGAGGCCGTCCTCGCCCTGATCCGGCAGGGCGTGGCCTCGGGCGCCTTCGACGTCCAGGACATCCGCACCGCTGCCCGGGCCGTCACCTCCCTCGGCATCGACGTCTCCCGCTGGTACACCGAGCGCTCCAGCGAGACCCCGGAGGAGCTGGGCCGCCGCTACGGCGTACTCGTCCTGCGCATGCTGGGCTCCACCGCCTGACCCACCACCACTTCCCGACCCCTCATCACTTAGGTTAGGCTCACCTAAGTCAACCCGAGGAGGACGGACACCCATGCCCCAGACCCGCCCCAGCGCAGCCGAGCGCGCCCGCACGCTCGTCGCGCACGCCTCCTCCGTGGTGCTCGACCTGCCGGGGATCGACCTGGCCGAGCGGCCCGGCATCCCGCCGCTGGCCAGCTGCGCGGTGCTGCCGGACGGCGCGCTGGCGGTGCTGGTCGAGCGCTCCTCCCCGCTGCACCGGATCACCTCGCTCTCCCGCGCCGAGGAGATCCCCGGCGAGCTGGACGTCATCGACGTCGCCCCCGTCCCGCTCCCCCACCGCATCCGGGCCCGGCTCGGCGCCCAGGGGCGGATCGGCAGGCTCCCGGCCGGTCCGCGCGAGCTGAACCGTCTCTTCCCCGGTCGGCCGCAGGGCTCCCACGCGCTGCTCCGGCTCGACCTGGACCACCTGGCCGTGGAGGACCTCTGGGGCTCCGAGTGCTGCGTGGACCTGGCCGCCTTCGCCGCCGCCACCCCCGACCCGGTGGCCGCCGAGGAGGCCGGGCTGCTCCAGCACCTGGCCGCGTCCCACCCCGAGCAGCTGGACCGCCTCGCCGCCCAGGCCCTCGACCACCCCGACGGCCCCGGCCCGTTCCCGGTCACCGCCGTCCGCCCGGTCGCCCTGGACCGCTACGGCCTGCGGGTCCGCCTGATCGGCGACCGCCACGTCACCGACGCCCGGTTCGACTTCCACCGCCCGCTCACCGCCCCCGAACAGCTCCCGGACGCGATGCACCGCCTCTTCGCGCACGCCCTGCGGTGAGTGCTACGCGGGTGTGATCACCGAGAACAGCCCGCCCTCGACGTCCCGCAGCCGGGCCACCCGGCCGTACGGGGTGTCCGAGGGCGGCTCGGCCACCGCGCCGCCGAGGGCGAGCGCCTGCTCGACCGCGCGGTCGGTGCCGGCCACCGAGAAGAACACCTCCCAGTGCGGCGCCACCTCCTCGGCCCGGCGCAGCGCCGCCACGCTGCGGCCCTCGGCGCGCAGCACCACCCGCTCGTGCTCGTACCGCACCTCGAAGCGGCTCGGGTCGCGGCCGTCCCAGCGGAACACCTCGCCGTAGAACATCGCGGCGGCGAACGGGTCGGCGGTGCGCAGCTCGATCCAGACCGGCGCGCCGGGCGAGTCCACCCAGGTGGCGCAGCCGAGGTCGCCCTCCCAGATGCCGAAGGCCGCACCGGCCGGGTCGGCCGCGAGGGCCAGGCGGCCGGTGTCGAAGGCGAGCGGGCCGACGGCCAGGGTGCCGCCGCGCTCGCGGACCCGGTCGGCGGTGTCGTCGGCGGCCTCCGTCCCGAAGTAGCTGGTCCAGGCGACCGGCGGGCGCCAGTCCCCGGCCAGCTCGCCGATCCCGGCCACCTCGACCCCGTCCACCACGGCCCGCACGTGCGGTCCCCAGCGGTCCGCACCCGGTTCGAACTCCCACCCGAGCAGCGGCCCGTAGAACGCCTGCGCGGTCACCGTCTCCCGTGCCAGCAGGCTCACCCAGCACGGCGCCGCGGGCACGCAGCGCACCTCCACGGTCTGCTCACCCACCGTGACCACTCCCTCCGCTCGGGGTGGGGTCAGCCTAGATCAGCGCGCAGGGCCCGGCCCGGGCGCCACGCGTGGGTGCGGACGGGCCACCCCCGTGCCACCGTGGAGCAGTCCGTACACCAGCTCGTGAGGAGTGGACGATGGACAGCGCGTACGTCGTGGTGGGCGCGGGGCTGGCCGGGGCGAAGGCCGTGGAGGCGCTGCGGGAGGAGGGCTTCGAGGGCCCGCTGATCCTGCTCGGGGCGGAGGCCGAGCGGCCGTACGAGCGGCCGCCGCTCTCCAAGGGCTATCTGCAGGGCAAGGCGGCGCGGGAGACGGTCTTCGTCCACCCGCCCGAGTGGTACGCCGAGCACGACGTGGACCTGCGCACCGACACCGCGGTCACCGAGATCGACCCCGCCGGCCGTACCGTCCGCCTCGGCCGCGCCGGGCTGCTTGGCTACGGCAAGCTGCTGCTGACCACCGGCGCCGAGCCCCGGCAGCTGCCCGTCCCGGGCGCCGAGCATGGCGTGGTGCTGCGCACCCTCGCCGACAGCGACCGGCTCAGGTCCTCGTTCAGGCGCGGCGCCCGAATAGCCGTGATCGGCGCCGGCTGGATCGGCCTGGAGGCGGCGGCCGCCGCCCGGGAGGCCGGGGCGGAGGTGACCGTGCTCGAGGCGGCCGAGCTGCCGCTGCTGCGGGTGCTCGGGCGGGAGGTGGCCCAGGTCTTCGCCGATCTGCACCGGGCGCACGGGGTGGACCTGCGCTTCAACGTCCGGGTCACCGAGCTGACCGAGCAGGGCGTGCGGCTCGGCGACGGCGAGCTGGTCGAGGCGGACACCGTCCTGGTCGGGGTGGGGGTGGCGCCGCGCACCGAGCTGGCCGAGGCCGCCGGGCTGGTGGTGCAGAACGGTGTCCGGACCGACCGCCACCTGCGCACCTCGGACCCGAACATCTACGCGGCGGGCGACGTCGCCAACGCCGACCACCCGCTCTTCGGCCGCCCGGTCCGGGTCGAGCACTGGGCCAACGCCCTGCACCAGCCGCGCACGGCCGCCCGCTCGATGCTGGGCCAGCAGGCGTCCTACGACCGGGTGCCGTACTTCTTCACCGACCAGTTCGACCTCGGCATGGAGTACACCGGCTACGCCGACCCCGGCGGCTACGACCGGGTGGTCTTCCGGGGTGACGTGCCCGGCCGCGCGTTCATCGCGTTCTGGCTGGCCGGCGGCCGGGTGGTGGCCGGCATGAACGTCAACGTCTGGGACGTCACCGACCCGATCCGGGCCCTGGTCCGCTCCGGACGGGCCGTCGACCCCGCCCGGCTGGCCGATCCGGACCTCCCGCTGGAAGAGCTCTAGCTAGGCGCTCTTCAGTTCGCCGTGGGCCTTGGTGAGCAGCTGCATCGCCAGTTCGTTGAGCGCCCGGGCCCCGGCGACCTCCTCGCCCACCCTGGGCTGGGGCGAGTCGGAGCGGTGGCGGGTGCTGTAGCCGTTGGCGCGCAGCTCCGAGCCGTCGGAGAGTCTGACCATGGCGGCGGCCCTGGTGCGGTCGCCCTCCTCCATGAACTCCAGCTCCACGTGCCAGCCGACGATCGTGTGCATCATGACCGCCACCTCCAGTCGGATCGGGTTCCGGGACGGGGATTCAGTCTCCAGCCTGCTCCGCCGGTGGCGGGTTTTCCACCGTGGGCCCCGGCCCGCAGTCCTCGCGGCCGGTCTCCTCGTGCACCACCCGGGCCCGCCCGCCCGGGCCGCCGGGCACGAACCGCTGGGGCTTCCCGCAGCGCGGACAGATCAAGGGAATGCTGGGCATGGCTGCCACCTCCGCACTTCTAGTCTGCGCCCACCCCTGACCGCAGGGGCTCCGCTGCCGGGGCCGGGGCCGGCTGCTGCGGCACGGCCGCCGGCGCGCTCCGCTTCGGCTTCCCCTTGAGCCACCGCTGGGCCGGCCGTTCGACCAGGCTGTGCAGGAGCAGGGCGAGCGCGAGGCTCAGCAGGAACGGCAGCACCGCCGAGCCCGGGCCGGTGAGCCACCCGTAGCGCATCCAGTTGTCCCGGACGGCCACGTGCACGAGGTAGAACGCGAAGGACGCCTCGCCGAGCCGGACCATCACCCGGCCGTACCACGACGTGCCGCCCGGCCCGGCGGCGTCACGGCGGGCCAGGGCCGCGGCGGTGAGGGCGAAGAACGGGATCAGCACCGCGTCGTACACGCCGATGCCGGGCGGCACCGGGCTGGGCACCAGGTGCGGGTGGCGGCCCCAGTACCAGCAGGCGGCCAGCGCTCCCACGGTGAGCAGCCGCGCCGCCCTGGCACCGACCGGCAGCCACGCCCCGTTCTTCGCCAGCAGGCCCGCGCAGATGCCGACCACGAACATCGGGGTGAGGGCGAGCGGGGAGGCGATCACCTCCTTGGCGAGCCCGGGCGGCATGGCGTGGGTGCCGGTCCAGATCCGGGTGGCGGCGGTGGCCGCGTCGGCCGTCAGGGCGGTGGCGATCAGGGCCCACGGCCGGAGCCGGGAGATCACCCGGATGAGGTACGGGAAGAGCAGGTAGAAGAACGCCTCGCAGGAGAGCGTCCAGGTGACGGCGTTGACGGCGTAGAAGTGGCTGGGTGACCAGGCCTGGGTGAACGTCAGGTTGTACACCAGGTCGGCCGCCGTCGGGGGGCGGCCCTGGCTGAGGTCGATCAGCCCGATCACGAGCGTGGTGACCGCCACCAGCGGCCAGATCCGGGCGAAGCGGTTGCGCAGGAAGCGGGCGGCCCCGTCCGCCGGCCGGTGCGCCCAGGTGAGCACGAAGCCGGACAGCATGAAGAAGAACGGCACTCCTTCGTACCCGAGGGACAGCGCGGCCTCCAGCCCCGCACTGTGCACGACGAAGCCGTAGTGGAAGCAGAAAACCCCGAGCGCGGCGTACCACCGCAAGCGGGTGAGCGACTCCAGCACCCCGCCCGAGCCGCCCGGCTGCCCCGCACGCACCATCGACATCCCCGCTCAGCTCACGACACCGCACCAGATCCGCATCAGCGTACGGCAGGCCCGGTGGGGGATCAGCGCACGGGGACGGTGAGCAGGAGGCGGCCCCCGGGGTCGAGGGTGCGGATCTCGAAGTGGTCGATCGCGGCCGTGGCCAGGGCGGTGCCGCCGGTGGTGTGCAGGGTGCTGTACGGGGTGGCGGGGAGGGACCAGGTGGTGACGGTCTGCGGGGTGCCCTGGGCGGAGACGGCGACCAGGTCGCAGCTGAGCGGTCCCTGGAGGGTGCCGAGGGAGAAGGCGAGGGTGACTTCGCTGCCCCACGGCCGGGGGCTGAGGCCGACGGTGGCGGAGGCCCCGGTGGCCTGGTCGGTGGCGGAGAACTGCTGGACGGCGACGGCGGCCGGCGGTGAGCCGGTCAGGGCCGCGGTGGCGACCGGGCCGGCGATCACCAGGGCGGCGGCGACGGCGACCAGGCTCAGCCGACGGCGACGGCTGCGGCGGCGGGCCTCCCGCACCGAGGCGACCAGCTTCGGCAGCAGCTCCGGGCCCGGCTCGGGGGTGAGCAGCGGCGGCCCGGCGGCGGCGAGCTCGCCCAGCAGCTCCGCGGTGGGTGCGAGCTCGTCCAGTTCGGCGGTGCAGTCGGGGCAGCCGGACAGGTGGCGCTCGAAGGCCGCCCGCTCGTCCGGGGTGAGCAGGTCGAGGAGGTAGGCGCCCAGGTCGGTGCGCTCGGCGTGCGGCTCGGTCACGATGTCACCCCTCGTTCCTCCAGAGCGAGCTTGAGGGCCCGCAGGGCGTAGAAGACCCGGGACCGGACAGTACCGGCCGGGATGCCGAGCCGGGCGGCGGCCTCGGCCGCGCTGCTCCCGCGCAGGTAGGTCTCGACCAGCACCTCGCGGTGGGCCTCGGTCAGGTCGTCCAGCGCCTCCGAGATGGTCATCAGCCGTAGCGCCCGGTCGAGTTCGTCGGCGGCCGGGAGCAACTCCAATGGCGCGTCGGAGACTTCGCGCGGCCTGGCCAGACTGCCCCGGTGGTCGTCGATCACGATCCGCCGGGCCACCGTGACCAGCCAGGGCCGCAACGACGGTGCCTCGGTGTCGAGTTGGTGGATGTGCCGCCAGGCCCGCAGCAGCGTCTCCTGCACCACGTCCTCGGCCCGCTGGCGGTCGCCCGCCACCAGGCGGGAGACGAAGCCGAGCAGCGGCCCCGCGTGCTCCCGGTAGAGCGCGCGCATCAGCTCCTCGTCCGGCCCTTCGCCGGCCGCCGGCCTGCCGAAGCGCTGATCGGTCACGGCGCCATCCTCGCGCACGCACACCTCCTGGTCGAGCGGTCGGGTCAGGGCCACGGCTCAGTAGCCGTAACCACCGGGGCTGCTCGGGCTGCTCGAGGCGGCAGCCGCCTTGCCTCCGCTCGGCGTCACCGCCCACCAGGTGCCGGCGACGCCCTGGCCCTTGGTGTCACCGGGCTTGGTGTCGGGGGCGTAGCGGTAGAGCGGCCAGCCGGCGAGGGTGAGCTGCTTGCTGCCGTCCGGCCTGGTCACGCTGCCGACCAGGCTCTGGTCCACGCCCTTGACCTGCCCGTTCGCCGTCACCGGGACAGGCGGCCAGATGCTCGCGCAGCCGCCGGTGCAGTGCGAGGCCGACGGGCTGGCAGTGTCCTCGTCGAAGCGGTACAGGGTGAACCCGGCGCTGTCGGTGACGACCGTCCCGAGGGTGCCGGAGGTGGCGGTCTGCAGCTCCACCGGGCCGGTGGTCGCCGGGGCCGAGGAGGCGGGCGGGGTCTGCGCCGGAGCTGAGGAGGCCGGCGGGGTCGGGCTCGGAGCCGAGGAGGCGGACGAACCGCCCGAGCTGCCGCAGCCCGTCACCAGCGCGGCGACGGCTGCCCCGGCGGCGACGGCCAGGCCGCCACGGCGGAGTACGGGGACGGAGGACATGGTGTCTCCCAGGAGTCGGTGATCGGGTGCCTCGCACCCTCACCCCTCGGTACGCACCGCGCTGCTCCGGTGTTCAACGACCGCCGGAATAGCCGGGCGGCCGCGCCGGTTGAGTGGGGCGTACCCGACATCCCGGAACATCCGGCCGACCGAGAGGGCAGGTAGCGCGCCATGAGCACCGTCGAGCTGACCGTGGAGAACTTCGACGAGATCGTCCCGGGCCCCGAGGGCTCGCAGTTCGTCTTCATCGACTTCTGGGCCGGGTGGTGCGGGCCGTGCATGCGCTTCGCCCCGGTCTACGAGAAGGCGGCGGAGAAGCACCAGGACTTGGTCTTCGCGAAGGTCGACACCGAGGCCCAGCAGGAGCTCGCGGCGGCCTTCGGCATCCAGTCGATCCCGACCCTGGCGATCATCCGCGAGGGCGTGCTGGTCTTCTCCCAGGCGGGCGCCCTGCCCGAGGCGGCCTTCGAGGACCTGATCGGCCAGGCCCGCGGGCTCGACATGGCCGAGGTGCACGCCAAGGTGAAGGCCGAGGCCGCCGCCCAGGGCTGACCTCGGCCTTCACCGGGCGCTCTCAGGCGCGGCCCGAGGCCTTCTGGGTGCGCCGCGCCAGCGAGTCGATCACCACGGCGGCGAGCAGCACCGCGCCGGTGATCATGAACTGGATGGCGTTGCTCAGGCCCTGGATGTTCATGCCCGACTGGATCGAGCCGATCACCAGGGCGCCGAGCAGCGCCGACCAGGTCGAGCCCCGCCCGCCGAAGAGGCTGGTGCCGCCGATGACGGCGGCGGCGATCGCGTTCATCAGCAGGTTGCCGCCGCCCGAGGTCTGGCTGGCGGACTGGATCTGCGCGGCCAGGAAGAGGCCGCCGATCGCCGCCATGGTGGAGCAGATCGCGAAGACCGACATCCGCACCCAGGGCACGTTGATACCGGCCCGGCGGGCGCCCTCGATGTTGCCGCCGAGCGCGAAGACCTTGCGCCCGTAGCCGGTGCGGCGCAGCACGAAGTCGAGCACCACCACGAAGACCAGGAAGACCAGCAGGGCCAGCGGCAGCCCCTTGTACTGGTTGAGGGTGTACGCAGCCAGGAAGGCGACCACCGCGAGCACCACCGTGCGCAGCACGATGTCGCTGACCGTCCGGTACGGCACCTTGGCCGCCTGGCGGCGGCGGGTGTCCACCAGGGCGGCGCAGAGGAAGAGCACCACGGCCGCGGCGGCCAGCCCGTAGGCGGCGATCTGCTGCCCGTAGATGGTGGAGTAGAGCCGCGAGACGATGTCGTCGCCGCTCAGGTTGACGGTGCCGGTGGCGCCGAGGACCTGCAGCATCAGGCCGTTCCAGCCCAGGTTGCCGGCCAGGGTGACCACGAAGGCCGGTACGCCGATCCGGGCGAAGAAGAAGCCGTGCACCAGGCCGACCACGGTGCCGCCGAGGATCGCGCAGATCAGCGCCACCCACTGGTTGACCCCGTGGGTCACGTCCATCACGGCGAAGATCGCCGCGCACAGGCCGCTGACCGAGCCGACCGAGAGGTCGATCTCGCCGAGCAGCAGGACGAAGACCACGCCGATCGCGATCAGCCCGGTGCCGACGATCTGCTGGGAGAGGTTGGAGAGGTTCTGGGCGGAGAGGAAGCTGCTGTTGAGGCTGCCGAAGACGGCCCAGATCACCACCAGGGCCACCACCACCGGCAGCGAGCCGAGCTCGCCGCTGGTGATCCGGCGGCGGAACTCCACCAGGTAGCCCTTCAGGCCCTCCTGGCGGACGATCAGCCGGGGGTCCACCGCCGGGGCGATCTCGGGGGCCACCGGCACCGGGGCGTTGACCCCGCCGGCCGGCATCGAGTCCTCGGGCAGGTGGCCCCTGGAGCGGCCGTCCTCGTACCGGCCCTCCTCGCGCGGGGTCTGGTCCTCGCTCACCGTTCGCCCTCCGCGCCGCGGGCCTTCCGGCGGGTCACGGCGTTGTCCGTGGCACCGGTGATGGCCGAGATGATCTCTTCCTGGGTGGTCGACCGGCGCTCGAAGACGCCGTTGTTGCGGCCGAGCCGCAGCACCGCGATGCGGTCGGCGACCGCCATCACGTCGGCCATGTTGTGGCTGATCAGGATCACCCCGAGGCCCTGGCCGCGCAGGCGCTCGACCAGGTCGAGCACCTGCGCGGTCTGCTCCACGCCGAGGGCGGCGGTCGGCTCGTCGAGGATGACCACCTTCGGCGAGCCGATCAGCGAGCGGGCGATCGCCACCACCTGGCGCTGGCCGCCGGAGAGCGAGGCGATCGGGATGCGCACGCTCGGGATCCTGATCGACAGGGTGTCCAGCAGGGTCCGCGAGCGCTGCTCCATCGCGACCTCGTCCAGGATGCCGAAGCGCTTGAGCTCCCGGCCGAGGAAGAGGTTGCCCACCACGTCGAGGTTGTCGCAGAGCGCGAGGTCCTGGTAGACCGTGGCCACTCCGAGGTGCTGGGCGTCCTGCGGGCGGTGGATGGAGACCGGGCGGCCCTCCCACTCGATCTCCCCGGCGTCCGGCTGGTTGACCCCGGCGACGGTCTTCACCAGGGTCGACTTCCCGGCGCCGTTGTCGCCCACCAGGGCGACCACCTCTCCGGCATGCACCTCCAGCTCGATGTCGGTCAGCGCCTGCACGGCGCCGAACCGTTTGGAGACCCCGCGCAGGGCCAGGACCGGGGCGGCTGCGGTCGACACCTCGTCAGCCCCGGGTCACTTCACGCCGGCCGCGGCGCAGGCGGCGGCGTATGCCGGGGTGCAGATCTGGGCGACCGTGTAGAGACCGTCCTTGACCACGGTGGTCATGATGTTGTCCTTGGTGAGCACGACCGGGGTGATCAGGTTGGCCTTCACCGTGGCGCCGCTGCCGTTCTTCGCGGTGGTCGGTGCGACCGAGGAGTCCAGCGCCGTACCGTTGCCGAGGTTGACCGCCATGGTCCCGGCCAGGTCCGCCTCCGGCTTGTACGGCTTGTAGATCGACATGGTCTGGGTGCCCGCCACGATCCGCTGGACACCGTCCAGCTGGGCGTCCTGGCCGGTCAGCGGCACGCTCAGGCCGGCTGCCTTGAGCGCGGTGGCGATACCGGCGGCCATCCCGTCGTTGGCCGAGTAGACGCCGACCACGTTCGGCCCGCCGATCGCGGTGATGGCGGCGGAGGCCTCCTGGTTGGCGGTGGGCGGGTCCCAGGCCGGGGTGTCGTACTCCTTGCCGATGGTCAGCTTGCCGTCGATCGCGCTGTGCGCGCCCGCCTTGAAGTCAGCGGCGTTCGGGTCGGTGGGCGAGCCGTTGATCATGAAGATCTTCCCGCTGCCGGCCTTGCTGCCGACCGCCGCCACCAGGGCCTGGCCCTGCAGCTCGCCGACCTTGCGGTTGTCGAAGGAGACGTACGCGTCGACCGGCCCCTGGGCCAGCCGGTCGTAGGCGAGCACCTTGACGCCCGCGTCGTGGGCCTTCTGCACCGAGGACTGGATCGCCTTCGAGTCCACCGCGTCCAGGATCAGGACCTTGTCGCCCTTGGTGAGCGCGGTGTCCACCTGGGTCTGCTGCAGGGTCGCGTCCTGGTTGGCGTTGAAGTAGTCGATGGTCGCGTTCGGGGCCAGGCTCTTGATCTTCGCCTCGATCAGCGGGCGGTCGAACTGCTCGTACCGGGTGGTCTTGGTCTCCGGCAGGAGCAGACCGATCTTCAGTGCGGCGCCTCCGCCGCTCGCGCCGCCGCTCGAACCGCCGGAGCCGCTCGACTGCTTGGCGCTGCCACAGGCGGCGGCGCCCAGGGCGAGCGCGGCGACGGTGATCGCCAGGGTGGTACGGCGCTGGGCCAGGTTCATCGGTCTGCCTCCGGAGTCGGGATAGCCCCCGGCTTCCGAGTCTGCGAACTCCGCCAGCCAGGCACCCGGCGGGCTGCGCCGAACGGGCCGGGGTTGGACCGTCCGGGGGAGACCGGAAACCCCGGGGCGCGGCTCGGCGGACGTCCGGTAGAGTCACGCCGTCTTCGAACGGTCGTGTTCGATCCAACCGGGAGGAGAATTCCCCGATGCGTACTGGCGTGGTGCTCGCGGTGGCCGGTGCGGTGCTCGGCGGCGCCGCGCTGACCGGCGGTCTGCTGCTGAGCGGCGACGGCGGCGGTCCGGTCGCCGCCGCGGCGCCCACCCAGGCGGCCACCCTGCGGGCCGGGGACCTCGCCCCCGGGGACTGCTTCACCGCCCTGGGCAAGGACAACGGCTACCGCGAAGTCCGCCGGGTGGACTGCTCGCTCCGGCACGACGGTGAGGTGTTCGCCCGGGTGCCGCTGAGCGTCTCCGACTTCCCCGAGCGCGAGCTGCCGCCGGTGGACGATCTGACGAGCACGGCGGAGACGGGGTGCGCGGACGCGTTCGACGAGTACGCGATCGACGGGCAGGCCGTGCCGCTCTCGGTGCAGGTCGACTACGCCTACCCGGACCAGCTGGCCTGGCACCGCCCGGCCGAGCGGGCGGCGGTCTGCCTGTTCACCGACTCCGAGGGGCCGCGCACCGGCTCGCTCCGGCAGGACCCGGCGCACCTGAACCCCGAGCAGCGGGCGTACCTGACGGCGGAGAACGGCGTCAACAAGGTGCTGCGGATGAAGCCCGAGGACGACGAACCGGCCGAGGGGCAGAAGCTCTGGAACGACCTGCTGCTCTCCTCCGTCGAGGGTACGAGCCAGCGGCTGGCCGCCTGCCAGTGGCCCCCGGCCGCCGCCCCGGCCGTCACCGCCCTGCGGGCCCAGCTCGACCAGGCGGCCGGCCACCTGCGCGCCTCCGGCACCGCCACCGGCTCGAAGGCCCGCAAGGCGGAGGCCGCGAAGGGCCTGAGCCTGGTCACCTCCGCACCGGTCACCGCCGTCCGCCGGGCCCTCGGCCTCACCATCGGCGACGGCCCGCACGGCGACGACCCGACCGACACCCCGCCGGACGCCCCGAGCGACACCCCGACCGGCTCGAGCGACACCTGATGGTTCCGGTACGGCGGGCCCTTGAGCGGCGGGCCCTTGAGCGGCCAGCCCAGGGGCGGCCCTAGCGCAGGGGTGTGAACTTTGGGGCGGGGCGCGCGGCAGGTTCGCGGGCGCGGGGCAGGTGTGTTCTATCCCTGTCCACATGAACCTCGGTATGACTCGTCGTCAGAGAATGGTCGCAGCCGCCGCCGTGCCGCTGCTCGCGCTCGGCCTGGCCGGCCCCGTCGGGGCGGCCACCGAGCCGCACCACCGGGTGGTCGTGCCCGGCACCCACCCCGCCTGGGCGCTGCCCTCGGCCGACCTCGGGCCGGTGCGCACCTCCGCCCCCGTCACCGTCCGGGTCTACCTGGCCGGGCGGGACGCGGCCGGCCTCGACTCCTTCGCCAGGGACGTCTCCGACCCGCACTCCGACCAATACCGGCACTACCTGACGCCCCAGCAGGTGCAGGAGCGCTTCGCCCCGAGCCCCGAGCAGACGGCGAAGGTCCGCACCTGGCTGGCCTCCAACGGGCTGACCGTCAGCGGCGGGACCGACCACTACCTGGTCGCCGAGGGCACCGTCGAGCAGGCCCAGCAGGCCTTCGACGTCCAGCTGCACTCCTACCGGCGCGGCGCGCACACCTACCAGGCCCCCGACGCCGAGGCCTCGGTGCCCGCCGACCTCGCCTCCTCCGTGCTCGCCGTCTACGGGCTCAACACCGCCCCGCACCAGGTGCACCACGGCGCCGGCGCCACCCACCAGCCCGCCAAGCCCCCGGCCCACAACCGCGCGGTGCCCGGCGACACCCTCCCCGGCCCGGCCCCGGCCTTCGTCAACTCCGGCCCGTTCTCCCCCTACTTCGGGGCCACCCCGGCCACCGGCACCCCGGCCGCGTACGGCAAGGTGCAGCCGTACGTCATCAAGGGCTACGACGGCGCCCAGCTGCGCTCGGCCTACGGCGCGGCGGCCACCGGGCTCACCGGCAAGGGCGTCACGGTCGCGGTGATCGACGCCTACGACTCCCCCACCCTGGACGCCGACGCCGCCCAGTACGCGGCCGCCCACGGCGACGCCCCCTACGCCCTGGGCCAGCTGCGCCACGACGACCCGGCCGAGTGGACCCACACCCAGGACCCGACCGACGCCGACCCGACCGGCTGCGGCGCCCAGGGCTGGTACGGCGAGCAGACCCTGGACGTGGAGGCCGTGCACGCGGTCGCGCCCGAGGCCGGCATCCAGTACGTGGGCGCCGCCTCCTGCCAGGACCCGGACATGATCGACGCACTGCGCCGGGTGGTGGACGGGCACCTGGCCGACATCGTCAGCAACTCCTGGGGCGAGGCCGAGGGCGGCAGCGACCCGGCGCTCGACCCGGTGTACGAGGAGATCTTCCGCTGCGGCGCCGCGCAGGGCATGGGCTTCTACTTCTCCAGCGGAGACGACGGCGACGACCTCGCCAGCACCGGCAAGAAGCAGACCGACATGCCGGCCTCGCTGGACTACGTCACCGCCGTCGGCGGCACCTCGCTGGGCCTGGACAAGAACGACAAGTACGTCTTCGAGACCGGCTGGGGCACCCTCAAGGCCCCGCTCTCGGTGGACCGCGCCAGCTGGGTCAACTTCCCCGGCCCGTTCACCAGCGGCGCCGGCGGCGGCACCAGCGCCCGGGTGAAGCAGCCCTGGTACCAGCGCAAGGTGGTGCCCAAGGCGCTCGCGCAGGCCAACGGCGGGCGCAACCGGGTGGTGCCGGACCTGGCGGCGGTGGCCGACCCGAACACCGGCTTCCTGGTCGGCCAGACCCAGGAGTTCCCGGACAAGTCGACCCGCTACAGCGAGTACCGGATCGGCGGCACCAGCCTGGCCGCCCCGGTGATCTCCGCGATCCAGGCGCTGGCCCAGCAGGCCGCGGGCGCTCCGCTCGGCTTCGCCAACCCGGCCATCTACGCCCGCTCCAACACCAGCGCCTTCCACGACGTCACCGACCACCCCTTCGGCCCGAACGTCGAACTGGCCGAAGTCCGCGTCGACTTCGCGAACGGCACCGACGACAAGGACGGCTTCCTGACCTCGCTGCGCTCGCTCGGCAAGGACTCCTCCCTGCACGCCGTCGCGGGCTACGACGACGTCACCGGGGTCGGCTCCCCGACGGCGGACTACCTGAAGTCGTACCTGCCGTAACGGCCTGACGTCCGACACACCGCGCGGAGGGCTGGCCGGGCGGCACCTGGCGACAGAGGATGGTGCCGCCCGGCCGGGCCCGCGTGGACGAGAGGCGAGAGCGATGAACCCCGAAACGTACGACGTCGTGGTGCTCGGCGGCGGTCCGACCGGGGAGAACCTGGCCGACCGGGCCAAGGCCGCCGGGCTGTCCACCGTGCTGGTGGAGAGCCAGCTGGTGGGCGGCGAGTGCTCGTACTGGGCCTGCATGCCGAGCAAGGCGCTGCTGCGCCCGATCGCCGCGCTGGCCCACGCGCGGGCCCTGCCCGGTGCCAAGCAGGCGGCCGGCGGGGAGCTGGACGTGGCGGCGGTGCTGGCCCGGCGGGACGAGTTCACCTCGCACTGGCACGACGACGGCCAGGTGGAGTGGCTGCGCTCCACCGGGATCGACCTGGTCCGCGGCCACGGCCGCCTCGCCGGGGAGAGGGCCGTCCAGGTGGACGACGGGCCGCTGCTGCGGGCCCGCCACGCCGTCGCCGTGTGCACCGGCAGCCGCCCGGCGCTGCCGCACGTGCCCGGCCTGGCAGAGGCACACCCGTGGACCAGCCGGGACGCCACCAGCTCCGCCGTGGTGCCGCCCCGCCTCGCGGTGGTCGGCGGCGGGGTGGTCGCGGCGGAGATGGCCGCGGCCTGGCGGGCGCTCGGCTCCGAGGTCACCCTGCTGGTCCGCGGCGGACGCCTGCTCGACCGGATGGAGGACTTCGCGGGCGAGCTGGTCGCCGAGGGGCTGGCAGAGGCGGGTGTCGACGTCCGCTTCGGCGTCTCCGTCACCGCACTGCACCGGGACGGCCCGGTGACCCTCACCCTCTCCGACGGCTCTCGGCTGACGGCGGACGAGGTGCTCTACGCCACCGGCCGGGCCCCGCGCACCGACGACATCGGCCTGGAGACGGTCGGTCTCACCCCCGGCTCCTGGCTGGCGGTGGACGAGAGCTGCACCGTCACCGGCGTACCCGGCGACTGGCTGTACGCGGCGGGCGACTGCAACCACCGCGCGCTGCTCACCCACCAGGGCAAGTACCAGGCGCGGATCGCGGGCGCGGCGATCGGCGCCCGCGCCCGGGGCGCGGAGCTGGACACCGCGCGCTGGGGCGCGCACGCCGCCTCGGCCGACCAGGCCGGCCCGCCGCAGGTGGTCTTCACCGAGCCCGAGGCCGCCGCCGTCGGCCTCGGCCTGGCCGAGGCCGAGCGGGCCGGCCTGCGGGTACGGGCCGTGGACCACGACCTCGGCCAGGTGGCCGGCGCCTCCCTCTACGGCGACTCCTACCGCGGCCGGGCCCGACTGGTGGTGGACCTGGACCGCGACGTACTGGTCGGCGCGACCTTCGTCGGCCCGGCCGTCGCCGAACTGCTCCACTCCGCCACCGTCGCCGTGGTCGGCGAGGTACCGATCGCCCGGCTGTGGCACGCCGTGCCCGCGTACCCGACCATCAGCGAGGTCTGGCTGCGCCTGCTGGAGACGCTGCGGGGGTGAGCCCGCGTGGTGGCGTGCGGCGGCGGGTGGGCCGGAGCAGACTGGCGGCGGAGGTTTTCCGGATCTGCAGAGGTGAGCGTCATGTCCGAAATCCTGCTGGCGGTCGGCACGCAGAAGGGCCTCTTCCTGGCCCGCAGCACCGACCGGGCCGAGTGGAAGCTGACCGGGCCGCACTTCCCGATGAACGCCGTGTATTCGGTGGGCATCGACCGGCGCGGCGAGCGCCCCCGGCTCCTGGTGGGGGCGGACAGCAGCCACTGGGGCCCGTCGGTCTGGCTCTCGGACGACCTCGGCGAGACCTGGGAGGAGCCGAGCCGCCCGGCCGTGCGCTTCCCCGAGCACACCGGCACCTCGCTCGAGCGGGTCTGGCAGCTCCACCCGGCCGGGCCGGAGGCCCCCGGGGTGGTGTACGCGGGCACCGAGCCCGCCGCGCTGTTCCGCTCCACCGACGGCGGGCGCACCTTCGAGCTCGACGAGGCACTCTGGGGCCACCCGCAGCGGGCCGAGTGGGGGGCCGGCTTCGGCGGCCAGGGCCTGCACACGATCATCACCGACCGGCGCGACGCGGGCGCCGTGACGGTGGCCGTCTCCACCGGCGGGGTCTACCGCACGGCCGACGGCGGCGGCAGCTGGCACCCGGCGAACCACGGCATCAAGGCGAGCTTCCTGCCGGGCGAGGACCCCGAGTTCGGGCAGTGCGTGCACAAGGTGGCCGTGGACGCGGCCGATCCGGACCGGCTCTACCTGCAGAACCACGGCGGGGTCTACCGCAGCGACGACGGCGGCGAGCACTGGCAGGACATCGGCGCCGACCTGCCCGCCACCTTCGGCTTCGGCCTGGCCGCCCACCCGCACCAGGGCGGCACCGCCTACCTCTTCCCGCTCGACGCCGACTACGCCCGGCTGCCGGTCGACCGCCGCTGCCGCATCTTCCGCACCCGCGACGCCGGAGCCACCTGGCAGCCGCTCGCCGCCGGCCTGCCCGACGAGGACCACTACGGCGTGGTGCTGCGCGACGCCCTGTGCACCGACGACGCCACCCCCGCCGGGGTCTACTTCGGCAACCGCAACGGCGAGGTCTACGGCAGCCGGGACGACGGCGAGAGCTGGGCCCTGATCACCTCCCACCTGCCGGACGTGCTCTGCGTCCGCGCCGCCGCCCTCGACTGACCCCCTCCGCCAGGAAGTGACCCGCCCCATGGCCATGAGCATCCGCAACCAGCTGCCCGGCACCGTCGCCGCCGTGACCCTCGGCGAGGTGATGGCCACGGTCAAGGTCCGGCTCGCCCACGGCGGCGAACTCACCGCCGCCGTCACGGTGGAGGGGGTCAAGGACCTCGGCCTCCAGCCCGGCACCCCCGTCCGCGCCCTGGTGAAGTCCACCGAAGTCGCCCTCGCCACCGGCCCGGTCGCCGGCCTGAGCATCCGCAACCAACTGCCCGGCACCGTCACCGAGGTGGTCACCGGCGGCGCGATGGCCGGAGTCAAGGTCGCGGTGGACGACGGCGAACTCACCGCCGCCATCACCGCCGACGCCGCCACCGACCTCGGCCTGGCGGCCGGCACCCCGGTCCTGGCCCTGATCAAATCGACGGAGATCTCCCTGGCAGTCTGACGCCCGCACCGACCGACGAGCCCACCGAAGGCAGGACAGCCACCCCGGCCGCGGGCGGCACCGCGCCGAGCGCGGGCGGGCCTGCGCCGAGCGCGGGCGGGGCTGTGCGGAGACGGCGGTACTCGCGGCGTGTGCCCGGGCCTTCGTCTCGCTCAGTCGCAGTCCTCCGCAGCCGCGAGGCGGACGCTGGTCACCCCGCTGACGTGGCGGGCACCGCAGACGTCGGCCGGGACGACCAGTTGCGGACCGTCCTGGTCCAGCGGGCGGCCGTCGATCGCGGTGGCCAGCAGGATCTGCTGGGCACCGAACTCCGGGTCGAACTCGGCCCAGGAGACCACCGCGAGGTGCCCGTCGGCCCCGGTGACCACCACCAGGTGGCGCAGCCGCTGCTTGCGGCCCGCCAGGTCGACCAGCGGCCGCGCCGACCGCAGCACGTCCCAGAGCAGCGGCCCTTCGAAGACGTGGTGCTGGGGGCCGCTGCTCAGACAGTCGAAGCTCGCGTCGACCCGGCGAGCGGGCAGCTCCCGCAGGTGCGCCACCGTCAGCTCGAGGGGTTCGGCCAGCCGGCCGTGCAGCAGCACGGCCGGGGAGACGACGGTTCTGCTCATACGCGGGGCACCCCTTCCGGGCCGGCGCCGCGCGCAGCCCGGGTGCTGGTACCCGCCCGCAGGGCACGCCACTCGCAGCTGCGCGCCGTTCTGCGATTTTCACCAGCAGATGCGGCAGAGAACCGTCTCCGCTTGTCGCATCAGCCAGTAGGCGGGCGCCGCAGCCGGGCACTCACCGCACCGAGGCTCTCGGCCAGCCCGGTCAGCTGCTCACGGCTCAGCACGTCGATCAGCACCTCCCGGACGGCCGCGACGTGCCCGGGCGCCGCCGCCCGCAGGGCCTCGCGGCCCTCGGGCGTGAGCTCGGCGAAGACACCCCGGACGTCGCTCGCGCAGGAGCGCCGCCGTACCAGGCCCGCCTTCTCCAGCTGGGTGATCTGGTAGGTCAGGCCGCTCTTGGAGGTGACCAGGCGGTCGGCCAGGTCGGTCATCCGCAGCGAGCCGTCGGGGGCGGCGGACAGGTGCACCAGCACCTCGTACTGGGTGTGCGAGAGCCCGGCGTCCTCCTTGAGCTGCTGCTCCAGGCGCCGGTTGATCAGGTTGCTGGCGGCCACGAAGCCTCGCCAGGCGGCCATCTCGTCCTCGTCCAGCCAGCGCGGTGCGTCCATGGGTCTATCGTACCCATTTGTTCAAATTCGAACTCAGGCGTATCGTCGAATCAACAAGATTCAAATTTGAACCAAGCTGGGAGCTCGGCCGACACGCGCGAAGGCGGCCCGGAGCGCCCCGGGCCGCCCTCAAGGACGGGTGGTTCAGCCGCTCATGGCATCGCCGCCGACAGCGGCGGCGTCCGGGCCGCCGCCCATGGCGTCGCCACCGACGGCGAAGGCGGCGCCGCACATCGACTCGGCGTCACCGCCGACGGCGGCCGCCCAGCCGTCGCCGTTCGAGGTCGCGTCGCCGCCGACCGCGGCCGCGTTGCCCATTTCCGCGAGGGCGTCGCCGCCCACCGCGGCCGCGTCACCGGACTGGGACGTGGCGTCGCCGCCGACGGCGTAGGCCCCGTGCGGCCAGCAGTTGCCGTGAGCCGAGGCCACACCGGCACCGGCGAAGACCGCGAAACCGGTCAGAGCGGCCGCAGCCGTGATCTTGGCGATGGTCGTACGCATGAGTCCTCCTGGTTGGTACACGACGGAGGGAGCTTCGGCACGACCCGGCCCGAGCCTTAGCCCCTGGCGCCGGAATCACCCGCCCGGAGCAGGAAGATCACCACCTGGGCGCACAGTTGACGACTCGTCAATTCGCACACCAGAATCGCTCACCCTCGGGGGTGATTGTCCGCACGGAGATCGTGACGTTCCCCTCGCCCGTCCGGGACTGGTGGCCGGGCGGCGGACCCGGCACAGTGGCGCCATGCAGACTCCCCTGACCCTCATGGACTTCCTCGACCGGGCCGAACTGGTCTACGGAGACCGAATCGGTGTGATCGACGAGCCGCTCCAGCCCGCCGCCTCCTGGGGCGAACTGACCTACCGGCAGCTGGCCGCCCGGGCCAGGGCCCAGGCCGCCGGTCTCGACCGGCTCGGGGTCGGCGCGGGCGAGCGGGTCGCCATCGTCTCGCACAACTCCGCCCGGCTGCTCACCGCGCTGTACGGGGTCAGCGGCCACGGCCGCGTCCTGGTGCCGATCAACTTCCGCCTCAAGGCGGAGGAGGTCGCGTACATCGTCGAGCAGTCCGGCGCCTCGGTGCTGCTGGTCGACCCGGAGCTCGAGGAGGCGCTGGCCGGGGTGCCGGCCCGGCACCGCTTCGTGCTCGGCTCCGAGAGCGACGCCGAGCTGTACGACTTCGAGCACGAGCCCGTCCGCTACGAGATCGCCGAGGACGACACCGCGACGATCAACTACACCAGCGGAACCACCGCGCGCCCCAAGGGAGTCCAGCTCACCCACCGCAACCTGTGGCTCAACGCGGTGCTGATGGGCCTGCACTTCGGTGCCAACGACCGCGATGTGTACCTGCACACCCTGCCGATGTTCCACGCCAACGGCTGGGGCATGCCCTTCGCGCTCACCGGGCTCGGCGCCCAGCACGTGGTGCTGCGCAAGGTGGACGGCGCGGAGATCCTGCGCCGGGTCGAGCAGCACGGCGTGACCTTCCTGTGCGGGGCGCCCGCCGTGGTCGCGTCGGTGCTCGACGCGGCCGCCGACTGGGACGGGCCGGTGCCCGGGCGGGACAAGGTCCGCATGATCGTCGCGGGCGCGCCGCCGCCCACCGCGCTGGTGCAGCGGATGGAGGCCGAACTCGGCTGGGAGTTCATGCAGATCTACGGCCTGACCGAGACCTCCCCGATCGCCACCGTCAACCGCACCCGCGCCGAGTGGGACGAACTGCCGGACGGCGAGCGGGCCGAGCGGCTGGTGCGGGCCGGCTACCCGGCGCTGGGCAGCCAGGTGCGGGTGGACGGGCAGGGCGAGGTGCTGATCCGCTCCAACACCGTGCTCGAGGGCTACTGGGAGCGGCCCGACGAGAGCGCGGCGGCGCTGAAGGACGGCTGGTTCCACACCGGCGACGGCGGCACCATGGACACCGACGGGGCACTGACCATCTCGGACCGCAAGAAGGACGTCATCATCACCGGCGGGGAGAACGTCTCCTCGATCGAGGTGGAGGACTGCCTCTACAGCCACCCGGCGGTGGCCGAGGTCGCCGTGATCGGCGTGCCGGACGCCAAGTGGGGCGAGACGATCAAGGCGTTGGTGGTGCTCAAGGACGGCCAGCAGGCCGACGAGGCCGCCCTGATCGCGCACTGCAAGGTGCGGCTGGCGGGCTACAAGGCGCCCACCTCGGTGGAGTTCCGCGAGGCGCTGGCCCGCACCACCACCGGCAAGCTGCAGAAGTTCCGCCTGCGCGAGCCGTACTGGGCCGGGCACACCCGCGGCGTCAACTGACCGCTCCCCCGGGCGGGGTGCGTTCCCCGCACCCCGCCCGGGGGGCTACCCTTCGGTAACCCCGTCGACGGAAGGCTGTTCGGATGACCGACCTGAGCACGTTGCTGGACGACCTGCGGGCCGAGAGCGCCGAGTTGGACGGCCTGGTGGCCGGTCTGGACGCGGCCGGCCTGGCCACCCCCACCCCGGCCCCCGGCTGGACGATCGCCCACCAACTCGCGCACCTGGCCTGGACGGACCGGTGGGCGCTGCTCGCGGCGCGCGACGCCGAGGGCTTCCAGGAGGCCGCCGCCGGCGCCTTCGAGGGCGGCGAGGACTTGGTGGAGGCCGGGGCCGCCGAGGGGGTCGGCCAGTCCCCCGAAGAGCTGCTCGGCCGCTGGCGGGCCGGGCGCACGGAGCTGGCCGAGGAGCTGACCAAGGCCGGGGCCACCGGGCAGCGACTGCCCTGGTTCGGCCCGCCGATGAAGGCCGGCACCATGGCGACGGCCCGGCTGATGGAGACCTGGGCGCACGGGCAGGACGTCGCGGACGCGCTCGGCGTCGAGCGCGTGCCGACCGCGCGGCTGCGCAATGTCGCCCATCTCGGCGTCCGCACCATGGAGTTCGCCTTCGCCCTGCACGGGCTGCCCGCCCCGGCCGACCCCGTCCGGATCGAACTCACCGCCCCCGACGGCACGCTGTGGGCCTGGGGCCCGGCGGAGGCCGCCGACCGCCTGACCGGCCCGGCCCTCGACTTCTGCCTCCTGGCCACCCAGCGCCGCAACGCCGCCACCCTCGCCCTCCACGCCGAGGGCCCCACCGCCACCGCCTGGCTCCCCATCGCCCAGGCCTTCGCCGGCCCGCCGGGAGCCGGGCGCTGAACCACCGGTCGCGGCGCGGATACGATCCGGGGCATGCGTGAGTTCTTCACAGTCGATGACCGGCGGTTGTCGTATCTGGACTTCGGCGGTCCGGGTACTCCCCTGCTCGCCTTGCACGGGCACTACAACGAAGCGTCAGCTTTCGGCCCCCTGGCCGAGGCGGTGGCTCCGCGGTGGCGGGTGATCGCGCTGGACCAGCGCGGGCACGGCGAGTCGGACCGGGCCGGGAGCTACGGACGCGACGACTACGTCGCGGACATCGCTGCCTTCCACCAGCACCTGGGCATCGGCCCGGTGGCGGTGCTGGGCCACTCGCTGGGCGGGGTGAACGCCTACCAGTACGCCGCCCGGCATTCGGCGCGGGTGACCGCGTTGATCGTCGAGGACATCGGGGCCGTGGTGGACGTCGACAGCGCGTTCGCCGAGCGGCTCCCCTCCCGGGCGCCGTCACGCCAGGCACTGGCAGCCGGAATCGGCCCGGCGGCCGAGTACCTGGCGTGTTCGTTCCGCCGGTCGCCGGACGGCTGGGGGTTCTCGTTCGACCTCGGCGACACGGTGGCATCCCAGCAGGCCCTCAACGGGGATCACTGGGGCGACTGGACGGCGGTCACCTGCCCCGCCTTGCTGGTCCGCGGCACCCACAGCGATGTGCTGACGGCCGGCCACGCCCACGAGATGACCGCCCGTCGCGACGGCGGGGCCCGGCTGGTCGAACTGGAGGCCGGCCACGTGGTCCACCACGACGCTCCGGCCCGGTTCGCCGCTGCCGTCACCGACTTCCTCTCCGAGGTCGGCTGAGCCCGCTCGGTGGCGAGCCCCGAGTCGGCGTCTTTCGGCCTCAGTCACCCGGGAGTTCGGCCAGCAGGGCCGGGTTCACCCGGCGCAGGACGGTCTCGAGCTGCGTGCGGTCGGCGGCGGGCCAGAGCACCCGGCGGGCGGCCGCGTACTTCGCGGCGAGGCGTTCACGCTGCTCGGGCGGGAGCGCCGCGGCCCGCTCCGCGAGGGAGTTGTGGGCGTTGTCGGCGATCTTGACCAACCGGGCGAGGGGGTGGGCCGCGACGGTGCGGACCATCTCCTCGTACGGCACGCCCGGCCGGTTGGTGACGGCCAGGACGGTCTCCACCACCACCGCCGGCACCCCCGCCCCGAGCAACCGCTCGGCCGTCCAGTCGGTGTCCTCGATGACGTCGTGCAGCAGCCCGGCCATCTCCAACTCGGCCCCCAGCGGCGCGAGCCCGGCCGCGACGGCCCGCACGTGCGCGACGTAGGGCACACCGACCTTGTCGTACTGGCCCGCATGGGCCGAGGCCGCCAGTGCGTCGACCTCGGCCAGGGAGAGTGCTGTCATGCCTCGCAGACTAGTGCTGTGACCGCGAAGGTTCACCGGGTCTCGGTCGGCAGCTACGACACTCCCGGGTTGCGGTCGGCTGCCGCGCACGGCGGACCGCCACCCGGGCAACGGTTTCAGCGCGTGTGGCGGCCGCTCCGGCGGCGGCCGGCGAACACCAGGCCAGCACCGGCCAGTACGGTCGCCGCACCACCCAGCGCCAGCAGGCCCGAGGACCAACCCCCGCCGGTGCTGGCCGGCATCCGTACGGTGACCGCGGACACTGCCGGGCCGGTGCCGGGCTGCCCCTTGCCGAGCGGATAGTTCGGCTCTTCGGACATCCAGACGTGCGGGAACTCAGTGTCCGCCTGGGCCACCACCTTGAGCCGCACCGGCAGACTGAGCCGCTGGACCTCACTTGGACCGCCGGACACCTCGATCGGTTGTACGGCCGGACGGAGAAGCTCTCCGCCCGCTCAGACCGTCGCGCTCAGGCCGTCGCGCTCAGGCCGCCGCGCCCCAGGACCTGGCGGTCAGGCTTCGTCGAACGGTTCGTCACTCCACCTGAACCAAGCGCGGCCGTCACCGATGTGCAGGAGGAACTCCGCGACCGGGCCGGCCGGGGCCACCAGTGACAAGGCGCTCGCGATCCGGTCATAGGCGTCGTCGAATCGCTCGTACTCCTCCGCTTCCAGCAGCGCCAGCGACTCGTCGAACCATGGCTTCACCTCTGCGAACTCCGGCGCTGGAACGAAGCGCCCGTTCAGCCACGGAAAGTCGGCCTCGTCGATCACGATCTCGCCAAGCTGCTTCTCCTGCCGCATCAGTCGCCAGACTTCGCCCTCGAAACCCATCCCGCCGGCTCTCCGATCCATCTCCTGGTATGGCCGGCAGCTTCCCACGCGGTAGGGACAACGAGGCGGGAGAGCCAGCGCCACTGCTGGTCAGCCGGTGGCGGCCTGCTGTTCGGCGACGGTGCCGGAGAGGTGGTAGGCGGTGGAGATGTCGACGCCGAGGGCAGCGAGGAGGTCGAGGGCGGCGGTGAGGGGCGGGGCTCCGGCCATGCGAGCGGCGGCAAGGTGGGCGGGGAGCCGGTCGGCGGCGATCAGGGCTGTCCACTGGGTGGCGGAGAGGGCGAGGTAGTGCAGGCCGGGGAGGTCGGCCAGCAACGCCAGGTCCGTGCTGGCGCAGCGGGACAGGTCGAGGGAGCGCAGCGCGGGGAGGGTGCGAAGGGGGGTGAGGTCGATCGGGGTCTCGGAGGCGACGGCGAGTGAGGCGAGGTGCGGGTGGCCGGTGAGCGGGGTGAGGTCGGCCTCGGCGGCGAGGCCGACGGTCAGGTCCTCGATGGGGAGTGCTGCCACCGGGGACAGGTCGGTGGTGGCGCAGCGGTTGAGGTGCAGGCGCCGCAGCTGTGTGGTGGCGGAGAGCGGAGACAGGTCGACGGGTGACGGGGCGTCATTGAGGTGAATCGCCTGGACGCCCGGCGCGAGCCGCTCGTCCAGCGCGGAGACCACCAACTGGCGCGCCCCTTCCCCTGACTGCTGCACGGCGTGCGGATCGGGGCGCCCCAGAGCCTGGCCGAGCCAGGCGGTGACAGAAGAAGCCACGTAGCGCGGACCGGCGTTGAAGTCCCGGCCCACCTCGATCACCTGACCAGGGCGGCCGTTCGTGGACGGCGAGAGGTCCACGGCGAAGAAGTTGCCGTCGAACCAGGTGGCGAACGGGAGCCAGCCCGGATGTCCCGAGCTACGGCGCACCGTGTTCGGCGGGTCGGCGTCGAAGACCACCTGATCCCAGCCGAGGCGCCAGCCGAACCAGGTCGGGACGCCGATGTACTCGTCATGTTCGGCCAGCGCCGAGTCGAGCGACAGCCAGCAGTACCCGTCCAGTGCCTCGCTGCCGCCGTCCCCGTCGGCCTCCAGGTACAGCGCGCGCAGGTCCGCCGGGAGTGCCTGCCCGAGGCGGAGCTCCGCAGTGGCGAGCTGCCCTTCGGTGACGGGTGCCGGCATCTGCGGTTCCGTGCCGGAGCGTTCGGCGTGCTGCCGGAGTACGGCCCGCAGCCGCTCGACCGCCTCTGCCGGGTCCCCGGCCGGGGGCAGCTCGGACGGCTCTGCGCCGTCGGCCGCGCCCGGTTCGGACGGCCGGAAGTCGGGGTCGAGAGTCAGTGTCCAGCCGTCCTCGTGGCGGCCCTCGGGCTCCAGCGTGCCCCGGAACACCACCAGCTCGAAGGCGCCGGACGAACGGCAGGTCAACTCCAGGGCGATGGCCTCCCAGCCGTGGCTGTCCCGGAACCGGGACACCAGTGAGGCGAGGCTCTCGTGCGGGGACGGCATGCTGAAGTAGGAGCCCGGACGGCTCGGCACCACATACCCGCTGCCGGACATGCCAGTGCCCGCCCGGCTCCCGTGCGCCCGCAGCACGCACTCCGTCCAGCCTTCCGGCGCCTGCGCGACGATCTCCGCCGTGATCTGCAGTGCCGCCTGCTCCACCGTCAGGTCCATGCCTGTCCCCTCGTCCGTGCTGTTCGGACGATCATGTCAGCAGGCTGCGACAGAGCGATCGGCAGTCGGCTGGCGCCGACGGGCGCTGCCGCCGCCTCCGATCAGCCATTGCACTGCCCCGGGCGCCCACCATCCCGCAGGGCTCGCCGGCACCAACCCGGCGAGCCTTCTCGGTCACAGCACCGGCCGTCAGCCCACGTTGACGGCGGCGTCCATCTCCCACATCAGCACCTCGGCGCCCTCCGCCCCCGCGGTGATCCGCTGGCCCTCGGCGGCGGCGATCCGGGCGGCGTCGCCCTCGCGGAGCAGTCCGGCGCCCTCCAGGGCGATCTCGCCCTTGGCCACGTAGAGGTGGACGAAGGGGGCGGTGGCCGCCTCGAGGGTCTCGCCGGGGCGGATCCGGGAGACGTGCAGGGCGGCGTGCTTCTGGCGGAAGGAGATCGCGCGCTGGTTGGCGTGCCTGCTCATGCCGGAGGCCAGCGTGGTCCAACCACCCTGGTCGAGCTGGTCGTTGATGTCCAGCTGCTCGTAGCCGGGCTTGATGCCGGCGGCGTCGGGGATGACCCACATCTGGACGAAGCGGACCGGCTCCCGGTGCTCCGGCTCGCCGGTGATCGTCCAGGAGTCGTTCTTCTCGCTGTGCAGGATGCCCGCGCCGGCGCTCATCCGCTGGGCCAGGCCGGGGTAGATCACGCCGTTGTGGCCCTCGGAGTCCTGGTGGACGAGTGCGCCGTCGAGCACCCAGGTGACGATCTCCATGTCCCGGTGCGGGTGGGTGTCGAAGCCGGTGCCGGGCGCCACCACGTCGTCGTTGGAGACGAGCAGCAGGCCGAAGTGGGTGTTGGCCGGGTCCCAGTGGCGGGAGAAGGAGAAGGAGTGCCGCGAGTCCAGCCACGGGGTGGTGGTGTGGAAGCGGTCGTCGGCACGCCGGATGTCGAGCACGGAAGCCATCGGTAGCCCTCCTTCGTTCTTGTTTACGATTCAACAATACACGCCCCGAGCCATTCCCCGGCAACCCTTCGGGATACACCTGTGGTGTATACACATGGTGAATACACTCAGTGCATACATCCGGTGCATAGCTACTCCGGCCCTAAGGACGACCCCCATGCCCCTCCCCCCGCACAGGCTCGCCGCCGTCGACGGCCTGCGACTGCTCGCCGCGCTCGGCGTCGCCGCCTACCACTACGTCGGCACCCCGACCGCCGACTTCTGGGGCCGCTACGACCTGCCGCAGGCGCTGCCCGTGCTGCACGCGGTCAGCGGCTACGGCTGGCTCGGCGTGGAGGCGTTCTTCCTGATCAGCGGCTTCGTCATCTGCATGAGCTGCTGGGGCCGCAGCCCGGCCCAGTTCGCCGTCTCCCGCACCGCCCGGCTCTTCCCGCTGTACTGGGCCGTACTGCTGCTGATCATCCTGGCCGGGGGCCTGGCCACCCTCGCCGGGCAGCACCCGAACACCCCGCTGGACCTGCGCACCGACCTGGGCAACCTGACCATGCTCCCGGGCGCGCTCGGCCTGCCACTGACCGACGGGGTCGCCTGGACGCTCTGGGTGGAGGCCCGGTTCTACCTGCTGATGGGCCTCCTGCTGCTGACCGGGCTCACCTACCGGCGCGCGGTGGCCTTCTGCGCCCTGTGGCTCGCCCTCGCCGCGATCGGGCGGGAGCTGCACTCCGAGCTGTTCGACGAGTTCCTGCTGACCCGGTACGCCGGGCTGTTCGTCACCGGCATCGTGCTCTACCTGATGCACCGCTTCGGGCCCAACCTGCTGCTCTGGCTGCTCGGCGGCTTCGCCTGGTGCTACACCCTCACCCTGCTCGGTGACCGGGTGGCCGACCACGCGGTGCCGGCCGGGCGCGGCGGCTCGCCCTCCTGGGCAGTCTGCGCCGCCCTGCTGACAGCCTTCCTCGCCCTGCTGGCCCTGGCCGGCCCCGGCCCGCTGGCCCGGCTGCGCTGGCGCTGGCCCGTCTACGCCGGGGCGCTCACCTACCCCTTCTACCTGGTCCACCAGAGCCTGGGCATACCCGTGGTCCGAGGTCTGCTCAAGGCCGGCCCGGGCCTCGGCCTGCTGCTGCCCATCACCCTTGGCCTGCTCTTCTCCGTCCTGCTCTCCGCCGCCCTGCACCACCTGGTCGACCGCCCCGGCCACCGCCTCCTGCAGCGCCACCTCACCCGCGCCCTGGACCCGGCGGAGCGGACGTGACTGTGTGCGCGCTCACACCCCGGCGTTGTGCGCGCTCACATACCAACCAATGAGCGCGCTCACATGCCAACCTATGTGTGCGCTCACATGCCAACCTATGTGTGCGCTCACACCCCGATCCGCAGCGCCGTCAACCGGCTCGCCACCAGGTTGACCGCCCCGTGCTGACGCTCGACGTGGCCGTGCACGAGGAGCCCCGCCCGGTCCAGGGCGGTACGGCGCTGGGGCTCCCAGACGGCACGGTTGCAGACCACGTTGATCAGGCCGGTCTCGTCCTCCAGGCTCAGGAAGAGCACCCCGCCGGCCGTCGGCGGGCGCTGCCGGTGGGTGACCAGGCCGCCGACCACCACCGGGGCGCCGTGCGGGGCGGCGGCCAGCGCGGCCGCCGAGAGAGCGCCGCCCCGGTCGAGGGAGGGGCGCAGGTGCTGCATCGGGTGGCTGGTGGCGGAGGTGCCGGTGGCCCAGAGGTCGGCGATGGTCTGCTCCACCGGGGTCATCACCGGCAGTTCGGGCGCCGCCGTGCCCGGCGTGGTGCCGGGCAGGGTGCCCGACACCTGGGCGTGCGCACCCGCCGCCCACAGCGCCTGACGCCTGGTCAGCCCGAAGCAGCCGAACGCCCCGGCCGTGGCCAGCGCCTCGAGCACCGGCACCGCGAGTCCGCTGCGCCGGGCGAAGTCCTCCAAGTCCTGGTAGGGCTGCCCCGCCGCCACCTCCTCGGCCTGGGCCGCGCCCAACCCCCGTACGGTGGTGAGCCCGAGGCGGATCGCGGGCTGCGGGTGCGGCGCGCGCCCGGCGGGCGCGGGGGCGGGCTCCGGGCCGTCGTCGGGCTCCAGCGTCGGGCCGGGCGCGCTGGCGTTGACATCCACCCCGCGCACCCGCACCCCATGCCGTCTGACGTCCGAGACCAGGCTGAGCGGGGAGTAGAAACCCATCGGCTGGTTGGCCAGCAGGGCGCAGGTGAAGGCCGCCGGGTAGTGGTACTTGAGCCAGGCGCTCGCGTACACGAGGTAGGCGAAGCTGATCGCGTGGCTCTCCGGGAAGCCGTAGTTGGAGAAGGCCTCGATCTTCGTGTAGACCTCCTCGGCGGTCTCCGGCCCGATCCCGCGCTCGGCCATCCCGTCCAGCAGCCGCCGGCGCAGCTCGGCGACCCGCTCGTGCGAGCGCTTGGCGCCCATCGCCTGCCGCAGCCGGTCCGCCTCGGCGGGGGTGAACCCGGCGCAGTCGATGGCCAGTTGCATCATCTGTTCCTGGAACAGCGGCACCCCGAGGGTCTTGCCGAGCGCGTTCTCCATCAGCGGGTGCGGGCAGTCGGCCGCCTCCGCCCCGGCCCGGCGCCGCAGGTACGGGTGGACGGAGCCGCCCTGGATCGGGCCCGGCCGGATCAGCGCGACCTCGACCACCAGGTCGTAGAACTCGGTCGGCCGCAGCCGGGGCAGGGTGGCCATCTGGGCCCGGGACTCCACCTGGAACACCCCGACGGTGTCGGCCCGCCCGAGCATCTCGTAGACCTCCTTCTCCTCCTTCGGGATGCTCGCCAAGTCGTAGTGCAGGCCGTGGTGTTCGGCGATCAGGTCGCAGGTGTCGTGCAGGGCGGAGAGCATGCCGAGACCGAGCAGGTCGATCTTGACCAGTTCGGCCCCGGCCACCGACTCCTTGTCCCACTGCAGCACCGACCGGCCGGGCATCCGGGCCCACTCGGTCGGGCAGATCTCGCCGATGGGCCGCTCGGTGAGCACCATGCCGCCGGAGTGGATGCCCAAGTGCCGTGGCAGGCCGTGGAGTTCCTGGGCGAGCGCGAGCACGTCGGCCGGGATCACCGCATCGGCGCCGGGCGTGCCACGGAAGTCGCTCTGCCGGGAGAAGGCGTCCACCTGGGCCCTCGGGTAGCCGAGCACCCGGGCGGCGTCGCGCAGCGCGAGCCGGGGGCGGTAGGTGATCACGTTCGCCACCTGGGCGGCGTGGTCGCGCCCGTACCGGCGGTAGAGGTACTGGATCACCTCCTCACGGCGGCGGTGCTCGATGTCCAAATCGATGTCCGGCGGCCCGTCCCGGGCCACGCTCAGGAAGCGCTCGAACAGCAGCCGGTAGTGGATCGGGTCGACCGCCGTGATCCCCAGCGCGTAGCAGACCGCCGAGTTGGCGGCCGAGCCCCGGCCCTGGCACCAGATGTCCTCCCGGCGGCAGAACTCGACGATGTCGTGGACGATGAGGAAGTACCCCGCCAGCTCGAGCTCCTCGATCACCCCCAGTTCGACGGCCAGTTGGCGCAGCGCCTTGGCGTTGCGCGCCCCGAACCGGCGCGGGCCGCCCTGGGCCACCAGCGCGCGCAGGTGGCCGATCTCGGTCTCGCCCTCGGGCACCGGGAAGCCCGGCAGGGCGGGCGCCAGACTGGAGAACTCGAAGGCGCAGGCCCGGCCGAGCTCGACCGTGGCCCGCTGGACGCCGGGGAACCGGCCCAGCCGGGCGGCCATCTCCGCGCCGGAGCGCAGGTGCGCCGTGCCGGCCGCGTTGGTCCAGCCGGCCGCCTGCCGCAGGGTGCGGCGCCCGTGCAGGGCGGCCAGGCTCTGGGCCAGCCGGGCCTCGGCCGGGGCGGCCTGGTGCACGTTGTTGGAGGCGACGGCCGCAAGTCCGGTACGGGCGGCCAGTGCGGCCAACCGGTCGTTGCGCAGGTCGTCGCCGGGCAGGCGGTGGTCGATCAGCTCCACGAAGACGTTCTCCGGGCCGAACGCCTCGGCGAGCGTACGGAGTTCACGCTCCTGCTCGGCCACCGGGGCGGCCGGGACCCGGCCCAGGCGGCAGCCCGTGAGCACCGCCCACTCGCCGCCGTGCGCCGCCGCCAGCTCGGCGAACTCGTACACCGGGCGGCCCTTGACCCCGCCCGCGAGCTGGGCCGTGCTGATCGCGGCGGAGAGCCTGCGGTAGCCCTCGGGGCTGCGGGCGAGCACCAGCAGGTGTTCCTCGGGGCCCAGGGTCAGCTCGGCGCCGAAGACCGTACGCAGGCCCGACCCGCCCGCGGCCTTGGCGAGCCGGACCGCTCCGTAGAGGCCGTCGTGGTCGGTCAGGCCGAGCGTCTCGATGCCCAGGCGGGCGGCCTCGGCGGCCAGCGCCTCGGGTTCGGCGGTGCCGTCGAGGAAGCTGAAGGCGGAGTGGGTGTGCAGTTCCGCCCAGGGGGCGGCGGCCGGCTCGGGGGGCTGCCTCGGGGCGGTGGGGGTCTCGCGGTCGGCAGGAGCGGTGCTGCCGTTGCCGTTCAGGCGGCGGCGCAGCTCGTGCCAGGAGAGCGAGGGGTGGCTGGTGAATCCCATCGCGGGGGCTCCGTCTCGGGTGGTGCGGTCCGGTCTCCCCCCGGGGTGTGCGCGGTGCCGGCTCAGTCGTAGGCGGCCTCCACCGACCAGTGGCCGTGCTCGACGGTGAGCAGCAGGGCGCGGCCGTCGGCGACCGTGACCTGCAGCCGGGCGCGGCGGCGGCGCCGGGCGGTGTCCCACCACTGCTCGACGGCGGGCCAGGGACCGGTCCAGCCGAGCACCGCCGCACCGCTGCCACCGCTGCCACCACTGTTTTGGAAGGCCACCCGGGCGGGCGGGGCGGAGAGCTCGGCCCGGCCGTTCACCGTGACCGGCTGCCCCGCCGCGTCGAGCACGGCGGCCGGGACGGGGCTGGTCAGCACCGTGGCGGGCTCCGGCCCGTCCAGCCGGCCCGGCCAGGGCGCGGCGGCCGGGCTCTCGTACCGCTCGCCCCAGACCACCTTGACGTGCTGCTCCCCCGGACCCCGGCCGCCCGCCGGCTCGGCCCGCCGCAGCCCCGCGTACCCCAGTACCGCCTGCACCCGGGCCACCGCCCGCTCCACCCTGTCCTCCACCACGGCCTGGCCCCACAGCGACAACTGCCGCCCCTGGTCCACGACCAGCCCTTCGGGCACCAGCCGCAGCCCGGTGAACCCGGCCACACCCTCCTGCAGGTGGGCGTCGGCCTCGGGGCCGGCCGAGGGCGCCGCCGACGGCCAGGGGGATTCGGCGAAGGTGCCGGTGGTCTGCCAGGCGTGGAGCTGCCAGCGGACGCGTTCGGCCAGGGCGGGGGCGCTGAGGGTGCCGTTGTGGTGCCAGCGGCGGGTGGCGGTGCGGCCGTCCGCGCAGGTGAGTTCGACGGCGACGCGGCGGCAGGTCAGGCCCTGGTCGGCCAGCCGGGTGTGAAGCTGTTCGGCGAGGGTCCGGGCGACGAAGATCAGCGGCTCGGCGAGCTCCTGCGGCGGGTCGAAGCGGTGCTCCACCGACAGGTCCGGCTGGTCGGCGGGCGGCACCAGGGGCCGCGAGCGCAGCCCCCGGGCCCGCCGGTGCGCGGCCGCCCCGACCGGCCCGAACCGGTCCGCCACGGCCCGGCCGGGCAGCGCGGCGAACTCGCCGACCGTCGCCAGCCCGAGCCTGGTCAGCAGCTGGGCCAGCGGCTCGTCCCCGAGCGCCGCGACCGGGTACGGCGCCAGGAACTCCGGCGTCCGGCCGGCCGGCACCAACACCCCGGCGCGGGCCGCCAGCACCGCGGCGAACAGCCCGTCCGCCACCCCGACCTGCCCGTGTGCGACGGCCCGCCCGGGCGTGGGGGCCTGGCCGGATGCGGGAGTCTGGCCGTGCTCAGGGAGCCGCCCGAGCACAGCGTCCCGTCCGGGCGCGGGAGTCCGTCCGGGCGCGGGAGTCCGCCCGTGCCCGGCGGCCCGTGCGGACGCACCGACCCGCCCGGGTGCACCGGCCTGCCCGGGTGCACCGACCCACCCAGGCGCACTGGTCGGCCCAGGCACACCGGTCGGCCCAGGCGCTCCGGTCTCCCGGGCCAGCACCTGCGCGACCGCCGCGTGCACCTGCGCCGCCAGCGCCTCCTCGCCGCCGAAGTACCGGCTCGGCCCCTTCACCGGGATGGCGCACATGCCGGGCCGCAGCACCTCCACCCGGGGCGTGAACGCGGCCACCGCCGCGACCACCGGTTCGAACAGCCGGGTCTCCGCCTCCTCCTCGCGTTCGCGCAGCTCGAGCTGCGGGCAGAGCCGCTGCGCCAACCGCAGCAACTGCCCGCGCCGCACCCCGGCCGCCCGGGCCGCCGCCGAACCGGCCAGCACCCGGCCCTCCGCCGCGACCGCCACCGCCGCCTCGGCGTCGGCACCCACCGCGACCACCGGCCAGTCCGGGCACCACACCACCAGGACCCGGGCCGGCCCCGTCTCCCGCTCCGTCTCCGTCATCGCCGCTCACCGCCGCCCGTCTCAGACCGCCGCCAGCCGCACGGCCGGCTCGTCCCGTCCGACTGCGGCCGACTCGTCCCGTCCGACGCCTGCGGCCGCTTCGACCGGGCGGGCCTCGCCGTGCTCGTCCGGGAGCCAGAGCCGCGCCGTCCGGGGGCGGGTCGCCGCGCCACGGCCCTGGGCCATGACCTCGACCTGCCGCCCCTGGAGCTGCCCGTGCCCGGCCCCCAGCCCGAACCACCGGGCGGAGCCGACCTGCAGCCGCAGCACCGCCCCGGGCCAGGGCCCGGCGACCAGCAGCGCGCAGCCGCCGCGCCGCAGCACGGCGGTGAGGCGGGCGGCCAGCTGCGGCGGCACCGGCGCGTCGGGGCGCAGCAGGATCAGGCCGACCGCTCCGGCCAGCGCGGAGACCACCTCCGGCCAGTGCGGCCCGGGGGCGTCGACCAGCAGCAGCCGGCGCAGGTCCAGCCCGTACCCGGCCGCCGCGCCCAGCCCCAGCTCGGGCAGCCCGACGGCCGCCACCCACTCCCCCGCACTCCCGCCCGCCAGCGCCAGCAGCAGACCGACGTCCCCGACCACCGACACCGCCGCCCCGCGCCGCAGCCCACCTTCGGGCAGCAGGCTCTCGAACACGGGCAGCACCGGCACCGGCCCCGGTTCCTCCCGGTGCCCCAGAAGCGCGACGGGGCCCCCGGCGGCGGGCCGGAGCACGGACCGGAGCGGCGACACGGATTCGGAAGTGGACACACCCCCAGCATCGAACATTCGTTCGGAAATATTCAAGTCCGAATCCGCCCAGCTCAACGCCGGGACGCGACTGGGCACGGCTGGGCCCGACCGGGCACGACCGGGCACGACTGGGCACGGCAGATGTCACCAGGGTGTGCGATTTGCCGTCGGCAAGATCACCCGGCAGGGGGCGCTGCGCCCCGGCGCGCCGCTGGGCGGACGGACGGGCGGACGCGCCGACGGGCGGACCGGCGAAACCGCTCGGGCTATCCGCCGGCGCGGTAGCGGCCCGGGGTCGTGCCGACGAGGTCGGTGAACGCCGTGATGAAGCTGCTGGGGTTGGCCCAGCCGCAGGCGTGCGCGGTGTGGGTGGTGTCATGGCCCTCGGCCAGGAGTACCAGTGCGTGGTGCACGCGCAGTTGCGTGCGCCACTCGTAGAACGTCATGCCGAGCTCGTCGCGCAGCAGCCGGCTCAGGGTGCGGGCGCCGGCCCCGACCTGCCGGCCGAGCCCGGCCAGCGTGGTCGTGTCGGCCGGCGTACCGGACAGGATCCGCTCGACCGCCCGCAGCCGGTCGTCTCGCGGGTGCGGCAGGTGCAGGGGCTGTTCGTCGGCCTCGCGAAGCTCCTCGACCAGCACCCGCAGCAGGCGCTGACGCGCGGCGCGGCCGTACCGGGGCACCGCCTCACCCCCGCCGCCCGCGTCGTCGTGGCCGTTGCGGCGCGGGTCGGTCAGGGCGAGCAGGACTTCCCGGGCCAGGCCGGAGACCCGGAACACCACCGGACGCTCCGGCACCAGCCGGGCCAAGGACGGCGACAGGAAGACGATGCGCATGTCCGTTTCCCCGTGGGCACGGTGACGGTGCGTGAACCCGGCCGGCGTCCACGCGACCCGGTTGGCCGGCACGATCGACGTCCCGCTCTCGGAGTGCAGCACCAGGACACCACTGGCCGCGTACACCAGGTGCCCGCGCGCGTGCACCCGCGCCTCGCTGCTGCCGCCCGAGGGCCACAGGTGGCGCCCGCCGGAGGGCCAGGTCAGCGACGTGGCGCCGGCGTCCGGGTGTGCTTGGCGGGGAACGGGCATCGGTTGGCATCCTATCGGTGGCCCGCCATGACGCGGGCCGATGAGACTCTCCGTCATGAGCGGTGGCCCGGTGCCACGGCCGAGCAGATGAGGGGGAAGTCCCATGGCAACGTTCGTTCTCGTACCCGGCGGCTGGCACGGCTCCTGGGCGTTCGAGCAGGTGGTCCCGCTGCTGGAGCGGGCCGGCCACACCGTCCACGCCCTGACCCTGACCGGCCTGCGCCCTCATGACGCCCCCGCCACGATCGCCGCCGCCAACCTCGACACCCACGCCGACGACGTGCTGCGCCTGTTGGAGGGCGACCGCCTCGACGACGTGACGCTGGTCGGTCACAGCTACGGCGGGATGGTGATCACCGCCGCCGCCGACCGCGCCGACGGCCGGATCGGCCGGCTGGTGTACCTGGACGCCTGCGTGCCGCGCGACGGCGATTCCTGCTGGTCCCTCATGAACGAGGGCTACCGGCAGTCGTTCGTAGCCGGTGCTGCCGGCACCGGCTACGCCGTCCGACCCCCGTGGCGGCCGGACGGCGACCCGCGCCGCCGCCCCCACCCGCTCGCCGCCCTCCTGCAGACGGTCCGCCTCACCGGCGCCCACGCAGACGTCCCCCGCCGGGAGTTCGTCTACTGCTCGGGCTGGGAGGACCGCACGCCGTTCGCCGCCCAGCGCGCCCGGCTGCTCGCCGACCCACGATGGACCGTCCACGACCTGCCGACCGGTCACAACGCGATGCGTGAGGCCCCCCGGGCGGTCGCCGCGCTGCTGCTCGCCGGAGCGGAAGCGCCCGGCGCGCACGTCACCGCGGGAAACCGTTGGCGGAGCACGGCCGGGCGGTGCTAACTTGCCGGTGGCCGTGCGAGAGAACGAGGAGGTGGTACCCGTGAACGCAGTACTGACATGGGTGCTCCCCTCCGGGGTCACGGTCGGGCGGTAGGTCGCCCGGGAGCGCCGTCACGAGCACTCCCGAAAGGCACCACCGTGCACTTCACCTCCGAGCAACGCCTCGAAAACGGCGTCCTCGAACGCGAATTCACCCTCGACGGCATCCCCGGCATCCTGTGGACGCCCCCGTCCGCAGCCGCGCCGGCACCAGCACCGCTGATCCTGCTCGGCCCGCCGCCCCTCGGACTGCGCAAGGCGTACCCCCGGCTGGCGGCCCGCGCCCGGCACGCGGCGGCGGACGGCTTCGCCACGGCCACCCTCGAACTTCCCGGCACCGGCGACCGGCCCCGGCTCCCCGAGCTCGAACAGGCCCGCGCCGACCTGCGCCGGGCGTTGGCGGCCGGCGAGCCGGTCGGCGACGAGATCACCGGGGCCCTCATCCTCCCCCTGGTGGACAGGGCCGTCCCGGAGTGGCGGGCCGCGCTGGACGCCCTGCTGGCCCTGCCCGGGATCGGCGGCCCGGTCGGGTACTCGGGAGGGGTGATCTCCATCGGCACCCGGCTGGCGGCGGTCGAGCCGCGCATCCGGGCCGCCGTCCTGTTCGCCGGCAGTTACGTGCCCCGCGTCATGTTCGAAGAAGCCCGCCAGGTCACCGTCCCGCTGCACGTCCTGCTGCAGTGGGACGACGAAGGGAACGACCGGCAGGCCGCCCTGGACCTGTTCGACGCCTTCGGCTCCGCCGAGAAGACGCTGCACGCCAACATGGGCGGGCACACCGGCGTCCCGCAGTTCGCGGGGGACGCCGCGGGCCAGTTCTTCCTCCGGCACCTGCGCTGAGCACGGCCGCCACCCCCGGACGCCCTCGGACGTCCGGGGGCGGCGGTTCAGCGGACGCGGTTCAGCGGACGCCGCGCGGTCGGAACTGGATGCTGATCCGCGGGCCGACCGGGCGGGAGCTCTTGGGGATCGCGTGCTCCCAGGTCCGCTGGCAGGAGCCGCCCATCACGATCAGGTCCCCGTGCCCCAGGGCGTGCCGCACGGTCGGGCCGCCGCCGAAGCGGGGCCGCAGCAGCAGCGGGCGCGGCTCCCCCACCGAGACGATGGCCACCATGGTGTCCTCGCGGTCGCCCCGGCCGATCCGGTCGCCGTGCCAGGCCACGCTGTCCCGCCCGTCGCGGTAGTAGCAGAGCCCCGCCGTGACGAACGGCTCGCCGAGCTCCTCCGCATAGTGCGCGCTCAGCTCCTCCCGGGCCCGCCCCAGCACCGGCTCCGGCAGCGCCTCACCCTCCCCGTAGTACGCGAGCAGCCGGGGCACGTCCACCACCCGGTCGTACATCTCCCGCCGCTCCGCCCGCCACGGCACCTCCCCGACCAACCGCTCGAACACCGCATCGGCCCCCGCCAGCCACCCGGGCAGCACGTCGATCCAGGCCCCGCTCCCCAGCACCGTCCGCCGCACCTCCCCGAGCGGCCCGAGCCCGACCGTGTCCACCGCCCCGAACAGCGAGCCCTGCAGTTGGAAGTCCATGCCTCCACCATAGGCGCTGTTCGAATATTAGTTCGAGTCGATTCGACTGCCGACGCCTCGCCCGGCACGGGCATGCAGCTCAGCCGCGCCCGGAGGACGAGAAGCTGTGCCGCTCGAAGTGCCGGGCGACCGAGAACGGGTGCCGGTCATCGGTGAGGACTCGATGGACGAACTCCGTGGTCGAGCCCTCGAACCACGCCCAAATGTCACCGTCGTCGTTGCAGGCGACGACCGGCCACCGATCGGGGTCAGCGTTGCCGGTGAGCCAGAAGAACTGGTCCCCCTGGACGGAGTCGGCCCACTGCAGCAGTCCGCCCGGCGCAGGGAAGAGCCGGTACGGGCTGTGGAGATCCCTGCTGCCGGGATCCGCCGAGGCGAGCTCCCCGGCCTTCAGGGCCCGCGTGACCAGATCGTGCCGGCCGGCCGGGGAGTCCGGTGTGCAGAGGCCGAGGAAACCGTCGAACTCGCCGGAGCCGAATCTCTCCGCCAGGCGCTGGTAGTCGGTGGGCAGCGGGCTGCCGAGTCTTGCCTCCACCGACGGCCAGTCGATGGACCGGGCCTGAGGGGTCTCCCAACCGGTCACCGCGGCGAGTCTCTCCAGCCACGTCGTGCCCGCCCAGTCACGGCCGTCATCCGGCAGGCAGCGGAGCGCCGGGTCGACGCGATCGCCGACCACTGCGACCAGGCGCAGCTGCGAGCCGGCTTCGTCGCGGGCGATTCCGCATCCGACCCAGCGCCTCCGGACCGCCCAGCCACACATCTCGAGCAGGAGACCGCCGAACGGGGTCACCAGCGACAGGCCGCGGTCCTCGTCGAGCGACGGGTCGGCGAAGCCTCCCAGCACCAGGGTCCGCGGGTCGCCCCAGCGCTCCCGCAGGGCGTCGACCAGGCCGCGCAGCCCTTCGGCGAGCGCCTCGTCGGCCATGCCCGCGGGCCCCGTCTCCAGTTCCACGACGGCGGGGCCACGGCCAGGGGCCGCAGGCGACGACGTCGCGTTCGGACGGGCGAGGAGCTCATCGACCTCGCGGAGACGGACGGCGGTGTGCATGGCAGGGAGTAGACCGCAGGGCGCTGACAAGCCGGCCGACGGCCCTCAGAACGATCGCCGCCGACCGATCGACTTGGCCTGGGCGAATGGTTAGAGTGCGGTGAAGTCACCAGCTTTCTCGGGGGGTTGAGTTCGATGACTGTTGCGCGCAGGTCTGTCCTCAAGGGGTCGGCGGCGGCCGGTGCCGCATTGATCGCGGGGAGTGCTTCGCCCGCTCGGGCCGAAGAAGCCTTACCCGGTGCCGGGCCGCTGCTCCAAAGCACGCCCCACCGGCTCGGCGCGCCGAGCGTGAGCGGGCTGCACCTGCAGTTCGGTACGGACGCGTCGTCGGAGGTGGTCGTCTCGTGGATCACCCCGCAGTCGGTGCGCCGCCCGCACGTGCGGCTCGGCAGCCCGGACGGCGGGCTCGGCCGGGTGGTGGAGGCCCAGACCCGGACCTACCGGGACGCGCTCTCCAAGGAGGAGGTGTACGTCCACCACGCCCGGCTGACCGGACTGCGCCCGGCGACCACCTACCTCTACGCGGCGGGCCACGACGGGGCGACCCCCGAGACGGGCTCGCTGACCACCGCCCCGCGCGGCCGGGCCCCCTTCACCTTCACCAGCTTCGGCGACCAGGCCGCCCCCAACCTGCGGCGCCAGGTCACCTTCCCCGACGGATTCCCCGGACCGCTGGGTCAGTACCCGGTGTTCACCAGCAGCCAGGTCGGCACCGCGCACTCCGCCGACATCGTGGCGGCGGTCGAGCGGGTCGGCCCGCTCTTCAACCTGGTCAACGGCGACCTCTGCTACGCCTCCTACAGCGGCCGCCACGGCCAGAGCCGCACCGCCACCTGGGCGGACTGGTTCATCAGCAACAGCCGCTCGACCCGGCTGCGGCCCTGGATGCCCTGTGTCGGCAACCACGAGAACGAAGGCGGCAACGGCCCGCTCGGCACCCTCGGCTACCAGGCCTACTTCACCCTGCCCGACTCGGCGGCCTCCTCCGACGAGGAGACCCGGGGCATGTGGTACGCCTTCACCGCCGGTTCGGTACGGGTCATCAGCCTCGCGAACGATGACGTGGCGATCCAGAACAGTGGTGACACCTACCTGCGCGGCTACTCCGGCGGGGCCCAGCAGCGCTGGCTGGAGCGGGAGTTGAGGGCGGCCCGGGGCAGCCGGGAGATCGACTGGATCGTGGTCTGCATGCACCAGCCGATGATCTCCAGCTCCATGCACGGCAGCGGCAGCGACCTGGGCATCCGCGAGGCCTGGGGCCCGCTGTTCGACGCCTACGGGGTCGACCTGGTGCTCAGCGGCCACGAGCACTACTACGAGCGCTCCCACCCCGTCCGCGGCACCCTGCCGAACGACACCCGCACCCCGGTGCCCACCAGCACCGACAAGGACCTGGTCGACACCGGCCGGGGCACCGTCCACATGATCATCGGCGCGGGCGGCAACGCCGCGACCACCCAGGACGACCTGTTCGAGCGGCCCTTGGGCCGGGTGGTCGTCGGCCTGGAGGCCGTCAAGAACCCGCCCGGGCCCTACCGGGAGTCGGTCTGGGTCACCGAGGACGCACCCTGGGCCGCCGTCCAGGACCGCAAGCACACCCACGGCTTCGCCGCCTTCGACGTCGACCCGGGCGACCGCCGGAGCGGGCGCACCCGGATGCGGGTCACCTACTACACCTTCGACGGACCGCACGGCGACCTCACCCCGGTGGACACCTTCACCCTCGAACGCGACCGCTCCGACCGCTGGGGCTGACACCGCGTCCGGCTGCCGCAGCAGCTCTGGCGGCAGCCGGACGCGGCTGCCAAGATGCGCGCGGGGTGACGTTCCACCCCGAAACGAGCACAACTGACCTGAGGAGACAACGTGTTCATGGCACTGAAGGGCCACGGCCGCCTGCTCGCAGCCGGTCTTGCTCTCTCCGCCGCAGCGGTGGCGTTCCCGGCCTCCGCCTCCGCCGCACCGCAGACCACGACCAAGTCCGGCTCCGCGCAGCCCATGACCAACTACTGCTGGCGCACTTCGGCCATACCGGGCTCGACCTTCATCGACTCGTTCGACTCCTGCAGCGGCTGCCACGACGAGGCCAACTGGAAGGCCCTGTGGGACGGCAACACGTACTACTTCTACTGCACGTACAACCCGAGCAACGGGCTGTTCGATCTGCAGAGGATCCCCTGGTGACGGAGGCGGCACAAGAGCCGTAACGGTCTCGCCACCCGGCCGGTTCAGCCGGCCAGGTGGCGGCGCAGGCCGCGTTCGCCGCTGCGCGCGGCCAAGGCGTGGTTGGCCAGGAACAGCGGGCGCGCCAGCGGGGCCAGGCGGCGCAGCAGGGGGCGGCCGGCCCGTACTTCCTCCTCGAGGAGCACCCGGGTGCCGGGGCCGTGGGCGGTCGTGGTCCACCGGGACCACCCGTCGAGATCCCCGTGCAGGGTGGCTTCGAGCACCCCGGCCGCCTGGTCCTCGCGGCTGCGCCGCAGGGCGAACGTGAGCGAGTACGGCAGGCGGGAGCGGATCACGACGGCGCTGACGTCACCCCCGACCGGCCGGACGCTGCGGACCTCCCGCCACCAGAGCGGATAGGAGCCGACGTCCCGGAGCGCCGCGTAGACCGCGGCGGCGGGCGCGTCCAGCTCCCAGACATGCCGGAAGCGGTAGTGGTTCAGGTCCATGGCCAGGCCCATCCTAGGAGTGACCCCCCGGCTCCGGAGTGCAACCGTCACCGACAAGTCGAATCGCCTTGACAAATTTTCTTGTCGGCCGGACACTGAAGGGGTGCTGGAGATCGCCGTGATCGAAGAACCCGCCGCGGCCGAGGCCTCCCTGGATCCGATCCGGTCCGGGATCCTCGCCGCCCTGGCCGAGCCGGGCTCGGCCGCGATGCTGGCCGGGCGGCTGGGGCTGCCCCGGCAGAAGGTCAACTACCACTTGAAGGAGCTGGAGCGGCACGGACTGGTCGAGCTCGCCGAGGAGCGCCGCAAGGGCAACGTGACCGAGCGGATCTACCGCGCCTGCGCCGCCTCCTACGTGATCTCCCCGGCCGTGCTCGCCGCCGTCGGCCCGGACCCGGCCCGCTCTCCCGACCAGCTGTCGGCCCGCTGGCTGCTGGCCCTGGCGGCGCGGCTGGTGCAGGAGGTCGGCCAGCTGGTGACCGGCGCCGCGCGCGCCGGGAAGCGGGTGGCCAGCTACGGCATCGACGCGGAGGTGCGGTTCGCCTCCGCCGCCGACCGCGCCGCCTTCGCCGACGAACTCGCCCAGGCGGTGGCCGCGTTGGTCAGCCGCTACCACGACGAGACCGCGCCCGGCGGCCGCACCCACCGGGTGGTGGTCGGCCTGCACCAGAAGCCCGCCCCGCACGCCACCTCGCAAGCCGAGCAGGAGAGCCCGCGATGACCCACCCGTTCGAGATCGAGCTGGAGACCAGCCTGCCGGCCACCCCGGACCAGGTCTGGGAGGCGATCGCCACCGGGCCGGGCCTGGACTCCTGGTTCATGGGCCGCAACGAGGTGGACCCGCGCGAGGGCGGCACCGCAGCGATGGAGACCGGCGGCCACCGGCAGGAGGCCCTGATCACCGGGTACGAACCCGGCAAGCGGTTCGCCACCCGCACCCCGACCGGCCCGGACGGGCGGTTCATGGCCTTCGAGTACCTGATCGAGGGCCGCGACGGCGGCAGCACCGTGCTGCGCGTGGTGCACAGCGGGATGCTCGGCGACGACTGGCAGGACGAGTACGACGCGCTGCGCCGCGGCTGGCCGTTCCACCTGGGCACGCTGCGCCAGTACCTGGCCCACTTCGCCGGCCGCACCGCCGTCCCGGTCTTCGCCGTGGCGCCGACCGGCGGACGGCCCGACCCGGAGGTCCGCACCGTCCTCGCCGACGCGCTCCGGATCGCCGCGCCGGTGCGCCAGGGCACCCGGGTGCACGCCGAGCCGGACGGTCTGCCGCCGCTGGACGGCGAGGTGGCCTGGGCCGACGACGAGCGGTTCGAGCTCCGTACCGCCGACGGGCTCTACACCTTCCACCACGGCCGCGGGGTCGCCCTGCTCTTCCACCACCTCTTCGGAGCCGGCCCCGACGGGGCCGAGACCGCCTGGCAGCAGTGGCTGTCCGGTCTGCTCACCTGATCCACCGACCAACCACCCCACACACCCTTGGGACCAACGATGCGCACTCTCATCAGCACCGCCTTCATCTCCCTCGACGGCGTCGTCGAGGCCCCGGGCGGCGAGCCCGGCTACCGCAACTCCGGCTGGACCTTCAAGGAGGTCGAGTTCCTCCCCGAGGCCTTCGAGATCAAGGGCCGCGAGCAGGAGGAGTCGACCGCGATGCTGCTCGGCCGGGTCAGCTACCAGTCCTTCTCGCCCGTCTGGCCGGACATGCCGGAGTTCGCGCACTACAAGGCGCTGCCCAAGTACGTCGTCTCCACCACTCTCACCGAGGACGACCTGGTGTCGAACTGGGGCGAGACGGCCATCCTGCGCACCCTCGACGAGGTCGCCGCGCTCAAGGAGACCGAGGGCGGCCCGATCATCGTGCACGGCAGCGCCGCGCTCAACCAAGCCCTCTCGGACGCCGGGCTGATCGACCGCTACCACCTGCTGGTCTTCCCCCTGCTGCTCGGCGCCGGCAAGCGCCTGTTCAGCAGCACCGACAAGGACACCCAGAAGCTCGAGCTGGTCGAGCACGCGGTCTACGCCAACGGCCTGCAGAAGCAGGTCTTCGACGTGGTCCGCTGACCGCGCGGAGAACGGCGAGGGCCCCGGTCGCCCGGGGCCCGCACGCTGTGGTGTGCCGTCAGTCGATCCAGCGGACCACCAGCACCGCGGCCAGCGCCACCGCGACGGCGACCACCCGGAAGCCGGAGTCCATGGCCGCGCTGAGAGCCGCCGCCGAGGCGCCCGTACCGGCCGCCGTGGTGCCCAGCGCCGTACCCATGGCGGCCACGCCGAGGGCCGAACCGACCTCGCGGGCCGCGCCGTTGAGGCCGGAGCCCATGCCCGCGCGGTCCGGCGGCAGGGCCGTCATGATGCCGCCGGACAGCGGGGGCAGCGCCAGGCCGAGCCCGGCCAGCGCCAGCGAGGGGCAGAGGATGTACAGCGGGTACGGGGTGTGCGAGTCCACCACGGAGAAGGCGGCGAGGCCGCCGACCAGGGCGGTGAAGCCCATGGCGACCACCCGCTTGGCGCCCAGGCGGCGCACCAGCGCGGTGGAGCGCCGGGAGGCCACCGTCATCGCGACGGCGATCGGCGCGATCGCGCAGCCCGCGAGCGCCAGCGAGTAGCCGTGCGCGACGGTCAGGTACTGGGCGTTGACGTAGAACATCGCGAACGCCCCGGCGAAGGCCACCGTCACACCGAGCGTCCCGGCCCGGACCGGGCGCAGCGCGAACACCCGGGGGTCGAGCAGCGGGTGGCGCCGGCGCAGCCCGACCAGCACGTACACCACCGTGATCAGGGCGGCCGCGGCGAAGGAGCCGAGCACCCAGAGGGAGGTCCAGCCGCGCTCGCGGCCCTCGATCAGCCCGTTGAGCAGCGCCACGATCGCGGCGGCGAGCAGCACCGAGCCGGGGGCGTCCAGCGGGGTCGGGCGGCGGGGAGTGCGGGGTGCCCGCAGCGCGGTGAGCGCCAGCAGCAGCGCGCCCGCCGTGCCGAACACCCAGAACAGCCCCTGCCAGGGCAGGAATTGGAGCACCAGACCGCCGACCACGTTGCCGAGGATGCCGCCGACCGCGAGCGAGGAGGTCCAGGTGGCGACCGCCTGCGGGCGGGCGGGCGGTGCGATGACCAGCATCAGCAGCCCCAGGGTGACCGGCAGGGCGAGTGCGGCGCCGGCGCCGGCCACCAGCCGCCCGGCGATCAGCACCGGCACGCTCCCGCCCAGGGCCGCGACCAGGCTGCCCGCCGCGAACAGGCCGAGGCCGGTGAGCAGGACGCCCTTGCGGCCGAACCGGTCGGCCAGCGCGCCGCCCGGGATCAGCAGGCAGGCGAAGGCGATCAGGTAGGCGTCCACGATCCACACCAGGGCGGTCGGGCTCGGGTGCAGCGTGCTGTGCGCGATCGAGGGCACCGCGAGGTTCATCGCGGCCGCCATCGCCTGAAGTGTCCCCGCGCACAGGGACATCAGGACGAGCACCTCCCGGCCGCGCGGGTGGCTCTCCGGCGTGGCCGGCGGTGCGGTGACGGCCTCCCGTTTCACTGAGTGCCTCGTCTCCATGGCGTCCCCTCCAGTGTCGAATCAGAACGCGACCGACGCTAGGAGAGGCATGGCATAACATCAAATGCAGTCATCTGAAGAATAAGTTGCATCGAACGCAATGATGCAGGTGGGAGGCCATTCCGTGAGCGCCACGGCCCGGGACATCGATCTGAATCTCCTCGTCGCCCTCGATGTGCTGCTCGACGAGTCCTCGGTGACGGCCGCCGCCGACCGGCTCGGCCTGTCCGCGCCCGCGATGAGCCGCACGCTGGCGCGGATCCGCACCGCGTTCGCCGATCCGATCCTGGTGCGGTCCGGGCGGACGATGGTGGCGACCCCGCGGGCGGAGGCGGTGCACCCGGAGGTCAAGGCGCTGCTCGACCGCTCGCGCGCGCTGTTCGCCGAGGGGCGGCCCCTGGACCCGGCCCGGCTGGAGCGGACCTTCACCGTCATCAGCAACGACCTGCTCTCGCCCGCCCTCGCCACCGGACTGCTGCCCCGGCTGCGGGAGCAGGCACCGAGGGTGACCGTCGTGCTGCTGTCCGAGGGGCACCACCCGGACGACCTGGTGCTGCGGGACGGGCGGGCGGACCTGGAGGTACGGGTGATCACCGCACCCGCACCCGAGACCCGGGTCGAGCCGCTGCTCACCGACGCGATGGTCGCCGTGGTCCGGCGCGGCCACCCCCTCACCCGGGCCCCGCTCACCCCGGCCGCGCTGGCCGGCGCCCCGCACGTGATCACCTCCCGGCGCGGCCGTCTGCGCGGCCCGCTGGACGAGGCACTGGCGGGGGCCGGCCTGAAGCGCCGGGTGGTCGCCACCATGCCGACCTTCGCCGCCGCGCTCCAACTCGTCGCCACCACCGACCTGGTGAGCCAGGTGCCGGACCTGACCGGCCGCCCGCTCACCTCCGCCCTCGGCCTGACCACGCTGCCGATCCCGCTGCCGCTGCCGCCGATCGAGATCGCGATGGCCTGGCACCCCCGCCACGACAACGACCCGGCCCAGCGCTGGTTCCGGGCCCAGGTCCGGTCGGCACTGGACCTGCGGAATCAGGCCGGGCGCAGCGTGCAGGGGTAGGTCAGGTACGGGCCCAGCCAGCCCTCCTGGTCGCCGCTCTTGAAGGCGACGGCCCGGCCGGTGAGCCGGCCGTCCTGCTCGGCCCGCACCGCGAGAGCGAAGCTCGGGCTGTTCAAGCGGGCGTCGGCGGTGGGCAGTTGGAGCGGGGCGCTGACGACCAAGTCCCACTGCCGGGTGGCGAAGGCGGCGGTGGTGACCGGCGGATGGTCGGCGAGGCGCAGCTCTGCCTGACCATCCGTCATGACCACTGTGGTCACCGGGATTTGGCCGTCCGCCGTGTCGATCCACCCGGCCCACTCGCCCGGGGCCTGCTCCATCGGGCGGACCGGGTCGCTGTCCGGGGTGACCAGGCCGGCGTGGAAGCCGGGGGCCAGCGCGCCCACCAGGTGGTCCACGACGGCGTCCCGGGCTGCCTTGTCGGTGGAGTTGGCCAGCACCGCCACCGCGAGCTCCCGCTCGGGGATCTCGATCATCATGGTGGCGACGCCGCCCATCCCGCCGCCGTGACTGCGGACCACCGGGCCCTCGCCGTGCGAGACGATCCGGCCGAAGCCGTATCCGAGCAACTCGCCGATGGGCAGCGCGTCGTGCATCGCCGCCTCGGTGGCGGGCTTCAGCAGCCGGTGGCCGCCCCGGGCGAAGCGCGCGATGTCCGCCGCCGTCGCCCAGCCGGCTCCGGCGGCGGGGTGGCCGCTGTGACAGGTGGCGTAGCGGCGGCCGTCGGCGGTGTACCGCTCGGCGACGGGGCCCGGGCCGGAGTAGGCCGAGCCGAGGCCGAAGCCCGTCAGGCCGAGCGGCTCGGCGATCCGCTCGCGCAGGTGGTCGGCCAGGCCCTGCCCGGTCGCCGACTCCAGCAGCCTGCCCAGCTCGTGGTAGCCGAGGTTGGAGTACTCGAACCCGGTGCCCGGCTCGCGGACCAGCGTGCGGTAGCGGTCGATGTCGATCGGCAGCGTGCCGTCGTCGCCGTAGTGGAAGTTGTAGAACGCTGGGAAGCCGCCCCGGTGCTGGAGCAGCTGACGCGGCGTCGGCGCGGTCCACGGGTGATCGCCCGGGACGGGGGCGTCCAGGTCGATCAGCCCCTCGTCGGCCGCCAGGCAGACGGCGGTGGCGGTGAACGCCTTGGTGACGGAGGCCAGCCCGTACACCGTCTCCGGCGTGGCCGGCCGGCCGCTCTCCCGGTCCGCCAGGCCGTAGGCCCGGGCCAGCACCAGTTCGTCCCGCTCGACCACCGCGACCGAGACCGACGCACAGCCGTGCTCGGCCAGCGCCTGCTCGCAGACTTCGTCCAACCCGTCCACCATGCGGTCGACCTCCCCTGTCGGTTCTGCTGTCCGGTCGGACGATAGCGCTCCGCTCCCGAACAACCGTCAGCGGGGGCGGCCGGTCATCTGGGCAGGCATGGGACAGGGGTCAACACCGGCACGAAGCGGAGAGGGTGTCCGCCACTTGCACCTCGGCCCTTTCCGATGGCGACACGGGTTCCTATCGTTGAGGGCATGACAACTTTACGTCTGGCCATGGCCGCTGCCCTCACCGCCCTCACGCTCGCGGCCCCGGTGACCGCCGCCCATGCCGGTGACACCGCCACCGGCGCGGCTGCCGCCGTCACCGCCCAGCAAGCCCTGGCCCAGGTCCAGGCAGCCGCCACCGCCCACCAGGGACAGCGCACCGCCACCGGGGTCACCGCCCACGACTCCGCGCCGTTCTTCTTCCACGTCCGGGCCTACGGCGACGGGTACTGCCTCGACAACTTCGCCAGCGGCGGCGGCGCGAACAACTCACCCGTCGGGTTCTGGGCCTGCAACGGCGGCCCCACCGAGCTGTGGCGCTGGCGGCAGTACAACTCGGGCACCTTCTACGGCTGGGAGCTCGTCAACAACGCCTCCGGCCGCTGCCTCGACTACCCCGAGTCGTGGGGCAACACCGTGGGCGGGCAGTTCAACGTCTACGACTGCAAGGACGGCGCCGCCCCCGGACAGACCTTCCATGCCTACGTCAGCGGCAGCAACATCTCTCTCACCTCCCCCAAGACCCCCAGCGTCGTCGCCCTCGACGGGTACTCCTCCTACTGGCACGGCAACGGGAGCCCGGTGGGCCTGTGGTACGCCGACACCGGCAACTTCAACGCCTGGCAGACCTGGTACTGAGCGGCCCCGGCCCGGTACGGCGCACCGCTCAGCGCCTGCGGGCCAGGAAGAGGTCGCTGACGTGCAGCAGGTCGATGCCGCCGCCGCGGGCGTCGAGCAGTCGGGCGGTCTCGGCCATCACCGCCTCGCGGGCCTCGGGCGCGAGCACCCGGTAGGTGGAGATGGAGGAGAGGAAGCCGAGGTAGCGCTCGGTGTCGTAGTGGACCTGCCGGCGGAAGCGGTGGCTGCGCAGGTCGGTGAAGCGGCCGTCCCGGCCGGCCTCGGCCGCCGGCCAGTTCTCCGCGTCCGCAGCCGAGCCGGTGCCGGGCGCGCCGTCGTACCAGTGGGCCAGCTGACCGTGCGGCGAACCGGCCACGCCGTGGCGCCGGTCGATCTCGCCGAGCCGGCGGAACAGCTCCTCGTCGAGCACACCGTGCGGGTTCCAGAACAGGGCGACGGCGCCGCCCGGCCGCAGGCGCTCGTGCACCAACTCCCAGCGCCGGTCGGGGTCGAACCAGTGCCAGGCCGTGGCGGCGTAGAGCAGGCCGAAGCTCCGCCCGCCCGGCTGCCACTCCTCGAACCCGCCGACCTCCACCCGGACCTGCCCGTACCCCTCGGTGTTGCGGCGCAGCACCTCGGCCATCCGCGCGTCCGGCTCCACACAGACCAACGGCACACCGCGCGCGGCGAACAGCGTGCTGGCCTTGCCGGTGCCCGCGCCGAACTCCACTGCCGAACTCCCGCCCAGTCGCGCGTAGTCCAGCACCTCGGCCACCAACTCGTCCGCATACCCGGGCCGGTTGGCGTCGTACACCTCGGCGACCTCGCCGAACACCCTGGCCGGAACCACCTCGGCACGCTCCGCAGAACTCATGGACCCCCGCTTCCTCGCTCGAAACCGGTGGGCACCGTACTGGGCCCGCACCGGCCCGGGCCACCGGATTTCTCCGCGGCCCCCGGCGGTGCGCAACCTCCGCCGCCCGGCACACGTCTCAAGCTGCGCCAGCCCCGCCACCGCCGCCCGAGGAGCACCGTGCACCGGACCGCGCTCACCGCCGTCACCGCCCTGGCCCTGCTCAGCACCGCCGGCTGCGCCGCCACCCCGGCCACGGCGCACCCGGCGCCACCGGCACCCCCGGCCACCTTGGCGCTCTCGGCGACCTCGGCGCCTTCGGCCGCGAAGACGGTCTGGACCGGGCAGTTCACCGGCTACGGCACGGCCCAGTGGCGGCAGAAGTGGGGCGTGGCCACCCAAGGCAGCTGGGGCGAGCCGGACTTGAGCCTGGTGAACGACCCGGGTGCGCCGGGCGGCGGGGCGGCGCTCCAGGTGACGTACGGCACCGGGTCCTCCTCGAACCAGTGCACCGACTGCCCGCACCCCGGCGGCGGCCAGTTCTACACCGACCTGGCCTCGCTCGGCCTCGGCCCGGTGGCGAAGAGCACCACGCTCGACCTGAAGTACCACCTGAAGTTCCCCGCCGGGCGGGACTGGGGCAAGGCCGGCAAGCTGCCCGGACTGTACGGCGGGCGGATCGGCGAGGAGTCCGGCGGCAACCACGGGCAGGGGTGGTCGACCCGGTACATGTGGCGCGGCGCGAACGGCTCCCCCGACAACGGCGAGGTCTACCTCTACACCCCCACCGACTCCGGCCCGACCGGCTACGGCGTGGACGAAGGCCTGGGCACCTGGCACTTCCAGGGCGACGGCCGCTGGCACAGCATCGAGCAGCTGGTCGACCGCGCCAAGGGCAGCGTCACCGTCTGGTACGACGGCCGCCAGGTGTACTCCGCCCCGGCCGTGGCCTCCGGCATCGCGGACATCCCCTTCTCCGGCCTCCTCTTCTCCACCTTCTACGGCGGCCACGACACCAGCTGGGGCCCGAGGACCACCCAGCACGCCTGGTTCGCCGACTTCTCCCTCGCCACCGGGCCCCAGCACTGATTCTGGCCCGATCGGGTGGTCCTCGGGCCCGGGCCGAGCGCCTGCCCGCTGTCGGTGGGGGCGGCCATGATGCTGTCAGTCGACAACCTCCGGAGGTGCTCATCATGCCCCAGCCGCCCCGACCGCAGGTCTGGCCCAGCCTGCGGGCCCATGACGCCCGCGCGCTGATCCGCTTCCTGGTCGACGCCTTCGGCTTCGAGGAGACCGTCGTCTACGGCGAGGGCGAGCGGGTGGATCACGCCCAGCTCGACTGGCCGCTCGGCGGCGGCATCATGCTCGGCTCCGCCCGCCCGGCGGACGACCCCGACGACCCCTGGCCGCTGCGCCCCGGCACCTTCGGCGCCTACGTCGTCACCGACGCCCCCGACGAACTGCACGCCCGCGCCCTCGCCGCCGGAGCCGAGATCACCGCTCCCCCGCACGACACCGACTACGGCTCCCGCGACTTCACCGCCCGCGACCCCGAGGGCAACCGCTGGTCCTTCGGCACCTACCCGGGCGCGCCCCGCGGCGGCTCCGGGAGCTGACAGTCGATCATTGACCACCCTCCGTGCCGCCGCCTACAGTCTGGACGACCCCGGCAAGAAGGACAGCTCCCCCATGAACCGGCACGCCTGGCTGGACCGCATCCACGCGCTCGATCCCGAGACCGAGTACACCGAGATCTACCGGATCAGCAGCCTGCACGAGTTCCCCTGGGACACCAACCAGTCGCTGGGCTTCGCGCTCTACCGCACCTACGCGGTGCCCAGCATCGGCCGGCTGCTGGCCCGGACGGGCGAGTTCACCGGCCGCACCCAGAAGCGGTACGACGACACCGTGCTGATCCTGGAGGCGGTGCTCGAGCACGGCTTCGACTCGCCGCAGGGGCGCGAGGCGATCCGCCGGATGAACCAGATGCACCAGCGGTACGAGATCAGCGACGAGGACTTCCGGTACGTGCTGGCCACCTTCGTGGTGGTGCCCAAGCGCTGGCTGGACGACTACGGCTGGCGGCCGTACTCGGCGGCCGAGGTGCGGGCCAGTGTCAACTACTACCGGGAGCTCGGCCGGCACATGGGGCTGCGCGACCTGCCGGAGAGCTTCGGGGAGTTCGAGCGGCTGCTGGACGAGTACGAGCGGGCCAACTTCGCCTTCGACCAGGGCGGCCGGAGCGTCTCGGACTCCACCCTGGACCTGATGGCCTCCTGGTACCCCGCGCTCACCCGTCCCGCGATGCGGCTCTCCAGCATCTGCCTCCTCGACGACCCGCTGCGCGAGGCCTTCGCCTACCCGGCGCCACCGGCTCTGCTGCGCAAGGCCGTTCGGGCCGGGATGCGGCTGCGCGGGCGGTTCGTCCGGCTGCTGCCCCCACGCAGGGAGCCGCACTACGCGCGGGACGGCCGCCAGGTCCGCGGCTACCCGAACGGGTACGAGATCTCCGAGCTGGGCACCTTCGGACCGGCCGCGAGGCCGTCCGCCTGTCCGTTCGGGGCCGCGGCACCGGAGACTGCCGCGCAGAAGGCGCCCGGCACGGCGTCTTGACGCAAAGCGATCAAGCGTCGACGCTTGGTGCGCACCGAGCGGCCTCGCCCGGTACGCCCAACGGCACCCGCACCGACGGAGGTTGAGCACGTGACCGCGCCCCAGCAGCTCTCCCACACCCCGGGCAGCACGGACGAACCACTGCTGACCTGCACCATCGGCGAGCGGCTGCGCCAGGTGGCCGCGGCCTGGCCGGGCCGCGAGGCCCTGGTGGACGTACCGAGCGGGCGCCGCTGGACGTACGCCGAACTCGACCGGGACGTGGACGAGTTGGCCCGCGATCTGCGGGCCCGCGGAGTGGCCAAGGGTGACCGGGTCGGCATCTGGGCACCGAACTGCCCGGAGTGGGTGCTCGTGCAGTACGCCACCGCCCGGCTCGGCGCGATCCTGGTCAACATCAACCCCGCCTACCGCACCCACGAGTTGGGGTACGTGCTGAACCAGGCCGGGATCAGCCTGCTGATCTCGGCCACCAGCCACAAGGACAGCGACTACCGGGCCATGGTGGCCGCCGCCCGGACCGACTGCCCGGCGCTGCGCGAAACGCTCTGGATCGGCGACCCGCAGTGGCAACTGATGGACAGTGACGCCGAGTTCGAGCACCTGGACTGCCACGATCCGATCAACATCCAGTACACCTCGGGCACCACCGGCTTCCCCAAGGGCGCCACCCTCTCGCACCACAACATCCTCAACAACGCGCACGGCGTTGGCGCCCTGCTCGGCTACACCGAGCAGGACCGGATCTGCGTGCCGGTGCCCTTCTACCACTGCTTCGGGATGGTGCTCGGCAACCTCGCCGCGCTCAGCCACGGCGCCTGCGTGATCATCCCCGCCGCCGGCTTCGACCCGGCCGCCACCCTGCGCGCCGTCGCCGCCGAGCGGGCCACCTCGCTCTACGGCGTGCCGACGATGTTCATCGCCGAGCTGGCCCTGCCCGGCTTCGACGGCTACGACCTCTCCTCGCTGCGCACCGGCCTGATGGGCGGATCGCCCTGCCCGGTCGAGGTGATGAAGCGGGTCACCGTGGACATGCGGATGGCCGGGGTGGCCATCGCGTACGGGATGACCGAGACCTCCCCGGTCTCCACCCTGACCAGGCACGACGACGACCTGGAGCACCGCACCGGCACGGTGGGCCGGGTCATGCCGCACGTCGAGGTCAAGATCGTCGACCCGGTCGGCGGGCGCACCGTGCCGCGCGGCACCCCGGGCGAACTCTGCACCAAGGGCTACTCGGTGATGCTCGGCTACTGGGACGAGCCCGAGCGCACCGCCGAGGTGGTCGACGCCGAGGGGTGGATGCACACCGGGGACCTCGCGGTGATGCACGAGGACGGCTACGTCGGCATCGTCGGCCGGATCAAGGACATGATCATCCGGGGTGGTGAGAACGTGTACCCGCGCGAGATCGAGGAGTTCCTGCACAGCCACCCCGAGATCGTGGACGTGCAGGTGGTCGGTGTCCCCGACGAGCACTACGGCGAGGAGATCTGCGCCTTCGTCATCCTCCGCGACCCGGCCGCCGACCTCAGCCAGCCCGAACTCGCCGAGTACTGCCGGGGCCGGCTGGCCCACTTCAAGACCCCGCGCCACGTCCGGGTGGTCAGCTCGTTCCCGATGACGGTGAGCGGCAAGGTCCGCAAGACCGAACTGCGCGACCTGGCCGCCCGGTCACTGGCGCAGGACTGACCGGCGGTCAGTGCAGCGGGAGGGCGTAGACCGGCTCCGGTCCGAACGGGGTGAAGCCCACCTTGCGCAGGATCGGGCCGGAGGTGGTCTCGTTGGCCTTGACCAGGGCCATCGCGGCGCCGTGCGTCGCCGCGTAGGACAGCCGGGCGTCGAGCAGCGCCCGGTACACGCCCCGGCCCCGCCAGTCCTCGGCCACCACACCGCCGGTCAGGCGGGCCACTCCGTCCACCAGTACGACGCCGCCGGCCCCGACCGGCTCGCCGTCGACGTAGGCGACCACCCGGCCGCCCTCGCCGGCCGGGAAGGCCTTCGCGTCGCGGCCCGCGGCCGCCTCGATCCGCTCCTCGGGCGGGAGCGCGCCGCCGAAGCCGGCGGACTCGACCGCGATGCCGTCCCGGGTGGTGGCCAGGTCGGTGGCCCAGCGCAGCGAGACGTCCACCGCCGGGGGCTTCAGCCGGGGCGCGCCCTGGCTCAGGTCCGCCGCCAGCACCTCCAGGCCGAGCTTCACCCGGCCGCCGCGGGCCGTCAGTTCGTCCGCGAGCCCGGCCGGGTGGCCGATCAGCACCTGCCAGTCGAGCACCGGCGGCCCGCAGGCCTTGGCCCGCTCCAGCACCGCGTCGACGGCCGCCGGGAGCGGGCGGTTCGGCGTGAAGGAGACCACCGAGAGGTCGAAGGAGTAGTACTCGGGCAGCCGCAGGATCGTGTACTGGTCGTCGGCGACGACCTCGGCGTCCGGCGGCAGCCAGACCCAGGCGGCACTGGCGGCGGCGACGGCAGAAGGTGACAGGCTCATAACGCCCAGCCTAGGAGCGGCCCCGGAGCGCCTGACAGGCAACCGAAGCCGCTGTTACAAGATCAAGACGTCAACGGGCCAGGCGCCGGGCCAGCGCAGTCAGGCCGATGGTGGCCACCGTCAGCGCGGCAGCGACCAGCAGCGTCGTCCGCAGGCCCAGCAGGGAGCCGCCGAGACCGCCCGCGAGGGCGCCGGCCGCGGCGGCAGCCTGCATGGCGGTGTTGGCGAGGCTTCTCCCCGAGAGCGGGTGCGCCCGGGGGCGGACTACGCTGGTGTGGTGGCCTTCCGCCCTCCTCCGGAGGGCACCGGACTCCCTTCGGACACTCCCATGACGAAGCCTTCCGCCGGCCGGCTCACCGGCCTTCCCGTGGTCGACCTCTCGCTCGCCGACGGCTCGCCCGCCGACCGGGCCCGGCTGCACGAGACCCTGCGGCACGCCGCCACCGAGGTCGGTTTCTTCCAGCTGACCGGCCACGGCGTGCCCCCGGCCGAGACGGCCGCCCTGACCGAGGCGATGCGCGCCTTCTTCGCCCTCCCCGAGCCCGACCGGCTGGCGGTGAGCAACCTCAACTCCCCGCACTACCGCGGCTACACCCGCACCGGCGACGAACGCACCGGCGGCAGCCAGGACTGGCGCGACCAGCTGGACATCGGCGCCGAACTCCCGCCGCACGTGCCCGGCCCGCAGGAGCCCCCGTACTGGTGGCTGGAGGGCCCCAACCAGTGGCCCAGCGCCCTGCCGGAACTCCGGCCGGCCGCGCTCGGCTGGATCGGCAGCCTGGGGGCCGTCGCCGAGAAGCTGCTGCACGAGCTGCTCACCGCGATCGGGGCCGACCCGGGCTTCTACGACTACGCCTTCGCGGGCCATCCGCACCTGCGACTCAAGCTGGTCCGCTACCCGGGCACCGCGCCGGACGGCGCCGGGCAGGGGGTGGGCTCGCACAAGGACTACGGCTTCATCACCCTGCTGCTGCAGGACACCGTGGGCGGCCTGCAGGTCGAGCGGCCGGACGGCAGCTTCCTGGAGGTGCCGCCGGTGGAAGGTGCCTTCGTGGTCAACCTCGGCGAACTGCTCGAGGTCGCCACCGACGGGTACCTGAAGGCCACCAGGCACCGGGTGATCAGCCCGCCGGGGGCTCGCGAGCGGTACTCGGTGCCGTTCTTCTACAACCCGCGCCTGGACGCGCACATCGAGCCGCTGGACTTCCCGCTCGCCCACCACGCGCCCGGCGCGACCCAGGACCCGGCCAACCCGCTGTTCGCCGAGTTCGGCCGCAACGAGCTCAAGGGGTACGTCCGGGCCCACCCCGAGGTCACCCGGCGGCACCACCCGGAGCTGGCCGCGGCCTGAGCCCCTAGTGGCCCCGGCCGCCGAGGAAGAAGAGCAGCATCACGAAGCCGGCGAAGAGGTGGGTGCCGGCGATGTAGATCGACGCCCGGACCAGCATCGCCTTGCGCCGGGATTTCTCGTCGCTGGTGGCCGCGCCGCCGCTGCTCATGGGTACCGCTCTCCTGTCGTGGGCTCCCACCGAGTGTAGGCGGCCCGGAAAACAGGGCGTCGGGAAGGCGTCGCTGGCCTATCCTGCCGAAATGATCAAGCCGATAGAACTCGTGATCTTCGACTGTGACGGCGTCCTGGTGGACAGCGAGAAGATCGCCGTCCGGGTGCAGGTGGAGCTGGGGGCCGAGTTCGGCTGGCCGCTCACCGAGCAGGAGGTGATGGAGCGGTTCATCGGCTGCTCCGGCCCGACCATCTGCGCCCAGATCGCCGAACGGCTGGGCGAGGAGACGGCCGCCCGGTGGTGGGAGCGCTTCACCGTCCGCCACGTCGAGGAGGTGGACGCCGGCATCGAACCGGTGGACGGCCTGCCCGAGGCGCTGGCCGCGCTCTCCCTGCCCAGCTGCGTCGCCTCCAGCGGCGCGCACGAGAAGATGCGGCACACCCTCGGCCTCACCGGCCTCTACCAGCACTTCGAAGGCCGGATCTTCAGCGCGAGCGAGGTGCCCCGCGGCAAGCCCGCCCCGGACCTCTTCCTGCACGCCGCCGCCCGGATGGGCGTGGACCCCGCCGCCTGCGTGGTGGTCGAGGACAGCCGGTACGGGGTGCAGGCCGCCCGTGCGGCGGGCATGCGCGCGTTCGGCTACGCCGGCGGGCTCACCCCCGCGGAGTGGCTGACCGGGCCGGGCACGGTGGTCTTCGAGGACATGCGGGAGCTGCCGAAGCTGCTCGCTGCCGCTGACGCCCAGGTCACCGCATGATCGGGTTGCTGACGCCCGATCCACTCCGACGGTAGGTTGGGGCCAGGCGGAGACACCGTCAGTTCCGGGTGGCGGCAGGGGTGACGGGGAGTGCGGTGGAACAGCTGATTCGCGTCCCGGTCGGGCCGGAGGCGGCCGACTGGGCCACCCGGGCGGGGTGCCGCCGCATCCTGCTGGTGGTCCACAACGTCACCTCCGCCACCCGGCTGCTCGACGTGCTCCCGCTCTTCCGCGACGACCTGCGCGTCCAGCTGCTCGCCACCTGTACCGGCTCCTCGCCCTTCCAGCACGGCGTCCCCGAACTCCTCGCCTCGCTCGGCCTGCCGGTCCTACCCTGGCGCCAGGCCGTCGAGACCCCGGTCGACCTCGCCATCGCGGCCAGCCTTGGCGGTGAACTCCACCTGCTGCAGGGCAAGTTGGCGATACTGTCGCACGGCGTTGGCTACAATAAGAAGCTACGACGGACGACGGACGACGGACGACGGACGACGGACGACGGACGACGGACGACGGACGACGGACGACGGACGCGGAGTCGGTGTTCGGGCTCTCGGGCGAGTGGCTGCTGCACGACGGGGTGCCGGTCGCGGACGCGATGGTGCTCTCCCACCCCGAACAGTTGGACCGGCTGCGGGCCTCCTGCCCGCCCGCCGCGCCGACCGCCGTCCTGGCGGGCGACCCGTGCTACGACCGGATCCTCGCCGCCCGCGGCGAGCGTGAGCGCTACCGCCGGGCCCTCGGCGTCCGGGCCGGCCAGCGGCTGCTGGTGCTGAACTCGACCTGGAACGGCGACTCCCTGTTCGGTGACGCGGGCGAGCAGGACATCCTCCCGCTGCTGCTCCCCCGGCTCGCCGAACTGCCCCAGGACGAGTACCGGCCGGCCGCCGTGCTGCACCCCAACATCGGCCACGGCCACGGCCCGGGGCAGGTCCGGCTCTGGCTCGACCGGGCCCGCCGGGCCGGGCTGCTGCTCGTCGACCCGCTGGACGGCTGGCGGCAGGCCCTGATCGCGGCGGACGCCGTACTCGGCGACTTCGGCTCGGTCAGCTACTACGCGGCCGCGCTCGGCACCCCCGTGCTGCTCGGCTCGGCCTCACTGGCCGCCCTCGGCGCGGACTCCCCCGTCGCCGCCTTCGTCCGCTCGGCGCCCCGCCTGGACCCGCACGCCCCGCTCGCGCCCCAGCTCGACCGGCTGCTCGCCGGGCACCGGCCGCTGCCCGGCCCGGCCGAGTGCACCAGCTCCGACCCGGGCAAGGCGGCGCCGCTGCTGCGGTCCCTCTGCTACGGCCTGGCCGGACTGCCCGAGCCCGACTGGCCCGCCCTGCTCGACCCGCTGCCGCTGCCGCCCTACCAGCCCGTCGAACTCACCGCTCCGGTAAGGGTGTTCAGCCGTACCACCACCGACGGGGAGGTCGAGCTGCGGCGGCAGGCGGCGGGCGAACCCGCCGGGGATTGGACGGGCCACCTGTCCGTCCACGAGGAGACCCTCGACCCCGGGGTGCTCGCCCTCGCCGACCTGATCTGGCGCTCGGGCCCGCCGTACGACCCCCGGCTCGGCCACCCGGCCACCTGGGCCGCCGAGGTGCTGGCCCGGCACCCGGGGTGCGCCATGGCGGCCTACCTGACCGGGCCGGACACGGCCGTCGTGGCCACCCGCCACGGGCTCCGGACCCTGACCACCGGGCCCGGCGGCCTCCACCCCGCCGCCGCGGCCTCCGCCCTGCTCGCCGCCGGGCCGGGCCTGCCCGCCCGGCTGACCGTACGGACGGGTGGCCAACGGCACACCGTCCAGCTCGGTGGCCTGGCGGCGCCGGACTAAAGTGGGGACTTCCCATACCTGTCGTGCCCGAGGAGCAAGCGTGACCGACCTGGCGTCCACGTCCACCCAGCAGGAGATCGCCCGGGATCTCCAGGTGACCACGGACTTCGACCCCCGGCAGGAGATCGAGCGGCGGGTGGCCTTCCTGGCCGAGCGGCTGACCTCCTCCGGGCTGCGGTCGCTGGTGCTGGGCATCAGCGGCGGGGTGGACTCCACCACCGCCGGGCGGCTGTGCCAGCTCGCGGTCGAGCGGGTGCGGGCCGGCGGGCAGGAGGCCACCTTCTACGCGATGCGGCTGCCGTACGGCACCCAGGCCGACGAGAAGGACGCCCAGCTCGCGCTGGACACCATCAAGGCCGACCAGGTCCTGACCGTGGACGTGAAGCCCGCCAGCGACGCGGCGCTGGACGCCGCCCTGGCCGCCGGCCTCACCTTCCGGGACGCGCACCACCAGGACTTCGTGCACGGCAACATCAAGGCCCGCCAGCGCATGGTCGCCCAGTACGCGGTGGCCGGTGCGCAGGACGGCCTGGTGGTGGGCACCGACCACGCCGCCGAGGCGGTCTCCGGCTTCTTCACCAAGTTCGGCGACGGCGCGGCCGACGTGGTGCCGCTGACCGGACTGACCAAGCGCCGGGTGCGCGCCGTCGCGGCGGAGCTGGGCGCCCCGGCCGAGCTGGTCTGGAAGACGCCGACCGCCGACCTGGAGACCCTCGACCCGGGCAAGCCCGACGAGGACGCCCTGGGCGTGACCTACGACCAGATCGACGACTTCCTCGAGGGCAAGCCGGTCGGCGAGGAGGCCTTCGCGGCCATCGTCCGCCGCTACCGCCTCACCGAGCACAAGCGCCAGCTGCCGATCGCTCCCTGAGTCTGCCGCACCGCCTCAGCCCCCGGCCGGCGCCTGGCCGGGGGCTGAGGCGTCCCGGTAGACGATGCGCTCCACCGGTTCGGCATGCGGGAAGTACTTCGGCACGCCGGGCGGCAGGACCGGGGCGAGCGCACGGAACACCGCCGTCCAGGCCTCCGGGCCGTAGTCGCGGTAGTGATCGGTGGCCTGCAGGCGGAGGGCACCCGAGGGCAGCTCGGTCACCTCGTGGAACGCACCCGTGACCCGCAGGGCGTCCGCCCCGCCGAGCCGCCCGGCGAGTTCCTTCGGGCAGAGGGTCCACCAGTCGTACCCGCGCAGCGCCTGACGGCTGGTCGGGACCGTCTCGTACGGGAACCGCCACGGCGGGCCCAGGGTGCGCTCGAGACCGGTCTTGCCCAGGCCGTCACGGTAGGTGATGTTGCCGTAGGAGGGGTCGAGCCCGTCGGTGATGCCGTGCAGGAAGCCGAGCACCGCCTCCTGCCGCCCGGGGTCGAGCAGGTCCGCCTCGGGGATCTCGAAAGACAGCACCGTCCAGTCGATCGCCTCGCGGGGGTCGAGCAGCTCCGGGTGGTCGACGGTGATCCGCAGCGGGCTCGGGCCCGGGTACCCGTGCTCGTCGAGCACGGAGAGCCCGATCGTCGCCGTCCGGGGCGGGTCGGCCAGTTGGCGCAGGAACCAGGCCGTGCTCCGGTCCGAGATCACCCGGCCCGAGCTGCGCAGCCGCCGCCCGTCGTGGCGGGCGACCGAGACGAAGCCCCAGGCGGCGTGCGGCGGCCCGCAGGGCATGCTGCGGCGCATCGCCTCCGGCGGCAGCGCCGGCCCGGCCGCCAGCGCCTGCCGGTGCGCGCCCGCGAGCGCGGTGAAGCCGCCGTCCAGCCAGCTCCGGGCCAGCTGCTCGAAGGCGGCCGGCTCGGGGCGCTCCACGTTGATCTCGGCGTACAGGGTGCGGCGTCTCATGCGGGCATCTCAGCACGGGCCGCCGACAGGGGCGTACACCGAGCTCAGGCGCAGCGGGCGAGCAGCGACTCCAGGTGGGCGAGGTGACCCGTGGCCTGCTCGGCCCGCAGCAGGGTGGCCGCCTGGTCGATCAGCGGGCGGGCGGCGGCCGGGGAGCCGGCCAGCAGGTGGGTCTCGGCGAGGTCGGTGAGAGTGCGGGCCGCGTTGTAGTTCTCGTGGTTCTTCTCGAAGTACTCCAAGGCGGTGGCGAGTTGGGTCTGCGCCTCGGCGAAGTGGCCGAGGCCCCGGTGGGCCCGGGCCTGGTGGCGCTCCAGCAGGGCCAGGGCACGCGGCACGTCCTGGTCGCCGTCCTCGCCCGGGGTGATCTCCCGTAGGAGGGCCACCGCCTGCTCGAAGCACTCCAGCGCCTCGGTGTAGCGCCACTGGCGCAGCCGCAGCAGGCCCAGCGACTCCACCGCGGTGGCCTGCCCCCGGCGGTGGCCGGCCTGCCGGTCCGCCTCGGCGGCGGCCCGCAGCTCGGCCTCGGCCTCGGTGTCGAGCTGCAGGTCCATCAGGGCGAAGGCGAGCTGGGTGTGCATCCGGCCCGCGATCCGGCTGCCGGGGTGGTGGGCCTCGGCGGCGCGGACGCCGATCCGCAGGGCGGGCAGCAGCACCTCGTTGTGGCCGGCCTTGAGCTGGAGCGCCCAGAGTGCCTCCACGCACTGCCAGACCGTCTCCGGGTCGTCGAACTCCTCAGCGGTGCGCACGGTTTCGACCAGGTTCCCGAGCTCCTGGGCGAGCGCCGCGACGGCCTCGCCCGCCGTCTCGGCCGGCCCCGGCGTCAGCTCCGCGTACCGGGGGCCGAGGTGCCACCGCTGCCGGAGTGCGGTCAGGTCGGCCTGCACGGCGAAGCCCAACTGCCGTGCCAGCGCCCGCCGGACGGCGGCCGCGCAGCCGCCGAGCCCCTCCTCGGCCTGGGCGGCAGCCTCGGCGTGGGCGCGGACGCTCTCCCGGTAGCGGTAGCGGCCGGTGCCGTCGGGTTCGAGCAGCTGGGCCTCGGCGAGCTCCTCGAGCAGCCGGGCGGCCTCCTCGGTCTCGATCCCGGCCAGGGCGGCGGCGAGTTCGGGGCCGAGGGCGGGCCAGGGCCGCAGCCCGGCCAGCCGGTGGAGCCGCGCTGCGTCCGGGGCGAGCCGACGGTAGGCGGCGTCCACGGCGGCGGTGACCGGAGACCACTCGGGCCGGGCCACCGGGGCGGTGCCCAGGTGGGGAGCGGCGGCGCGCAGCGCGTACGGGGAGCCGGCGCAGTGTTCGAGGACGGCGGGCAGGGTGGCCCGGGCGGCCTTGACCGCGTGCTTGCCCACCAGGTCGGTGAGCAGCCGCACCGCGTCCTTGTCGGCCAGCGGGCCGACCGGGATGCGCACGGCGTCCAGGCCGCTGAACGGGCGGCGGGCGATCACCACGGTGAACACCCCGGGTGCGCCGCTGATCAGCGGGGCGACCTGGGCGGCGCTCTGCGCGTGGTCGAGCACGACCAGCATCCTGCGCTCGGCGAGCAGCTCGCGGTAGCGGTCCTGCCGGCCCGCCAGGCCGGAGGGCACCTCGTCGGCGGGCACGCCGAGGCGGCACAGGAAGTGGCCGAGCACGGCGGTGGGGTCGGGGCTGGTGGTGAGCGAGGGGCCGCGCAGGTCGTAGTAGAGCTGGCCGTCGGGGTGGCGGTGGGCCTCGCGGTGGCCCCAGTGCAGCACCACGGCGCTGGTGCCGATGCCGGGCTCGCCGTGCACGACGGCGATCCGGGGGCGGCCGTCGGCCTTGCGGGCGGCCTCCTCGGTGAGCGCCTTGAGCGCGCCGTCCCGGTCGGTGAAGTGGCGGGCGCCGGCGGGCAGCAGGGACGGGACGGCGGTGGCGGGCCCGACTCGACGGCTCATCAGCGCGGCGAGCCCGGCCGCGAGGGCGGTGTCCCGCCCGGCCGCGCGGACCAGTACCTCGGCGACGGCCCGCCGTTCGGCCTCCCCGGTCGGCGCCGGGGTCTCCCGGCCCGCTACCCGGCGGACCACCCCGCCGACGGACTCCCAGGCGAGCTTGCCCGCCTCGCTCGCCATCGACGTCCCGGCGGCGGTGAGGAACGCCGTGACCGCCGTGACGGAGAGTGGATCGAACACGCCGTACCCCCGGGATCAGCCACCTGCCAGTGTCCGCACCACCGTAGCCTGCCGCACCCGGCGGGCCACGGCCTTTCGGGCAAGCGGCCGTGCTGGACCGGCCGTGGGCGGCGCTGTCACACTGGTGGTGTCACAGCGGTACTGCGACGGCAGGGCACGGCGGAGAGGCGAGGGCGGCAGCATGACAGCGACACCGGGGGCGCCGCTGCGGCTCACCGTCGACGAGTTGGCGGCGCGGGCCGGGGTCACGGTCCGGACGCTGCGGTTCTACGCGACCAAGGGGCTGCTGCCGCCGCCGGAGCTGGGGCCGCGGCGGGTCGGGCTGTACGGGCCGCTGCACCTGGAGCGGCTGGAGCTGATCGAGGAGTTGCAGCGGCAGGGGCTGACGCTGGCGGCGATCGAGCGGTACCTGGCCCAGCTGCCGGGGGACATCAGCTCGCTGGACCTGGCGATCCACCGGGCGCTGGTGGCCTCCTGGGCGCCGGAGAGCGAGGAGGAGCTGACCTGGGCCCAGTTGGAGCGCCGGGCCGGGCGCGCGCTGACCGATCCGGACGTGGACCGCCTGGTGGCGATGGGCGCGCTGCACCGCACCGAGGACGCGGAGGTGTTCCGGATCGAGCCCGGGCTGCTGCCGCTGGGGATCAGGATCGTGGACGTGCCGATCCCGCTGGAGACGCTGATCGCCACCCGCGCGGTGGTGCGCCACCACAGCCAGGCGACGGCGCACGACCTGCAGCACCTGTTCCTGGAGACGGTCTGGAAGCCCTACCGGGAGAGCAACCCGGCACCGGCGGACCTGGAGCGGATGAAGGAGCTCACCGACCAGATCCAGCCGATGCTGGTGCAGGCCCTGGTGACGGCCTTCCAGCGTTCGCTCGCCGAGGAGCTGGCCCGGGGCGCCACCCGCCCCGGGCCCGCCGACTAGAAGGTGCCGCCCTCTTCACTCATGCGCACCAGCAGGGCCGGCGGCTCGAACCGCTCACCGTACTTGCCGGCCAACTCCCGGGCACGGGCGGTGAATCCGGGCAGGCCGCCCTGGTACCCGCTGATGTACTGCAGCACACCGCCGGTCCAGGCCGGGAAGCCGATGCCGAGGATGGAGCCGACGTTGGCGTCGGCCACCGAGGTGAGCACGGACTCGTCCAGGCAGCGGACGGAGTCCAGCGCCTCGGCGAAGAGCATGCGCTCCTTCATGTCCTCGAACGGGATCTGCGCCTCGGGCTTGGTGAAGTGCTCGCGCAGGCCCGGCCACAGGCGCGTGCGCTGCCCGTTCTCGTACTCGTAGAAGCCGGCTCCGGCGCTGCGGCCCTCGCGGCCGAACTCGTCCAGCATCCGGTCCATCACCGCGTCGCCCGGGTGCTCGGGCCAGGCCTGGCCGGCCTCCTCGGCCGCCCGGCGGGTCTCGTTGCGGATCTTGCGGGGCAGGGTGAGGGTGAGCTCGTCCAGCAGCGAGAGCACCTTGGCGGGGTAGCCGGCCTGGGCGGCGGCCTGCTCGACCGAGACCGGGTCGACGCCCTCGCCGACCATCGCCACGCCCTCGTTGATGAACTGGCCGATCACCCGCGAGGTGAAGAAGCCGCGCGAGTCGTTGACCACGATCGGGGTCTTGGCGATCTGGCGGCACAGGTCGAAGGCGCGGGCCAGCGCCTCGTCCCCCGTCTCCGGGCCACGGATGATCTCGACCAGCGGCATCTTGTCGACCGGCGAGAAGAAGTGCAGGCCGATGAAGTCGGCCCGACGCTCGACGCCTTCGGCCAGCAGGCCGATCGGCAGGGTGGAGGTGTTGGAGCAGAGCAGCGCGTCCGGCGCCACCACGGCCTGCACCTCCTGGAACACCTTGTGCTTGAGCTCGGGGTTCTCGAACACGGCCTCGATCACCGCGTCACAGCCCGCCAGGTCGGCCGCGTCGGCGGTCGGGGTGATCCGGGCCAGCAGCTCGTCGCGCTTGGCCTCGGTGGAGCGGCCGCGGGCCACCGCCTTCTCCAACAGGCCGGCGCTGTAGGCTTTTCCGCGCTCGGCGGCCTCCAGGGTGACGTCCTTGAGCAGCACCTCGAGACCGGCCTTGGCGCAGGAGTACGCGATGCCCGCGCCCATCATGCCCGCGCCGAGCACGGCCACCTTGCGGACCTTGCGGGCGGGCACGTCCTTCGGGCGGCCCGCACCGGAGTTGACGGCGTTCATGTCGAAGAAGAGCGCCTTGATCATGTTCTTGGCGGTCTGCCCGCAGGCCAGCTCGGTGAAGTACCGGGCCTCGATGACCATCGCGGTGTCCACGTCGACCTGGGAGCTCTCCACCGCCGCCGCCAGGATGTTGCGCGGGGCCGGGTAGGGGGCGCCGTTCAGCTGCTTGCTGAGGTTGGCCGGGAAGGCGGGCAGGTTGGCCGCGAAGGCCGGGTGCGCGGGGGTGCCGCCGGGGATCTTGTGACCCTTGACGTCCCAGGGCTGCTGGGCGCTCTCGTTGGCCGCGATGAAGGCCCGCGCCTTGGCCAGCAACTCGTCGCCGTCGGCGGCGAGTTCGTGCACCAGGCCGTGCTCCATCGCCTGCGCCGGGCGGTACTGGCGGCCCTGCAGCAGCCACTTGAGCAGCGCGTCGGTGATGCCGAGCAGGCGCACGGTGCGGACCACACCGCCGCCGCCGGGCAGCAGGCCGAGGGTGACCTCCGGGAAGCCGAGCTTGCTGCCCGGGGTGTCGAGCGCGATCCGGTGGTGGCAGGCCAGCGCGAGCTCCAGGCCGCCGCCCAGCGCGCTGCCGTTGATCGCCGCGACCACCGGCTTGCCGAGCTGCTCCAGGGCGCGCAGGTCGCGCTTGAGCTCCAGCGAGGCGTTGAAGAACTCCTCGGCGTCCTCGGGCCGGACGGCCGAGAGCAGCTTGAGGTCACCGCCCGCGAAGAAGGTCTTCTTGGCGGATGTGATGATCACGCCGCGCAGACCCTCGAAGGCCCGCAGGCGGGCCACCGTCTCGTGGAAGGAGTCACGGAAGGCGGCGTTCATGGTGTTGACGGACTGCGCCGGGTCGTCGAGGACGAGGGTGACCACGCCGTCCTGGTCCTGCTCCCAGCGGATCACGGAAGTGTTGTCAGACATGAGTTCAGATCTCCGAGGTGGGGTGGTCAGATGCGCTCGATGATGGTGGCGACGCCCATGCCGCCGCCGACGCACAGGGTGGCCAGGCCGTAGCGCAGGTCGCGCCGCTCCAGCTCGTCGACCAGGGTGCCGATCAGCATCGCGCCGGTGGCGCCGAGCGGGTGGCCGAGCGCGATCGCGCCGCCGTTCACGTTCACCTTCTCGTGCGGGAAGTCGAGTTCGCGCATGAAGCGCAGCGCGACGGCCGCGAAGGCCTCGTTGATCTCGACCAGGTCGATGTCCTCGGCGGTGAGCCCGGCCTTGGCGAGCGCCTTGCGGGTGGCCGGGGCGGGGCCGGTCAGCATGATGGTCGGCTCGGAGCCGGAGACGGCGGCCGAGACGATCCGGGCGCGCGGGCGCAGCCCGTACCGCTCGCCGATCTCCTTGTTGCCGATGGCGACCAGCGCGGCGCCGTCCACGATGCCGGAGGAGTTGCCCGCGTGGTGGACGTGGTCGATCTTCTCCACCCAGTGGTACTTCTGCAGCACGACGGCGTCGAAGCCGCCCATCTCGCCGATCGCGGCGAAGGAGGGCTTGAGGCCGGCCAGCGTCTCCACCGTGGTGCCGGGGCGGACGAACTCGTCCCGGTCGAGCACGACCAGCCCGTTGCGGTCCTTGACCGGCACCACCGAGCGGTCGAAGTACCCACCGGCCAGCGCCTTGGCGGCGCGGGCCTGGGATTCGGCGGCGAAGGCGTCCACGTCGGTGCGGGACAGGCCCTCGAGGGTGGCGATCAGGTCGGCGCCGATGCCCTGCGGTGCGAAGCCGACCTGGAAGCTGGTCATCGGGTCGGCGAACCAGGCGCCGCCGTCGGAGCCCATCTTGACCCGGGACATCGACTCGACGCCGCCGGCCAGGATCAGGTCCTCCCAGCCCGAACGGACCTTCGCGGCAGCGAGGTTGACGGCCTCCAGGCCGGAGGCGCAGAAGCGGTTCTCCTGCACGCCGGCCACGGTGTCGGGCAGCCCGGCGGCGACGGCGGCGATCCGGGCGATGTCGGAGCCCTGGTCGCCGACCGGGCTGACCACGCCGAGCACGATGTCGTCGATCGCGGCCGGGTCCAGGGTCGGGAAGCGGCGGCGCAGCTCGTGGATCAGGCCGACGACCAGGTCGATCGGCTTGGTGCCGTGCAGGCTCCCGTTCGGCTTGCCCTTGCCGCGCGGGGTGCGGATAGCGTCGTAGACGTACGCTTCGGTGGTCACGTGGATGCCTTTCGGATTTGACGGGGTCAGCCGAGGAGGGCGCGACCGATGATCTCCTTCATGATCTCGGTCGTCCCGCCGTAGATGGTCGTGATGCGGCCGTCGGTGAACGCCTTGGCCACCGGGTACTCGCTCATGTAGCCGTAGCCGCCGTGCAGTTGGAGGCAGCGGTCGGCGGTGCGCTTGTGCAGCTCGGTGGCCCACCACTTGGCCATCGAGGCGTCGGAGGGGGTCAGGGCGTAGCGGCCGAGCTCGGTGATGCAGCGGTCCACGAAGGTGCGGGTGACGGCGCACTCGGTGGCGATCTCGGCCAACTCGAAGCGCACGTGCTGGAGTTTGGCCAGCGGCTTGCCGAAGGCCTCGCGCTGCTTGACGTACTCGGTGGTGAGCTCCAGCAGGTGCTCGGCCCCGGCGATGGCGGAGACGGCGATGGCCAGCCGCTCCTGGGCGAGGTTCTGCATCAGGTGCAGGAAGGCGCCGTGCTCGGTGCCGAGCAGGTTCTCCTTGGGCACCCGCACGTCGTTGAAGAACAACTCGGCGGTGTCCTGGGCCTTCTGGCCGATCTTGTCCAGGTTCTTGCCGCGCTCGAAGCCGGGCATGCCGCGCTCGACCACCAGCAGGCTCAGGCCCCGCGCGCCGCCCTCGGGGGTGGTCCTGGCCACCACGATCACCAGATCGGCCAGGATGCCGTTGGAGATGAAGGTCTTGGCGCCGTTCAGCAGGTAGTGGTCGCCCATGTCGACCGCGTGGGTGCGGATGCCCTGCAGGTCCGAGCCCGCGCCGGGCTCGGTCATCGCGATCGCGCTGATCAGCTCGCCGCTGCAGAAGCCGGGCAGCCAGCGGCGCTTCTGCTCCTCGGTGGCGAAGGCGGTGAAGTACGGCCCGATCACATCGTTGTGCAGCCCGAAGGCGGGCCCGGTCGCCCCGGCCCGGGTGAACTCCTCGGCCAGCACGGCCGCGTGGCGGAAGTCCGGCACCCCGCCGCCGCCGAACTCCTCCGGCACCGCGAGCCCGAGCAGGCCCTGCTTGCCGGCCGCGAGCCAGGCGCTGCGGTCGACGATGCCCTGCTGCTCCCAGCGCTCGTGGTGCGGCAGCACCTCGCGGGCCAGGAACTCCCGGACGACGGCCCGGAAGTCCTCGTGCTCCTGGGTGTAGAGCTCACGCTCCAACGTGCGTCTCCTTTGCTAGGCCTTGAGGCCCGGTACGCCCCAGTCGGCGGCGACCTCGGCGGTGTGGGCGCCCGGCAGGGCGGGCGGGCGGCGCAGGGTGCCCGGGGTGGCGGACAGCCGGGGCGCCGGGGCGGGCTGGGTGATCCCCTGGTACGCGGTGTAGGTGCCGCGGGCGGTCAGGTGCGGGTGCTCGGCGGCCTCGCCGAGGGTGAGCACGGGGGCGGTGCAGGCGTCCGTCCCCTCGAAGACCTCGGCCCACTCGGCCTGGGTGCGGGTGGCGAACCGCGCGGCGATCTTCTCCCGCAGCTCGGGCCAGCGGGCCAGGTCGTACTGCTCGGGCGCGCCCTCGAGGCCGAGCAACTGCACGAACTGCGTGTAGAACTGCGGTTCCAGGGCGCCGACCGCCATGTGGCGGCCGTCGGCGGTCTCGTAGACGGAGTAGTGCGGGGCGCCGCCGTCGAGCAGGTTGCCGCCGCGGCGGTCCTGCCAGAGGCCGGTGGCGCGCAGGCCCCAGAGCATCGAGGTGAGGTGGGCGGCGCCGTCCACGATCGCGGCGTCCACCACCTGGCCGGTGCCGGTGGCGCGGGCGTGGTGCAGCGCGGCCAGCAGGCCGACCACCAGGTAGAGCGAGCCGCCCGCGTAGTCGCCGAGCAGGTTGGCCGGGATGGCCGGGGGTCCGTCGGCCGGGCCGATCAGGCCGAGCACCCCGGCGGTGGCGGCGTACCCGATGTCGTGCCCGGCGGCGCCGGCCAGCGGTCCGTCCTGGCCCCAGCCGGTCATCCGGCCGTAGACCAGCGCCGGATTGCGGGCCAGGCACTCCTCGGGGCCGACGCCCAGGCGCTCGGCGACGCCGGGGCGGTAGCCCTCGATCAGGAGGTCCGCGCGGGCCACCAGGTCGAGCAGCAGGCCCGGGCCCTCGGCGCTGCGGAGGTCGATCACCACCGAGCGCTTGTTGCGGTTGGTCACGTCGTGCGCGGGGTCGGCCCCCAGCGCCGGGGGTGTCGGCCGGTCCACCCGGACGACGTCGGCACCCAGGTCGGCCAGGAGCATCGCGGCGAACGGGCCGGGCCCGATCCCGGCCAGTTCCACCACCCGCACTCCGGCCAGCGGCCCGGTGGTCTCGGTCATCTGCTGCCCTCGCCTGAGGTTTGACAGTAGAGCTGTAACACCCGAGATGATAGAGAAGCGACCGGCCGGTAACAAGAAGCCGGCGGCCACCACTCCCCCGCGCGAGGGAGACGCCTGGGCCCCGGGGAGGATGCGCGGCGGGGCGGCCGGGCGAGAGGCTCTCCGCATGAGGGAGCGCCCTGGAACTGACGTAGGGTCGGTGCGATGAGCACACTGACCGGGCGGCGAGTGGCCCGGCGCTGGGTGCACCTGGTGCTCGGCGGCGCGCTGCTGATGCCGTACTGGTTCCTCAGCGAGGCGCTGCTGCGCGGGCTCGACCCGCGCACCGGGGCGATCGGCTCACTGCTGCTGCAGTTGCTCGGCCTGCCCGTCGGGCTGGTGCTCGCGGCGGTCACCGCGCTGGTGCCGATGGTCCGGGCGCTGGAGGGCACCGCCGCGCGGGCGCTGTGCCTCGCGGCCGGGGCCGCCGACCTGGCCACCACGCCCGCCCAGTCCTGGGACGCCCGGCGCCGCACCGCGCTCTGGTACGTGCTGCACCTGGGGCTCGGCGGCATCGTCAGCGGGCTCTCGCTGGCCGTGCCGCCGCTGGCAGTGGTGCTGCTCTTCTCCGGGTTCGGCGTGTTCGGACCGCCGGGGCGGCAGCTGATGGACACCCTCTTCGGCGGCTGGCACCCGCCCGGGGTGCTCCTCGGCCCCCTGCTGCTGCTCGGCCTGCTGGCCGTGGTCGCGGGCGCGGGCGGTCTGCTGGCCCGCTGCGCACCCGCCCTGCTCGGACCCACCCCGGCCGAGCGGCTCGCCGCCGCCGAGCAGCGCGCCGTCGAGCTCGCCCGGCGCAACCGGCTGGCCCGCGAACTGCACGACTCCGTCGGCCACGCCCTCAGCGCCGTCACCATCCAGGCCGCCGCGGCCGGCCGCGTCCTCACCACCGACCCGGCCTTCGCCGCCGAGGCGCTGGCCGCCATCGAGGAGACCGCCCGGGCGGCGGTGGCCGAGCTCGACGCCGTGCTCGGGCTGCTCAGGGAGGACGGGGAGGAGAGCGGGGCCGGGCCGGCAGGCGGGGGAGGCACGACCGGGAAGAGGCGCGGCGACGGACTGCCCGCCCCGAGCCCTGGCCTGCTGGGACTGCACCGCACAGGCGACGACGCTGAACGTCGGACCGGCACTGGCATCGTCCAAGGGGCCCGTGCCGGGGGTGCGGATCCGGGTACCGGCCCCGGCGGGCTGGCTCTCGCGGGGCCGACGCTGGCCGGGCTGGAGACCCTCCTGCGGCAGGTGCGGCTGGCCGGCGTCCCGGTGGAACTCACCGCCCGGGTGGCCGACCTGCCGGAGGCGGTGTCGCGGGAGGCGTACCGGATCGTGCAGGAGGGGCTGACCAATGTGCTGCGGCACGCCGGGCCGGTGGCGGTGGAGCTTCGGCTCGAGCTGGTGGCCGGGTGGCTGGAGATCGGGCTGGACAGCCCGCTCGGGGCCGGGCGGCCGAGCCGGCCCGGCGGCGGGCGCGGGCTGCGCGGCATCGCCGAACGGGCCGCCGCACTGCGCGGCAGCTGCGCGTGGGGAGCCGTGGACGGGCGGTGGCAGCTGGCCGTCCGGCTGCCGGTGCCGGAGCCGGTACGGACGGAACTCACCGAGCCAGCACGGGGGCGGCTCGCGCTACGAAGGGGGCGGGGATGACTGACGGGACGACCATCAGCGTGGTGATCGCGGACGACGAGCGGCTGGTCCGCAGCGGCCTGCGGGCGGTACTGAACGCCGAGCCGGACCTCACCGTTGTCGGCGAGGCCGCCGACGGTGCGCAGGCGCTCGAGCTGGCCCGGCTGCACCGGCCGGACGTGCTGCTGATGGACGTCCGGATGCCCGGCCTGGACGGCATCGCCGCCACCGAGCGGCTGGCGGCCGAGCCGGGAGCGCCCCGGGTGCTGGTGGTGACCACCTTCGAGAACGACGACTACGTCTACGACGCGCTGCGCGCGGGGGCGGCGGGCTTCCTGCTCAAGCGGGCCCGGGCGGAGGAGGTGGTGCAGGCGGTGCGGCTGGTGGCGCGCGGGGAGTCGCTGCTCTTCCCGGACACCCTGCGGGAGCTGGCGCTGCGCGGGGCGGCGCGGGAGCCGGAAGGCCCGGCCCCGGTCCTCCCCCGGCTGACCGAGCGCGAGGGCGAGGTGCTGCGGCTGATGGCCGAGGGGCTGACCAACCGGGAGATCGCCCGGCGGCTGGTGGTGACGGTCGAGACCACCAAGAGCCACGTGGGCAGCGTGCTCGCCAAACTGGGGGTGCGCGACCGCACCCAGGCGGTCATCGCGGCCTACGAAGCGGGCTTCGTCCGGCCCGGGAACCGCTGAGACACGCTCGGTGACCTGCGGCGTTCCGGCTTTCTCCGGCAGGCTACCGGTAGGTAGAGTGCGTCGGTCGTCAGGCGCCGAGAACGAATAGCTGGTGAACGCATGTCGTCGGTCTGGACCCGCCCCGCCATCTGGTGGCGCCTCGCCATCGCTCTCGCGGCCGGACTCGGTCTGATCACCGGCCAGGGCTCGCTGGTGTACTTCACCGTCGAGAGCAACGTCATCGTGCTCGGCTACTTCGCCGGCGCCGTCTACTGGATGGCCAGGCGCGGCACCGTCGAGGCCCCGGCGCCCCGGCTGCGCGGGGCGGCGACGCTCTACATCACCATCACCGGCATCGTCGCGCACGTGATCCTCAACCACGGCGCCAACCCGCTGCCCGGCCTGGTCAGCGGCTCCGGGCCGGACCGGCTGCAGCACTGGTCGGCCTTCTTCCTGCACTACGTGACGCCGGTCATGGTGATGCTCGACTGGCTCTGCCTCAAGCCCCGCAACGCCTCGCGCTGGCGCGACCTGCCGCTCTGGCTGTCCTTCCCGCTCGGCTTCGCCGCACTCACCGAGCTGCGCGGCGCGCTCTTCCCGTACTTCGAGAACGCCTACCCGTACTTCTTCCTGGACCCGACCACCAAGGGCTACGCCTGGGTCGGCGGCCAGATCGCCCAGCTGACCGTCGAGTTCGTCCTGCTCGCGGCCGCCGTGGTCGGCCTGGACCGCCTCGGCACCGCCGTCAACCGGAGGCTGAAGGGCGCCGCCGAGGAGGCCGTCGCCGGCGAGGCCAAGTCCTGAGGCCGCCGGGCAGCGGTCGGTCCGGGACTCTCGCGGCCGACTCGGCGAGCCGCTCGGCGAAGGCCGCGACCAGCGTCCGGAGCTCCGGCGGCTGCTCGATGGCGAACGGCGCGTCCAGCGAGGCGAGCACCGGCGGCAACCAGTCCAGCCGGTCCGCCCGGAGCTCCACCCGGCTCCACGGCACGGCCTCCGGCTCCGCCGCCGCGAGCTCCTGCACCACGGCGACGCTCGCGGGCAGCCGCAGGTGGATCCGCTCGGCCGTCTCCCGGACCCGCAGCACCACCCGGTACCGGTACGGGGCCGTGGCGAGCCCGTGCAGGACGCGCTCCGCCGGGTCGACGGCGGCCGGGGGCTCGAAGGCGCCCGGCAGGGCCCGCGTACCCGCGATGCGATCCAGGCGCAGGGTGCGGTCCTCCCCCACGGCGGGATCCACACCGGTCACGTACCAGCGGCCCTCGTGCGCCACGAGCCCGTACGGGTGCAGCGTGCGCTCGCTGCGCCGTCCGTCCGCCGCGGTGTACCGGACCGCGAGCGGCCGGTGGCCGCGCACCGCGTCCGCGACCGTGAGCAGCACCTGGGCGTCGGGCACCAGCGCGGCACGGTGCCCGGGCGCGGCGGTGCGGGTGAGCGTGTCCAGCACGGCGTCGAGCCGCTGCCGGAGCCGCTCGGGCAGCACTCGGCGGATCTTGGCCGCCGCCGTCTCGCCGGCCGTCCCGCCGGCGGCTTCCGTTGCCGCGGTCAGGCCGGTCTCGCGCCCGGCGACCAGTCCGAGCAGGACGGCGAGGGCCTCGTCGTCGGTCAGCATCAGCGGGGGCAGCCGGTAGCCGGCCCGGAGCCGGTAGCCGCCGTAGCGACCGCGCACCGACTCGACGGGCACGTCGAGGTCGAGCAGGTGGTCGACGTACCGGCGCACCGTGCGCTCGTCGACACCCAGGCGGTCGGCGAGCTCGGCCACGGTGCGGACGCCGCCGGACTGCAGCAGCTCCAGCAGCGCGAGGACGCGGGCGGTGGGTCGGGGCATACGGAAAGTCTCCCAGCGATACCGGGCGGATTGTGTCCGGTACCGGTCCTAGCTTCGTTCCGGAAGCACCGCACGACCGAACCGCAGGAGACAGCCATGGACTTCCTCTCGATCCGCATCATCACCGCCGACGTCGCCCGCCTCGTGGGCTTCTACGAGCGCGCCACCGGCGTCGACGCCGACTGGGCCACCCCGGACTTCGCCGAGCTCCGGACGGCCTCGGCGACCCTGGCCGTCGCCGGCACCCGCACCGTCCCGCTGTTCGCGCCGGGATCCGCCGAGCCGGCCGCCAACCGCAGCGTGGTGCTGGAGTTCCTCGTCGAGGACGTGGACGGCGCCTACCGGCGGCTGCGCGCCGACCTGCCGGAGTTCGTGGCCGAGCCCACCACGATGCCCTGGGGCAACCGCTCGCTGCTCTTCCGGGATCCGGACGGCAACCTGGTCAACTTCTTCACCCCGGTCACCGAGGCCGCGAAGGCGCGGTTCGCCCGCTGAGGCCGCGCCTCGACGAGCGGGGGAACGGCTCGGCTCAGATCCGCCAGGAGCGGATCCGGTCGGCGGCCACGAACACGTCCGCCTTGGACTCGGCGACGTCCCGGGCCAGTTCGACCAGGGCGCCGTACGGCGGGTCGATGCCCTCCTCGGCGGCGTGCATGTAGGCGGCCGTGGCCATGCAGGCGTAGAGGTTGTTGCGCACCGGCAGCGGGCGCAGCTGGACGATGGTGTGCATCAGGGCGGCGGCGCACCAGGACGGGTCGGCGTCGTGGCCCAGTTGGGCGGTGTTGACCCGGTGCCGGGCCACGGCGGCCTGCAGCGCCGAGTAGTCGCGCACCGTCAAGTCCTCCGGGGAGGCCTGCTCCTGGACGTCGAGGAGCCAGCGGATGTCGACGTGCAGGAGCATCACGCGGCGGTCGTGCGGCGCTTGCCGGCAGGCGTGTCCTCGGGGAACGCCGCGTCGAACTCCTCGAGGTGCTCGTTCCAGAACGCGACGGCGTGGCGCACGAACGTGCGCCGCTTCTGCTCGCGCACGCTCAGGTCGTGGACGTAGGCCTTCACACTCTTGCCGTCCGCGGCTGCAGCCTCGCGGATCGCGGCGAGTTCGAGCTCGGTGTACTCAATGTTGAGTGCTGGCATGGCCCGATGGTACCGACCGGTCACCTCGCTGGGTACCCGGCCGGTACCTGGAGCCGATGCCGGGCTTCGTCACATCGGGCTCACCTGCTTCAGCTTGCCGTCGAGCTCCAGCCAGCGCGTCAGGCCGAGCCCGCGCAGGAAGGTGACGTCGTGGCTGACCACGACGAGTGCTCCCTGGTAGGAGGCGAGGGCCTGGGTGAGCTGGCGGACGCTGGCGATGTCGAGGTTGTTGGTCGGCTCGTCCAGCAGGAGCAGTTGGGGGGCCGGATCCGCCAGCAGCAGCGCCGCCAGGGTGGCCCGGAAGCGCTCGCCGCCGGAGAGGGTGGCGGCGCTCTGGTCGGCCCGGCCGCCGCGGAACTGGAAGCGGGCCAGCCGGGCGCGGATGGTGTTGTCCTGCGCCTGGGGCGCGAACCGCTTGACGTTGCCGGCCACGGAGAGCTGGTCGTCCAGCAGGTCGAGCCGCTGGGGCAGGTAGCGCATCGGCACCGGGGTGGTGATCTCGCCCTCGACCGGGGTGAGTTCGCCCGCGACGGCCCGCAGCAGCGTGGACTTGCCCGCGCCGTTGCGGCCCACCAGCGCGACCCGCTCGGGCCCGCGCAGCTCCAGCTCCGCGCTCAGCCCGTACGGCAGCCGCACCTGGTCGAGCCTGAGCACCGTCCGCCCCTGGGGCACGGCGGTGTGCGGGAGGTCGATGCGGATCTGGGCATCGTCCCGGACCGCCTCCTCCGCGGCCGTCAGGCGGTCCTTGGCCTCGGCGAGCCGGTCGGCGTGGATGCCGCGCACCCGGCCGGCCGTCTCCTGGGCCTGGCGTTTGAGCTTGCTGGTGATGATCTTCGGATCGTTGCGCACCTCCGCCTTGCGCTTGCCGTAGCTGGCGCTGCGCTCCAGCTTGATCCGGGCGTCCGCCAGATCCCGCTTCTGGCGCTGGACTTCGGCCTCGGCCGAGCGCACCAGCCGCTCCGCCGTCTCCTGCTGGGCGGCCAGCGCGCGCTCGTAGTCGCGATAGGTGCCGCCGTAGAACGTGACCGCGCCGTCCCGGAAGTCGGCGATCTGGTCGACGTGCTCGAGCAGCTCGCGGTCGTGGCTGACCACGACCAGCACGCCGCTCCAGCCCGCGATCGCCTCGTACAGCAGCCCCCGCGCCCGGCGGTCCAGATTGTTGGTCGGCTCGTCCAGCAGCAGCACGTCGGGCCGGCGGAGCAGCAGGGCGGCCAGGTGCAGCAGCACGGCCTCGCCGCCGGAGAGCTCGCCGGTGGTGCGGTCGAGCTCGAGCCGCTCCAGGCCGAGCTTGGCGAGCACGGCGTGGGCGCGCTCCTCCACGTCCCAGTCGTCGCCGACGGTGGTGAAGTGCCGCTCGTCCACATCGCCGGACTCGATGGCGTGCAGGGCCTCGCGGGCGGCCCGGATGCCGAGCGCCTCGTCGACCCGGTGCTCGGTGTCGTAGGTGAGGCCCTGGGGCAGGTAACCCAGCTCGCCGCCGATCCGGACGGTGCCGGAGGCGGGGGTGAGCTCACCGGCGAGCAGCTTCAGCAGTGTGGACTTGCCGGCGCCGTTGAGGCCGATCAGGCCGGTGCGGCCGGGGCCGACCGCGAGGTGGAAGCCGTCGAGCACGGTGGTGCCGTCGGGCCACTCGAAGGCCAGGTCGGTGCAGAGGATCGAGGTGGTCGGTGATGCCATGGTGGCCTCCCGTGGATGGTTGCTGTTGGGGTGAGGAGCAACACGGGGAGACACCGCTGGTGCGGCGGACAGCTGGGAGCGAAGGCTCGCGCTGAGGTCGGCACGCTCACTCGCCGCGGTTCACCGACAACACAGGTGAGCGCGGGGGGCGGTGTCTCATGACCTCAGTAGAGCAACGGCCTTCTCCAGACGTGTGGTTGGAACAAGCCCTGCTTGCCTGCGGGGCTGATCATGAAGATAGCGAGGCCCGGCGGGGGCCGCAAGCGATTTATCGCGACCGGCCGCTCGGTAGGATCGACGGCATCATGAGTGCCACTCTCGTTGTCAAGGATCTCAGCGCCGGCCACGGCGACCGCACCCTCTTCTCCGGGCTGGACCTGGTGGTCGCGCCGGGCGACGTGATCGGCCTGGTCGGCGTCAACGGCGCCGGCAAGTCGACCCTGCTGCGGCTGCTGGCCGGGCTGGACACGCCCGAGGGCGGCTCGCTCAAGCTCAGCCCGCCGACCGCCAACGTCGGCCACCTGCCGCAGGAGCCCGAGCGCCGCGAGGGCGAGACCGTCCGCGACTTCCTCGGCCGCCGCACCGGCGTGGCCGAGGCGCAGGCCGCGCTCGACCTGGCCACCGAGGGCCTGGTCGAGAGCCGCCCCGGCGCCGACGACGCGTACGCGGAGAGCCTGGACCGCTGGCTGGAGCTGGGCGGCGCGGACCTGGACGAGCGGGCCGAGGAGGTGGCCGAGCAGCTCGGCCTCAAGGTGAGCCTCGACCTGCCGATGACCGCGCTCTCCGGCGGCCAGGCCGCCCGGGCCGGCCTCGCCTCGCTGCTGCTCTCCCGCTACGACGTCTTCCTGCTCGACGAGCCCACCAACGACCTCGACCTGGACGGCCTGGAGCGGCTGGAGTCCTTCGTCAAGGGCCTGCGCGCGGGCACCGTACTGATCAGCCACGACCGCGAGTTCCTGGCCCGCACCGTCACCAAGGTGCTCGAGCTGGACCTCGCCCAGCAGCAGGTCAACCTCTTCGGCGGCGGCTACGAGTCGTACCTGGAGGAGCGGGCCACCGCCCGCCGGCACGCCCGGGAGGAGTACGAGGAGTACGCCGACACCAAGGCCGGCCTGGAGGCGCGGGCCCGGATGCAGCGCGGCTGGATGGAGAACGGCGTGCGCAACGCGCGCCGCAAGGGCGGCGACAACGACAAGATGGCGCGCGCGACGCGCCAGGAGTCGACCGAGAAGCAGGCCGCCAAGGCCCGGCAGACCCAGCGGATGATCGAGCGCCTGGACGTGGTCGAGGAGCCGCGCAAGGAGTGGGAGCTGCGGATGGAGATCGCCACCGCGCCCCGCTCCGGCTCGGTGGTCGCCACCCTGCGGGCCGCCACCGCCAAGCGCGGCGACTTCGCCTTCGGCCCGGTCGACCTGCAGTTGGACTGGGCGGACCGGGTCGCCATCACCGGGGCGAACGGCGCCGGCAAGTCCACCCTGCTGGCCGCGCTGCTCGGGCGGCTCGAGCTCGACAGCGGCAGCGCGAACCTGGGCTCGGGCGTGGTGGTCGGCGAGGTCGACCAGGCGCGCGGGCTCTTCCTCGGCGACGAGCCGCTGGCGGCGGCCTTCGGGGCGGCCGTGCCCGAGCTCTCCGAGGAGGAGGTGCGCACCCTGCTGGCCAAGTTCGGCCTCAAGGCCGCGCACGTGCTGCGCCCGGCGGGCACCCTCTCCCCCGGCGAGCGCACCCGGGCCGCGCTGGCCCTGCTGCAGGCACGCGGGGTGAACCTGCTGGTCCTGGACGAGCCGACCAACCACCTGGATCTGCCGGCCATCGAGCAGTTGGAGTCGGCGCTCTCCTCGTACACCGGCACCCTGCTGCTGGTCACCCACGACCGCCGGATGCTGGACACCGTCTCGGTGAACCGGCGCTGGGAGGTCGCGGACGGCACCGTCCGGCAGAGCTGAGCTCGCGGGCGGCGGCCCAGTGGTCTGATCCAATCGGGCCATTGAGCCGGGCCGCCGCCGTGTGCTCTGCTGTCGGCCATGAGTGCAACCGACAGCACGGCCTACCCGACCGTGCCGCTCCAGCCCATGGCCGTGCCCGCCCATGAGGCGCTGGCCCGCAGCGAGGCCTTCCACCAGGTGATGGACCGGCGCCGCACCGTCCGCGACTACTCCACCGCCCCGCTGCCCGAGGGGGTGGTCGAGAGCGCGATCCGTACCGCGGCCACCGCGCCCAGCGGCGCGCACGTCCAGCCCTGGCGGTTCGTGGTGATCACCGACCCCGAGCGCAAGCGGCGGCTGCGGGAGGCCGCCGAGACGGAGGAGCGGGAGTTCTACGCGCACCGGGCCTCGGCCGAGTGGCTGGCCGCGCTGGCGCCGATCGGCACCGACTGGCGCAAGCCCTTCCTGGAGGACGCGCCCGCCGTGATCGTGGTCTTCGAGGTGCACAAGGGGCCGGACTCGCCGCGCCCGTACTACACCAAGGAGTCGGTCGGCATCGCCGTCGGCCTGCTGCTCGCCTCGCTCCACCAGGCCGGGCTCGCCACCCTCACCCACACCCCGAGCCCGATGAAGTTCCTCAACGAGGTGTGCGACCGCCCGCAGGAGGAGCGCGCCGCCTACGTCATCCCGGTGGGATACCCGGCGGACGGCGCCCGGGTGCCTGATCTGCACCGGAAGGGGCTGGACGAGGTGTTGGTCCGGCTCTGACAGCGTCTGCCCCGAGTTGGCGGGCCGACGGCGGAAAGGCAGTGGCCAGGCGGCTGACCAGCGACGATAATCCCAGTCATGAGTCAGACCGCCGAAGAACCTGTCACCGTCGTCCGCCCGCCCGAGCAGTTCTCGCTGCCGGGGGGTGTCTCGCTCCGCCGCCGCGCGGTCGAGGACGCCGTACCGCTCAACAACGCCGTCGCCGGCAACCTCGAACACCTGCGCCCGTGGATGCCCTGGGCCACCTCGAAGCCGGCCCTCGAGCGCACGGAGGCGATGATCCAGGCCGGCATCGACGCCTGGGAGGCGGGTACGGACTTCATGTACCTGGTCTGGGCCGAGGACGCCCCCGGCGAGGTGATCGGCGCGTTCGGTCTGCACGGGCGGGTCGGCGCGGGCGCGCTGGAGATCGGCTACTGGATGGCCGCCTCGCACACCGGCCGGGGCATCGCCACCGACTGCTCCCGGGTGCTGACCGAGGCCGCGCTGGCCCTGCCGCACATCGAGCGGGTCGAGATCCACACCGACAGCGCCAACCTGGCCAGCTCGGCCGTGCCGCGCAAGCTCGGCTACCGGCTGGCCGAGGTCCGCGAGCAGGAGCCGACCGCGCCCGGCGAGAGCGGCTCGCTGCAGATCTGGACCCAGCAGCAGTAACCACCGGGGGTGGTGCGGCAGTTCACGCCGCACCACCCCCTTTCGGACGGCTCAGTACCGGCCGCCCACCGGCGCCGGGAGCGCGTCCAGCTCCGCCAGGTCGGCCGCCGAGAGCACCAGCTCGGCCGAACCGGCGTTCTCCACCAGGTACTTGGGCGTCTTGGTGCCCGGGATCGGCACCACGTACCGGCCCTGCGCCAGCACCCAGGCCAGCGCGACCTGCGCCGGGGTCGCCCCGAGGCGCTCCGCGATCTCCCGCACCTTGGCCACGATCACCAGGTTGGCCTGGAGCGCCTCCTCCTGGAAGCGCGGCAGGGTCGAGCGCCAGTCATCGGCCGGCAGGTCGGCCGCCGAGGTGATGCTCCCGGTCAGGAAGCCCCGGCCGAGCGGCGAGAACGGCAGGAAGGCGATGCCGTGACGCTCGGTGTACGGCACCACCTCGGCCAGCGCGTCCCGCGTCCAGAGCGAGAGTTCGGACTGCACCGAGGCCACCGGGTGCACGGCCTGGGCCCGCTCGATCTGCTCCACCGTCACCTCCGAGAGGCCGATGGCCCGCGCCTTGCCCGCCCGCACCGCCTCGGCCAGCGCACCCCAGGTCTCCTCGACCGGCACCTGCGGGTCCACCCGGTGCAGCTGGTACAGGTCGACGTACTCGACCCCGAGCCGCCGCAGGCTGGCGTCGATCGCGGCGCGCACGTGCTCGGGCCGCCCGTTGTTGACCGCCCGGACCCCCTCGCCGCCCGGCACCAGCCCGACCTTGGTGGCCAGCACCGCCCGCTCCCGGTACCCGCCGGCGAGCCCGCGCCCGACCAACTCCTCGTTGTCGTACGGCCCGTAGATGTCCGCCGTGTCGATCAGCGTCACCCCGAGGTCCAGCGCCGTGCGCAGCACCTCCACCGAGGCCTCGTCGTTGCGCCCGGCCGGGTCGTACGCCCAGGTCATCCCCATGCATCCGAGCCCGACCACGCCGACCTCGGGACCGTTCGCGCCAAGTGTGGTGGTACGCATCGCTGCTGTTCTCCGCTCGCTCCGTCGGCCGTTGCCGGTACCCACTGTGCCGCTTGGAGTGCACTCCAAGGCAAGGCCGACCGAGCGAACGGGTGTCAGTGCCCCGGGGTCGGGTACAGGCTCGCCAGCGGGTTGACGAACTCCTCTCCCGCCATGCAGGCGGGGGCGGGCAGCGTCATCAGGCCCGCGTGGAGATTCCTGAAGCTGTTGGCCGGGCTGGTGCGGGCGAGCGGGAAGTTGATGAACAGCTGCTGGCCCGCCCGGATGGCCTTGGGCCGCACCGTGAGGACAGTCTTGTTGTGAGCTGTCTCCATGTCCCAGCCGTCCCGCGCGACCCGGTTGGCGGGCGTGTCCGCCGCGCCCTCCAGCGGGGTGCCCCCGTTGTCGGGATAGTTCGGCTCCGGGGCGCGGCAGCCCGGGTCGCCCGCGTAGACCCGGCTGGGCACCCCGAGCCGGTCCAGGTCGCGCTGGAGCTGCTCGACGTCGACCGTCTTCGCGTACTCGAGGACGGTCAGGGTCACCTGGTCGTCGGCGGTGCTCTCCAGCGTGTACGCCACCGTCGAGATGGTGCCCGGCCGGGCGCCACCGGCGGTGGCGGGCTGCCCGCCCGGCCCGCTGTTGGCCGCCAGGGTGACGGCCGCCAGACCGGCGGCCACCAGCGCCGGGAGGGCGACCTTCAGCGCCAGGCTGCGACGCCTGCGGGCGGGGGCGGGGGTGTGCTGCTCGGTCACGGTGTCCATCAGGTGTTCCTTCAGCAGGAGGTGACGGCTCGGGGAGAGGTCCGGGGCCGCCGCGGCCGGCAGCAGCCGGGCCAGCTCCGCGCGCTCGGCCTCCTCGGACCGGGGGCGGGGGGTGGCAGTCATCGGATCGTCTCCTTGCTCGGCCGGACCGCGAAGGTGCGGTCACCTGGTACCTGTCCGTAGGCCCTGCCGCGTTGCAGGTCCCTTTCGGCGCTGCGTGCCTTCCGGGCCGCCGCGAGCTCCCTCTCGGTCAGCTCGCGCAGCCGGGCGCGGGCGCGCGAGAGCCGCGAGCGGACGGTGCCGACCGGCTTGCCGAGCGCCTCCGCGACGGCCGCATGGTCCAGCCCCTCCCAGACGCAGAGCGCGAACACCTCCCGCTCGGCCGGCCGCAGCCGCTCCAACGCGGCCTTGGCCGCGGCCAGTTGCTCGGCATCGGCGATCCGCCCGGTCAGCTCGACGGCGATGTCGGGCAGGCTCTCGCGCGGCGGCAGCTTGGCGAGCGCCTTCTGGTGCCGGCGGGCGGCCCGGCGGGTGTTGCGGATGACGTTGGTCGCGATGCCGAGCAGCCAGGGCCGCAGGCTCTCGCCCTCCGGCTCGACCTTGGCGCGCAGGCGCCAGGCCTCCAGGAAGGTCAGCGAGACCACGTCCTCGGCCACCGCCCACTCGCCGGTCATCCGCAGGGCATGCCGGTGCACGGCCTGGGCGTGCTCCTCGAAGAGCTGCCCGTAGGCCGCCGCGTCCCCGGCCCGGATCCGGGCTCGTATCGATGTCTCCACGTCTGTACCTGTCCGGCCGCACCCGGCCGTTGCCGTGACCCGCCTCACATCCGCCCGGTCAGCCGGGCGGCAAGCTCCTCGGCCAGCCGGGCGGTGCGCCCGCGCCGGCGGCGGGCGAGCGCCAGCCCCAGGTGGCGGCGCGGGGCGGGCTCGGCCAGCGGAAGGTCCACCAGCGCCGGGTGCCGGGCCAGGCCGATCTCGGGGATCAGTGCGATGCCGATGCCCGCGTGGACCAGGGACTGCGCGAAGTCGTAGTCCGTCGCGGTGCAGGAGATCCGCAGCTCGACCCCGGCCAGGGCGGCGAACCGGACCAGCTGCCCGGCGGACTTGTGGCAGCCCAGGATCCAGCGCTGGTCGGTCAGTTCGGCCAGGTGCAGGGGTTCGGTCCGGGCCGCGGCGGGGTGGTGGCGCGGCAGCACCACGCGCAGCGGATCCTCCCCGAGCGGCGTCCAGTCCAGGCCGGAGCGGTCGCCGGGGCGGGCGGGCGGCGGGCCGTCCAGGTGGTAGGCGAGGGCGAGGTCGGCCCGGCCCTCGCGGACGGCGGGCAGGCTCTCCTCGGGCTCCGCCTCCAGGACGGTCAGCTCCACCTCCGGGTGGTCGGCGGCGAAGGCGCCCAGCGCCTCGGGCAGCAGCCGTCGGCCGCCGCTGGCGAAGGTGGCCACGGTGAGCGCCGTCCGCTCCGCGGTCAGCCGCTCCACCCGCCGCTCGGTGTCGGCGAGTTCGGCCGCGATCGCCTCGGCGGCCTCCACCAGCAGCCGGCCGGCGTCCGTCAACAGGACACCCCGGGTGGAGCGTTCGACGGCGGGTGCGCCGAGGCTGCGCTCCAGCGCGGCGATCTGCTGCGAGACGGCGGACGGGGTGCAGTGCAGCACCTGGGCCGCCTGGTTGAAGCTGCCGCACCGGGCGACCTCCCGCAGCACCGCGAGACGCTGGACGTCGATCAACAGTTCTCCTAATGACGAGACATTCAGGTCGACACTACCGCTGCCGACCGCCGTCCGACAGGCTGGTCACCAGGAACAGACCGGAAGGGAAGCGTTGACATGGACGTATGCGTGATCGGCGGGAGCCGCTACTTCGGCAGGCGGCTGATCGAAGGCCTGCGGGACGCGGGTGCGGCGGTGACGGTGGTCAACCGCGGCTCGATCCCGGCGCCGGAGGGCGTGACCCACCTGCGCGCCGACCGCGACGACGAGGCCGCGCTGCGCGCCGCACTCGGCGACCGGCGCTTCGATGCGGTGATCGACCAGGTCTGCTACACACCGGTGCAGGCGGCGATCGCCGCCCGGGTCTTCGCCGACCGCACCCCCCGCTACCTGCTGACCTCCACCGTCGAGGTCTACGCCGAACTCGCCCGCCCCGGCGGGCCCGCGCTCGCCGAGTCCGCCTTCGACCCCGCCACCCACCCGGTGGACCTGAGCCTGCCCTGGGCGAGCCAGGAGTTCCGGTCCGACCACTACGGCGAGGGCAAGCGCCAGGCGGAGGCCCTGCTCACCCGCGAGGCTCCGTTCGAGCTGGTCACCGTCCGCACCGCCCACGTGCTCGGCGGCGCCGACTTCACCGGGCGCCTGGCCCACTACGTCGAGCGGATCGGCCAGGGCCGCCCGGTGGGCGTCCACGCCGACCCGCAGCCCGCCTCCTTCGTCCAGGAGGCGGAGATCGCCCGGTTCCTGGCCTGGGCCGCCACCGCGGAGTTCACCGGCCCGGTCAACGCGGCCTCCCAGGGAGCCCTGGACGTACGCGAGTTGTGCGCGGCGGTCGGCCGGGTGCTCGGCGCCGAGCCCCGCCTCGCCGTCGGGGCCGGCTCCCCCTTCTCCTTCGCGGGCTGCTACGCGGTCGACACCACCCGGGCCGCCGCCCTGGGCTTCGGCTTCTCCACCGTCGCCGACTGGCTGCCGCAGGCCGTCGAAGAGGCCCGCTCATGATGACCCGGAACATCGGGGGCGTCCCGGTCGGTGCCGTCGGCCTCGGCGCGATGCCGCTCTCCGTCGAGGGCCGCCCCGCCGAGGCCCAGGCGATCGCCACCGTCCACGCCGCGCTCGACGCGGGTGTCCGGCTGATCGACACCGCCGACTCCTACCACTGGCACGCCGGCGAACTCGGCCACAACGAACGGCTGGTCGCCTGGGCGCTCGCCACCTACGGCCCCGGCGCCGACGACGTACTGGTGGCCACCAAGGGCGGCCGGGGCCGGCCCGGCGACGGATCCTGGACGGTGGACGGCCGGCCGGAGCACCTGCGCCGCGCGGCCGAGGCCTCGGCGGCCCGGCTCGGCGTGGCCGCGATCGGCCTCTACCAGCTGCACAAGCCGGACCCGGCCGTCCCCTTCACCGAATCGGTCGGCGCCCTGCGGGACTTGGCCGACGCCGGCACCGTCCGGGCGGTCGGGCTCTCCAATGTGAGCTGCGCGCAGATCCGTACCGCGCGGGAGATCCTCGGTGACCGGCTGGTCTCGGTCCAGAACCGCTTCTCCCCGGCCCACCTCGCCACCCGCGACACCCTCGACCTGTGCACCGAGCTCGGTCTGGCCTTCCTGCCCTGGAGCCCGCTCGGCGGCATCTCGCCCAGCGCGGTGGACGATCCGGGCACCGCCGCCCCGCCCTCGGACAGCCCGTTCCACACGCTGGCCCGCGCCCACGGCGTCAGCCCGCAACAGGTCTGTCTGGCCTGGCACTTGGCGCAGTCCCCGGCGGTGATCCCGATCCCCGGCGCGCGGCGCCCGGCCTCCGTCCGCGACTCGGCGGCGGCAGCCGCGCTCACTCTCGCAGCCGAGGAGCTGGCGGCGCTCGGCGGCTGAGCAAGATCAAGGGTCGGGCAAGGGTGGCCAACCTTAACCGGGGCCTAAACCGCGGCGGAGTGCTTGACGTGAACAGTTGGTCTAGTCCATTTTGAAGTCACGGCAGCGCGGCCGGACCTGACGCCTGATCATCCGGGCTGCGCCGTCGCCTCCCCCACGGCACGTCCCGAAAGGCACCCCACATGCCACGCGCCCACCACCGCCCGCCTGCCCCCGCCCGGGCCAAGCTGCTCCCCCTGCTCTGCGCCGCCACCCTGGCCGTCGGCGGCCTGACCACCCTCGCGGTCACCGCCCAGGCCGACACCGTCACCGGCAACCTGCTGGCCAACCCCGGCCTGGAGACCGGCTCGCTCAGCCCCTGGAGCTGCTCGGCCGGCGCCGGCTCGGTGGTCAACTCCGGTGCGCACAGCGGCACGTACGCGCTCAAGGGCGCCGTGGGCAACAGCGACACCGCGCAGTGCACGCAGACCGTCACCGTGCAGCCGAGCACCAAGTACTCGCTCAGCGCCTGGGTCCAGGGCAACTACGTCTACCTCGGCGCGACCGGCGCGGGCGTCACCGACCCCGCCACCTGGACGCCCGGCGGCAGCGGCTGGCAGCAGCTCAGCACCAGCTTCACCACCGGTCCCAGCACCACCAGCGTGAACATCTACCTGCACGGCTGGTACGGCCAGGGCGCCTACCTCGCCGACGACCTGGTGCTCAGCGGCCCCGGCGGCACCCCGCCCTCCAGCCCGCCGCCGAGCTCCCCCAGCTCCTCGCCGTCCCCGTCCTCCTCCCCCACCGGCTCGCCGTCCTCGCCGCCCCCGAACGTGGCGGTCCCGGTCGCGCCGTACGTGGACATGGGGGCCTGGCCGGTGCCGGTCCTCAAGGACATGGCCGCGGGCGGCAACCTCAAGTCCTTCACGCTGGCCTTCGTGACGGCCGTCGGCTGCAAGGCCAGCTGGTTCAACGCCTATGACCCGAAGGCGGGTTGGGCCAAGGATCAGATCGACGCCCTGCGCGCGGCGGGCGGGGACGTCAAGATCTCCTTCGGCGGCGAGGCCGGCACCGAGCTGGCCCAGGCCTGCACCGACGTCACCTCGCTGTTCAACGAGTACGACGCCGTGGTCAACGCCTACAACCTCAAGTACATAGACTTCGACATCGAGGGCGCGGCCGTCGCCGACCACGCCGCCAACGACCGCCGTTCGGCCGCGCTGGCCAAGCTGCAGGCCGCCCACCCCGGTCTGAAGGTCTCGCTCACGCTGCCGGTGCTGCCCGAGGGCCTGACCAGCGACGGCGTCTCCATCGTCCAGTCGGCCCGGAACGCCGGGGTGAACGTGGACGTGGTCAACGTGATGGCCATGGACTACGGCCGCCCGAACACCAACTACGGCGACGCGGCCGTCCAGGCGGCGCAGTCCACCCACGACCAGATCAAGGCGCTCTACCCGGCCAGGACCGACGCCCAGCTCTGGGCGATGACCGGTGTCACGCCGATGCTCGGCGAGAACGACGATCACCAGATCTACAACCAGGCCGCCGCCCAGCAGTTGGTCGCCTTCGCCAAGCAGCACCACCTCGGCGTGCTGGGCTTCTGGGAGGAGAGCCGGGACGCCAACGCGTGCACCGGTGCCCTGTTCAAGTGCACCAACATCCCGCAGACGCCGTACGAGTTCTCGAAGATCTTCGCGCAGTACACCGGCTGACGCCCGTGGTGGCGGACCGCTCCGGCGGCCCGCCACCCGTCACTACTCCACCGCGATCCGGACGGCGAAGCCCGCCAGCGCGGTGCCCATCGCATAGCGGTGCAGCCGCTGCCAGAGCGGGTGGCGGGCGAAGAAGCCGGCCACCGAGCCGGCCGTCACGATGAAGAACGCGTTGCCCGCCACCCCGACCGCGATCTGGGTCAGCCCCAGCAGCAGCCCCTGCACCGCGACATGGCCGCGCGACGGGTCGACGAACTGCGGCAGCAGCGAGATGTAGAGAATGGCCACCTTGGGGTTGAGCAGGCAGGTGAGGAAGCCCATCAGGAACAGCTTTCGCGGCCCGTCCTGCTCGAGCTCCTGGGCCTGGAAGGCCGACCTCCCGCCGGGCCGGACGGCCTTCCAGGCCAGCCACAGCAGGTAGCCCGCGCCGGCCAGCTTGATCGCCAGGTAGATCTCCGGCACCAGCGCGAAGACGGTGGCGATCCCGGCGGACACCGCGAACAGGTACACCAGGAAGCCCAGGAAGACCCCCGCCAGCGAGACCAGCCCCGCCCGCCGCCCCTGCGTGATCGACCGCGACACCAGGTAGATCATGTTCGGCCCCGGCGTCAGCACCATGCCGAGCGCCACCACCGCGATCCCCGCTATCGCTCCCAGCCCTATCACACCACTACCTCCGTACACCCGTCCGCTCCGCCGCAACCTAGCAGCTCACGCCTCCTCCCCGATGAGCTCCGCCATCCTCGCCAGACAGACGGCCGCTCCCCGGCGCAGGATCTCCCACTCCGGATCCGAGGGCCAGGGTGGCGATGGAGTTGATCGACCCGGCGGCGCTGGAGGTGCTGGCGCCCGTTGATGTCCAGGCTTCCCTGATGAGCTTGCGGGGCCCGGAGATGTGGACCCCGCGCCTGGTTGCCGGCCTCCTTCCGTAGGCGAGCTGCTCACCGGCGCTTCCCGCCATCAGTCCGAGCACCTCGACGGCCCAGATCCACGATGTACTGGGGTCAGGACTTCGTGCCCCTTCGTACCGGTCCCGATCCTCGACCGCCGGCTCAGGTGTTCATGGGTGTAGGCGGCATGGCATCCGTCCCCGGCCCGCCGCCAGGTCCGCTGCAGCTGACGTCGGTCAGTGAGACTGTGACACGGCGGGTGTACAGGTTGACTCCGCGGACCTCGACGAACACCTCATCGCCGGCCTGCGGGTCGAAGGCCGTACGGTCGGCGTGGTCGGCCAGGGGCACCAGGGCCTGGATGCCCTCGCTGACCTCGACGAAGAATCCGATCGGTGCGATCGTCGTCACTCGGGCCTTGATCCGCTGCCCCAGCTTGGTGCGAGCGAAATCCTGGAGGGGATCGGGAGACAAGTCCTTGATGGACAGCGCGACGTCCCCCCGCTCCGGGTCGATCCCGAGGACGACGACCTTCACCTCGTCTCCGACACTCACCGCCTCGGAGAGGTCGCCGAGGCGCTGCCAGGACACCTGAGGAACGGTGACCAGGCCTTCCACTCCGCCGCCGATGTCCACCAGCACTCCGAAGTGGGCGACGGACGACACCACGCCCGTGCGCACCTCGCCGGGCTGCAACGATTCGATGCCAGACCTGTCCACCTCTACGCCTCTCTCCGGTACGGCTATCCCTCGAAGATCTCACCGTCGTCGCTCCAGCCCATCTGGGCGTCGTGGTTCCAATTCCACCACTTGGCCTCGGCGATGAGGGAGTTGAACCGGGGGATGTGCTCCTGGTCGATGATCCATTCATACTCCTCGGAGCCGCGGGAGTTCTGGTGGATGCGCCGGTACCTAGGGTTGTCGGCCGGGAACTCCTGCTCGAACTCAGGCTTCATCTTGTACTCCCAGAAGCCGTCCTCGAAGCCGGTCCTTCCCGCGTACTGTCCGGCCACGCCGCCGGTCTCACCGAGGTAGGCGGTACCGCTGTGCCGCCCGTTGGCACCGTGAGCACCCGGGTCGAGGCCGTGTTCCGCCTGGGCCTTGGTCCCCGTCTTCGGCGCTCGGAAGAGGCTCCTCGACTTCGGCGGGTGCGGCGACAGGCCGAGCGGGTCGGACCAGGTGTGCGGGTTGTGGACATAGGTGTCCGGGTTCGGTGCCGGCGCCAGACCGAGCGGGTCCGGCGTGACGTAGCGGGCGGTCTCCGGGTCGTAGTAGCGGTTGAGGTTGTAGTGGAACCGGGTCTCGGGGTCGAAGTACTGGCCGGGGAACCGGAGCGGTGTGTACGTGGCGCTGGTACTGGACCAGGTGGTGTTCCCCCAGAGAGTGGTACTGGCGCGCCAGGCGATCGTCGCGGTGGCGGTATCGACGAGTTCGGTCGGGGTCCCGACCAGGTCCGTGACGATGGCGAAGAACCGGCGGTCGACGTTGTCCGGTGATCCGGCTTGCCGCGCAGGCGTGGCGATGCGTTCCGTCTGGGCGATCGGGTGGAGGCCCCGGTGGTCCCAGCTGAGGGTGTGCGGGCCCGGGAGATACCCCGCCGTGGTGATCTGCTCGGCCAGGACGGACCCGTCCCAGGTGAAGTCGGTCTGCTCCTCGACACCGACGCCGTCAGCAGCGAGCCGGAGCTTGGCCATGCGTCGGCCGAACGGGTCGTAGAGATATCGCCACTCGGTGCCGTCAGGGGTGGTGACCTGGGTGAGCCGGTTGGCTGCGTCCCAGCTGTACTGCCAGGTGTCCGGCTTCCGGGACAACCGGGTGACCTGGCGCAGGACGATCCGACCAGCGGCGTCGTACTCGTAGCGGACGCGCCCGGCGCCGACGAGCTGGGTTCCGTGATAGCTGCGGGCGCCGAGCGCCGCTGCTGTGGCGCCTGCCGCGGGCCAGTCCGCCTCGGTGAGGTTGCCGGTGGGGTCGTAGGCGTAGGCCTCGGTCCAGGTAGCAGCACTCACCGAGGTGACCCGGCCCGCCCGGTCGAGTTCGAAGGAGCGCCGCCCGGTGAGCTGATCGTCGACGGAGGTGAGCCTGCCGTCGGCCCGGTAGCTGAAACGGCGCTCTTGCAGCGGACCGGACTCAGTGCTGAGGGACTGGCCGGTGAGGCGGTGCATGCCGTCCCAGATGCTGACGAGGCTCAGCGTTGTCGAGACTGTCCGACGCCGCTCGCGTCCGCCGTCGTCGTAGGCGAAGTCGATGGTTCCCTCGCCGGTGCGCAACGAGGTGGGGCGGCCGGAGGCGTCGTAGACCCAGGAGCTTGTGTGACCGCCCGGGGTGGTTCGCTCGGTACGGCGACCGAGAACGTCGCGCCGGACGGTCAGCGTACGTCCGTTGACGGACTCGGTCAGCAGGTTGCCGAGCGGATCGACGACCCGGACCAGGTCGACGGTCGGGCTGGTGGCCCGGACGAGGTGCCCAGCTCGGTCGTACCGGTAACTCGTGATCTGGCCGGCCGTCTCCGAGGTGGTGGTCAGGCCGAGCAGGTCGTAGGTGTAGTGGGTCTGCTGGCCGAGCGGGTTGGTGCGGGCGGTAATCTGGCCGACGGCGTCCAACCGGTACTCGACCGTCCGCCCGGCGAAGTCACACTCTCCGACCAGGCGTCCGGCAGCGTCATAGCGGTAAGTCCACTGCTGCCCCAGCGCATTGGTGACTCCGACCAGCCGCATATTGGCATCGTGCTCGAACGAGTGCCGAGCACCGTCAGGGCCGGTACGAGCGGCCAGGGTTTCGAAATGGGTGTACTCGAAGGCGGTCACCTGCCCGAGTTGGTCGGTGTGGGTGAGCCGGTTGCCCTCACCGTCGTACGTCCACGTCTCCGTTGTCCCGTCGGGAGCGGTCCGCGAGCTCAGCTTCCCTTCCACCGTCCAGGCCATCCGGACGACACCGCCGAGCGGTTCGGTGATGGCAGTGGCCCGGCCGAAGGAGTCGCGCTCGTACCGCGTCACGGCACCCGAGGGATCGGTGATCTCGACCGGTAGGCCCGCCGGGTTGCACCGGATGAAAGTGCTGTTCCCCAGGGCATCGCTGATCGAGGCCAGATGGCCCAGCTCGTCATGACCGTAGGTGGTGACCGCTCCTGTGGGCCCGGTGAGCGATGTCCGCAGGCCGGTTCTGTCGTACGTCTGGCGCCAGACGACGTCACCCGGCTCGAGGACGAGGGTGGGCAGACTGAGGCCGTCGGCGTACTCGGCAGTGATCCGTTCACCATCAGGCCGGGTGATCCTGATGGGGTCCCCCGCGCCGTCGTACTCGTAGCGGGTGGTGCGGCCGAGGGGGTCGGTCTCGCTCAACAGGCGGTCGTACTCGTCGCGTTCGTAGGTGGTGGTGTGGCCGAGGGGGTCGGTGACGGCGGCGACCTGGGCGTGGTGGTTGATCGTGTAGGTGGTGGTGTGGCCGAGGGCGTTCGTCTCGGTGTGTTCGCGCAGGCCGGTGGCGGGGTCGGGGCTGCCGTAGGTGAAGTGGAAGCGGAGGGCGCCGTCGGTGCCGCCTTCGTCGGTGACGCGGTCGAAGGCGTCGTAGCTGTAGCGGTACTGGGAGTTGTTGCGGTCGGTCCAGGAGAGGATGCGGCCGGCGGTGTCGTTGGCGAAGCGCAGGGGCTTGCCGGAGGAGTTGTAGACGGAGCTGAGGTGGCCGTCGGTGTAGCCGTAGCGCGTCAGCAGGGCGTCGCCGTCGGGGGTGGCCAGGCGCAGGGCGGTGATACGGGCGTGTTCGACGGTGACCAGCAGGCGGTAGCCGCCGGAGTGGGTGATGGAGAGGGGGGTGCCGTCGGGGTCGTAGGTGAGGGTGTAGTGGCGGCCGTGGCGGTCGCGGACTTCGGTGAGGAGGGCTTCGTCGCCGTCGGGGGTGAAGGTCTTCACCAGACCGGTGGCCGGGTCGGTGACGGTGAACAGGCCGTCTTCGAGGGCGAGTTCGTGGCGGGAGCCGGCGGAGGCATAGACGGGGTCGCCCGGTTCGGGGTACGGGAAGGCCTGGGTGATGCGGTCGGCTCGGATGTGGACGACGCCCTGCTCGTCGAGTTCCAGGCGTTCGTCGAAGGTGCAGAGCCACTTCGGGCCCATCCAGCGGCCGGTCAGCAGGCCGGACTCGAAGTTGCGGGTGAACAGCAGCGGCAGCGAGCCGGGCAGGGACGCGTCGGTCTGGTCGATGAACATCCGCCCGGTGGCGATGTCGACGGGCTCGCCCGGGCATTTGCGGGTGCCGTGGTCGCGGCCCTCGGTGCGGGGGTCCTTGACCTGGTCGCGGCCGCGCCCCTTGGGGTGGCCGTGGCCCTTCGGCCCGCCGCCCTTGGGGGCGTGCGGGTGGTGACCCTCGCCCTTGCCGCCCTCGAAGGCCTTCGCCAGGTCCTTGGCGTGCTTCTCCTCCACCTCACGGACGTTGGCCGCGACCTTCTTCAGGTTCTTGCCCGCCGAGTGGTACAGGTCCTTGACGGCCTTGCTCGCATCCTTCGCGATCGCGGTACCGACCTTCTGGGCCGCGTGCTCCAGCGCCTTGACGATCTGGTTGCTCACTCGCAGCTCACCCCCGAGAGCGTACGTGTGGTGCGCTCGCGAACTCATCTGTGGATCACGGCGCTTGGGCGTACCGAAGGTAGCCGACGGAGGACCGGCGCGGGGCCGACAGTCGAAAACCCGCGCGGGTTAATCGAGTGCCGGCTGTCGGCCGCCGACGCTAGGGTGCCCGGAAAACGGCTGATGGGGAGGGTAGATGCGCACGACAAGCGTGGTCACCGAGGACGAGCTGGCAGCGTACGAAGCGCTGGTCGCGCGGCTGCGTGCGATGCCCGCCGACCAGCCGCTGCGGATGCGGGCGGAGAAGCTGGCGGAGGTGTTCGTGCGCGAGGGGCGGCGCCGTCGGCGCGGGCTCGACCGGGCGCAGGCCGTCGCCGCGGACAGCGAGTTGGCGGCCGCCACCGTGACCGGGGCGCTGGACCGCCCGGAGGACGTGCCGCTCGCGCTCCCGGCCACCGCCGCGCCGGTCGGCTCGTACCGCCGGGCCCACAAGTGCTATGTCTGCAAAGGCTGGTACCGGGAGGTGCACGGCTTCTACCACTCGCTCTGCCCGGCCTGCGCGGTGGAGAACGCCGACTGGCGCGCCCTCGGCACCGACCTGCGCGGGCGCCGCGCGCTGCTCACCGGCGGCCGGGTGAAGATCGGCTTCCAGCTCGCCCTGATGCTGCTGCGCGACGGCGCCGAGCTGATCATCACCAGCCGCTTCCCCCAGGACGCCCTCCGGCGCTTCCACGCGGAGCCCGGAAGCGGCGAGTGGCTGCACCGGCTCACCGTGGTCGGCATCGACCTGCGCGACCCGCGCCAGGTGCTCGGCCTCTGCGAGCAACTGGTCACCGACGGACGGCCGTTGGACATCCTGATCAACAACGCCGCGCAGACCGTCCGCCGCCCGCCCGAGGCGTACGCGGTGCTCACCGCCGGCGAGCGGGGTGCGCTGCCCGCCCAGGTCGCGCTCGCCCCCGGCTACCGGCCGAGCCTGGAACTCGCGTCCCCGAACGCCGACTTGGCCGTTCTCACCACCGAGTCCGGCCTGCTGCCGGACACCGAGCCGGTCAACTCCTGGTCCGCCCGGCTCGGCGAGATCGACCCGGCGGAGCTGCTGGAGACCCAGCTGGTCAACTCCGTCGCCCCGGCGCTGCTCTGCGACCGTCTGCTGCCCCTACTGCTGAGCAGCCCGCAGCCGCGGCGCTACATCGTCAACGTGACCGCGGTGGAGGGCCGTTTCGCCGTCCGCAACAAGACCGGCGGCCACCCGCACACCAACATGGCCAAGGCCGCGCTCAACATGCTCACCCGCACCAGTGCGGCCGAACTCGCCGTCCAGGGTGTGTACATGTGCGCGGTCGACACCGGCTGGATCACCGACGAGAACCCGGCTCCGCGCAAGGCCCGGATCGCCGCCAAGGGGTTCCGGCCGCCGCTGGACACCGTGGACGGCGCCGCCCGGATCTACCACCCGATCGTGCGGGGCGAGGCCGGCGAGCCGATCGCCGGGGTGTTCCTGAAGGACTACCAGGAGGCCGAGTGGTGAGCGGGCCGAGCTGACAGCGTCTCGGTCGGTCGACGAACGAAGCCGCCGCGTGCCGCCCCGAACCGGCCTCCGCCGCCCGGCCGGAGGACTACGATCACCTGATGACGGACATCACGGAGAGAGCAGGGGAACTCGCGGACCTGGCGGCCCGGTTCCCGCAGTTGCACGCGCCGCAGCGCTGGGCCTGGGGCGGGATCGACGCGCAGTTCTCGGCGCAGCTGCCGCCGGACGGGCTGATCACCAACATCCACCTGGTGGGCTTCGAGCAGGGCCGGGTGGTGCTCTGCAAGGACAACCGGGGGCACTGGTTCCTGCCCGGCGGCACCCGGGAGGCCGAGGAGAGCGTCGAGGCCTGCCTGGCCCGGGAGCTGCGTGAGGAGGCGGGCGCGCGGCTGGCCGGCACGCCCGTCTGGCTCGGCGCGCACCACTGTGTCACCGACCACCCCGAGCCGTACCGGCCCTGGCAGCCGCACCCGGAGAAGGCCTGGCTCTGGGGCTGGGCGGAGGTCACCGTCGACTCCGCCCCCACCAACCCGGAGGACGGCGAGCAGGTGGTGGAGGTCCGCGCGATGCCGGCCGAGGAGGCCCGCCGCCTGCTGGTCCGAGGCCGCGCCCCGTGGTGGGGCGAGCTGATCAGCCTCGCCGTCGAGTCCAGGGAAGCCGCGGCGGCCCCCGGCCGCTGAACGAGCGACCGGGGGCAAGCCCGCCGGTGCTACTTGGTCAGGCCGGCGCGGCGGAGGGCGTCGGCCATCGCCCCACCCGGCGCCGGCGCCGAGGACTGCCCCCGCCGGTCCTGCCGCGGCGGACGGCCACCCTGGCCGCGGTCGCGGTCGCGATCACGGCCCTGCCCCTGACCCTGGCCACGATCGCGGTCACGGCCCGAGCCGCCCGGACCACCGGCGGTCACCTCGTCGTCCAGCCGCAGCGTCAGCCCGATCCGCTTGCGCGCCACGTCCACCGTGGTCACCCGCACCCGCACGATGTCGCCGGGCTTCACGACCTCCCGCGGGTCCTTGACGAAGTTCTTGGACAGCGCCGAGACGTGCACCAGCCCGTCCTGGTGCACGCCCACGTCGACGAACGCCCCGAAGGCGGCCACGTTGGTGACCACCCCCTCCAGGACCATGCCCACCTCCAGGTCGCCGATCTTGTCGACGCCCTCCTTGAAGGTCGCGGTCCTGAAGGCCGGGCGCGGGTCGCGGCCGGGCTTGTCCAGCTCGCCGAGGATGTCGGTGACGGTCGGGATGCCGAAGGTGTCGTCGGCGAAGTCGCCGGGGCGCAGCGCGCGCAGGGCGGCGGAGTTGCCGATCAGCGCCCGCAGGTCGCCGCCGGTCGCGGCGAGGATGCGCCGCACCACGGGGTAGGCCTCGGGGTGCACGCTGGAGGCGTCCAGCGGGTCGTCCCCGCCGGGGATGCGCAGGAAGCCCGCGCACTGCTCGAAGGCCTTCGGGCCGAGCCGCGCCACGTCCTTGAGCGCGCGCCGGGTCCGGAACGGCCCGTTGGCGTCGCGGTGGGCGACGATGTTGTCGGCCAGCCCGGCGGTGATGCCGGAGACCCGGGTGAGCAGCGGCGCGGAGGCGGTGTTGACGTCGACGCCGACGGCGTTGACGCAGTCCTCGACCACCGCGTCGAGCGAGCGGGAGAGCTTCACCTCGCTGAGGTCGTGCTGGTACTGGCCGACGCCGATCGACTTGGGGTCGATCTTCACCAGCTCGGCCAGCGGGTCCTGCAGCCGCCGGGCGATGGAGACGGCGCCGCGGATGGAGACGTTGAGGTCGGGCAGTTCCTGCGAGGCGAAGGCCGAGGCGGAGTACACCGAGGCGCCGGCCTCGGAGACCATCGCCTTGGTGAGCTTCAGCTCGGGATGACGCTTGATCAGGTCCTCGGCGAGCTTGTCGGTCTCGCGCGAGGCGGTGCCGTTGCCGATCGCGATCAGGTCGACCTGATGACGGGCCGCCAGCGCCGCGAGGGTCGCGATCGAGGCGTCCCACTTGTTGGCGGGCTGGTGCGGGTAGATGGTCTCGTGCGCGACCACCTTGCCGGTGGCGTCCACCACGGCGACCTTGACGCCGGTACGGAAGCCCGGGTCCAGGCCCATGGTGGCGCGGGTGCCGGCGGGGGCGGCGAGCAGCAGGTCGCGCAGGTTGGCGGCGAAGACGCGCACCGCCTCCTCCTCGGCCTCGGCGCGCAGCCGGGTGCGCAGGTCGATGCCGAGGCGGACCAGGATGCGGGTGCGCCAGGCCCAGCGGACGGTGTCGCCGAGCCACTTGTCGGCCGGGCGGCCGCGGTCGGCGATGCCGAAGCGGGCGGCGATGCGCTGCTCGTAGTCGCTCTCGCCGGGGAGATCGCTGTCCGAGGAGCCGTCCAGCGGGGACAGTTCCAGGTCGAGGATCTCCTCCTTCTCGCCGCGCAGCATGGCGAGGATCCGGTGCGAGGGGAGCTTGGTGTACGGCTCGGCGAAGTCGAAGTAGTCGGCGAACTTGGCGCCGTCCTGTTCCTTGCCGTCCCGGACGGTGGCGACCAGCCGGCCGCGGGTCCACATCCGCTCGCGCAGGCTGCCGACCAGGTCGGCGTCCTCGCCGAAGCGTTCGACCAGGATCGCGCGGGCGCCCTCGAGGGCGGCGGGCGCGTCGGCCACAGTCTCGCCCAGGTAGCCGCCGGCGGTCGCGGCAGGGTCGAGCCCCGGGTCGGCGAGCAGCGCGTCGGCCAGCGGCTCGAGCCCGGCCTCGCGGGCGATCTGGGCCTTGGTGCGGCGCTTGGGCTTGTAGGGGAGGTAGATGTCCTCCAGGCGCGCCTTGGAGTCGGCGGCGAGGATCTGCGCGCGCAGGGTGTCGTCCAGCTTGCCCTGGGCCTCGACGGACTCCAGGACCGCCGCCCGGCGCTCCTCAAGCTCGCGCAGGTAGCGCAGCCGCTCCTCCAGCGTGCGCAGTTGGGCGTCGTCGAGCTCGCCGGTGACCTCCTTGCGGTAACGGGCGATGAACGGCACGGTCGCGCCGCCGTCGAGCAGCTCGACGGCGGCCTTCACCTGCCCGTCCCGGACGCCCAGTTCCTCGGCGATCTTGCGTTCGACGGACACGTTCACTGGCGTGGTCACGAAGCCTGGCACCTTCTCCATACGGGGTCGGGATCGGCCCGGGGGGAGCCCCGGGCACGCCCTGCATTCTGGCAGGTACCCGGCCCGGGAAGGGCAGGGTCGTGCCCTCGGGGCGGCGTGGCGCGTTGTACCCGGGGTGGCGGGGCCCGGTGGGTGCCGTCACACCGGACAATCCGACCATATCTGCACAGTGCTCGTGGAGGCGATGGTGGCGCAGGCCCCGACGCCGGTCACCCCGTGGGGCATCCCACAGGCCGGCCCGTTCCGCTGGACCAACCCCGCCACCTGGCCACGCGAGGCACTGGCCCTCACCGGCTACTGGCTGGCCAGCCGGCTGGTGATGGTGGGCATGATCCGCTCCGGCAAGGCCGAGCAGGCGATCGAGGTCTACCGCACCTACCACCAGTGGTACGAGATCCTGGTCCAGGGCCACTTCCCGACCGGGGACGTCACCTGGCAGTACCCGCCCGGCGCGGCGCTGGCCATGCTCGCCCCCGGCCTGCTGCCCTTCCTCAGCTACCTGCAGGCCTTCGCCCTGCTGATGCTGCTCACCGACGGCGTCACCCAGGCCCTGCTGGTGCGGGTCTCGCTGCGCCGCAGCGGCGGCCTGCACCGGGGCCGCTCCACCGCCGGGGCCTGGCTCTGGGCGCTCGCCCTGCCGCTGCTGCTCGGCCTCCCGTACGGGCGCTACGACCTGCCGGTGACGGCGCTCGCGATGGCCTCGGTGCTGCTGCTGCCCAGCCGCCCGCGCTTCGGCGGGGCGCTGGCCGGGCTCGGCGCCATGGTGAAGGTCTGGCCGGCCCTGGTGGTGCTCGGCACCCCGCGCGGGCGCGGCACCCGCCAGGCCTGGACCGCCCTGTGCTGCTCGGCCCTCGCGCTGCTGCTCGTGCTCTGCACGCTCTTCGACGGCGCCTTCGACTTCCTCGGCGCCCAGCAGGGCCGGGGCGTGGAGATCGAGTCGCTCGGCGGCAGCGTGCTGCAGGTCGCCCGGCTGTTCGGCTGGCCCGGGGACGTCGACCAGCACTACGGCTCGCTGGAGTTCCTCGGTCCGCACGTGCAGACCGTCGCCAAGGCCTCGCTCGCACTGACCGGCCTGGCCTTCGGCTGGCTGCTGCTCTGGCGCTTCCGCGCCCGCCGCTGGAGCGCCGCGACCCCGTACGACGCGGCGCTCACCGCCGTGCTGCTCTTCACCGTGACCAGCCGGGTGATCAGCCCGCAGTACCTGATCTGGCTGATCGGGCTGTGCGCGGTCTGCCTCACCGTGCGGGGCTCCTCGCAGCGGCCGACGGCGCTGCTGGTGCTGCTCACGGTCGGGGTCACCACGGTCGACTACCCGCTGTTCTTCGACGCTCAGATTCACGGCGGCTGGCAGCCCACGGTGGTGATCGTGCTGCGCAACGCCCTGCTGCTGGCCGCCGCGCTCTGCTCGGCGACCCGGCTGTGGCGGGCCAGTGTCACGCCGGTGCCCGCCGCTCTGCCGGCCTCCCAGCTGGCCCGGGGGCCGATCCGGGTGGCCTAGGCGCGGCCTGGACCCCCTGCCCCGCGAAGCCGGGGGCGCCGACCCGGGCGTCCAGGTCCCACAGGACGCACTCCTCTCCGGGCCGGGCCACCAGCGACCAGGCCACGGCGGTGCGGCGCAGTTGCTCGTGCATCGACCCCGAGCGCCGCGCCGCACCGGGCGGTGCGCCGCCCTCGGGGTGGTGGTGCAGGAACCGCCCGTAGGCGGCCCGGCAGAACGCCTGGTAGCGGCCGGTGCACAGGATGAGGCCGTGCCAGGCCTCGTCCACGGCGTACGAGGGCATCCCGATCACCTGACGGTCCAGCAGGGCCGCCCCGCAGCAGCGCAGCCACTGCCGCAGGCCGGTCTCGATCAGCTCCCGGGGTTCGAACGGACAGGTCCGGAAGACCGCCGGGGGCAGTTCGAGCGCCTCGACCGCCACCCGCACCCGCGCCGTCCGCCGGTCGAACCACCACCCCGACGGGCCGCCGTCCGGCTCAGCTCCCACCGCCACCGCACCCCCCGCCGCATCCGCCCGAGCCCCCGCAGCCCCCTCCGCCGCCCCCGCTGCCCCCGCTGCCCCCGCAGCCGGACCCGGCCCCGCTCCCGTCGTCGTTCCCCGGGTACGTCCCGCCGCTCCAGTCCCGCTTGCGGCGCAGCAGCCGGGAGACCCCCCACGCGACGGCCGCCCAGAACAACAGATCCATGAATGTCATCGGTCCACTCCCTCGCACCCTTCCGGCCTGCCGGAGTTCGGTACGGGGACCGTAACGGCGCACGGGCGACGGGGGATTGTAGAAATCCGCGCTCACAGGTCAAGGTCGGGTCCGCTCCGGCCGGTGACCAGCAGCGCGCCGGGGGTGAGGCCGGCCAGTGCGCCCAACTCGTGGGTGAGGTGGGACTGGTCGGTGAATCCGCACTGGACGGCGGCCGCGGCCAGGCTCGGCGCTCCGGCGGAGAGCACCCGCACCGTGCGGTCGAGGCGGAGCACCCGGGCGGCCTTCTTCGGCGCCAGACCGACCTGCCGGGTGAAGACCCTGGTCAGGTGCCCTGGGCTCCACCCCACCTCGGCGGCGACGCGGCTCACCGGGCTCCGGCCGCCGGAGCCGGCCAGCAGCCCCCAGGCCCGTTCGACCTGCCAGGCGGGGCAGGTGGCACCGGCCAGCCGGTCGAGCAGTGCCCGGTCGAGCAGGTCGAACCTGGCCGACCAGCTGCGGGTGGCGGCCAACCGCTCCACCAGCTCCTCGCCGCGCGGCCCGAGCACCTCGGCCAACCCGACCACCCGGTTGGTGAGTTCCGCCATCGGGCGGGCCAGCAGCCGGTAGGCCCCCAGCGGCGTGAACTCCAGCCGGATCGCCTCCTTGCCGCCGGGGTGCTCGCACTCCTCGGGGCCGTCGGCGAGGCCCGCGACCACTGAACCGATCCGCCCGGTGGCCGAACCCGCCACCCCGGGGCGGTGGAAGTCCGTGAACGGACGCCCGAGGTTGATCATCATGACCACCCGGGGCATCGGCACCAACCGCACCCGGTACGGCTGTGCGACGGCCTCCCAGTAGCCGGCCCGCTCGGTCAGGTGCGCGGCCAGCCCCGGGTGCGAGGGCCGGCGGGCCCGCCAGAGCGCACCCACCCGGTCGACCTCGACCCCCCGGCAGTCCCGCCCGGCCAGCTCCATGGCACCTCCTGCGCCGATGACCAGTTCACCCGAAGACCGCGCTCCCGGGAAGTCCTCGGACCTCCCGGGAGCGTCCGGGCCGAGGTCAGCTCACGTTCAGCGCGGCGTCGTCGATGACGAAGCTGGTCTGCTGGCTGGAGTCCTCGACGCCGGTGAACTTGAGCGTGACGCTCTTGCCCACGTAGGCCGCGAGGTTGACGGTCCGCTGGGTGAAGCCGCTCGCGGCGTTCACGTTGGAGTAGCTCGCCACCGTGGTGCCGTTGGCGGTGAGGGTGAGCTTGTCGTACGCGGTGGAGCCGGTCTCGGCGGTGTCGATGTGCAGCCAGTAGGTCAGGCTCGCGGTGGTGCAGCCGGCCGGGACGGTGACGGTCTGGCTGAGCGTGTCGGTGTGCGCGCTGCCGTAGCCGTTCAGCCAGGCCTTCCAACTGCCGCTGTGCGCGGCCTCGCTGGAGGAGTTGTCGATCACGCCGCTGCTGGCCGTCCAGGGCGCGGCGCTGCCGGTCTCGAAGCCCGGGTTGCCGAGCAGTTGGGCGGCCGTGCAGCCGCCGCCCTGGGCCGGGTTGACCGTCCAGGTGAAGGTCGCGCTGCCGCTCGGGCCGGTCGAGTCGGTCGCGGTGACGGTCACGGTGTACGTCCCGGCGGTGGTCGGCGTGCCGGAGACCAGCCCGGTGCCCGCGTTGACCGTCAGCCCGGCGGGCAGGCCGCTCGCGCTCCAGCTGAGCGTGCCGCCGGCCGTGTCCGAGGCACCGAGCTGCAGCGAGGCGGCGGTGCCGGCCGTGGCGGTCTGGCTGCCGGGGTTGGTCACCGAGACGCTGCCGCCGCCGGTCGAGGTGTTCCAGACGTCGGTGATCGAGGTGGCGCTCGCGGCCGAACCGGCGTACGGGAGGCCGTACATGTCCTCGATGGTGCGCAGCACGCCGAAGTGGTCGACGTGCTCGGTGTAGGTGCCGGGCTTGACCGACTGGCCGTTGAAGATGGTGGCGATCTGGTTGGCGCTGGTGGTGCTGTCGTCCTCGTCGAAGGTGGTGATCAGCAGGCTGTTGTGGGTCTTCGCCCACTGCACGTAGCTGTCCAGGTGGGCCTTGAGCCAGCTGTCACCGGTCGCGGTGGAGCAGTCGTGCATGTCGTCGCAGAGGTTCGGGATCACCCAGGAGACGGTGGGCAGTTGGGTGAAGTCGGTGGGGAAGGCGGAGAACGGCTGGTTGTCGGCCGCGGGCACGTTGGTGAAGTTCACCCAGGGGTTGTGCTTGCGGGCGTAGCCGCTGGTGCCCGCCGTGCAGACGGTGGAGCCGGCCGAGGGCAGGTTCTCCGAGTAGCCGGTGAAGCTCAGGCCCTTGGCGATCAGCTGGGCGGCCTCGTTGGTGGTGGAGAAGGTGTGCGGGCAGGAGTCGTCGGTGACGCCCTGGTTGGAACCGGAGAAGAGGTCCAGGTAGTTCGGCTGGCTCGGGTGCTCGATGGCGAAGGAGTTGGTGAAGTTCGCCCCGCTGTTCGCCAGTTGGTTGAAGTACGGGGCGTCCGGAGAGCCGATGATCGAGCCCTCCGAGGTGTTCTCGAAGACCACGACCACCACGTGGTCGGGCCGGGGCACGGTGGCGGCTGCGGCGGTGGCCTGGGTGGTGACCGCGGCGGTGGCCGGGGTGGTGACCAGGCCGCAGAGACCGGCCAGCAGGCCGAGGGTGGCGGCCGCGGAGGTCAGGAGTTTGGCGCGCACGGGGCGTACTCCTCGTCGGGGAGAGGGGTGAGGGCAGGGTGTTGCCGTCGAGCGCTGGCCATCCTTCTGGGATTGAGGATGTGCAGACAAGCCTTCGCGCTCCGACTTTGCGATGAATTTCCCTGTCCGCGACGCGAGTTCACTCGCGCAACCGATCCGCCACCGGCTGTCTAGACTCGCGACATGACTCAGTCACCACTCCAGTCACTCGGGGCAGGCGAGTACCTCCTCGTCACGACGTTCAGGAAGGACGGCACCGCCGTCCCCACCCCGGTCTGGGTGGTGCCGGACGGCGACGCCCTGGGCATCTGGACGGTCGCCGACTCCTGGAAGGTCAAGCGGATCCGCAACCGCCCCGACGTCCTGGTCGGCCCCTGCGACGTCCGCGGCCGCCCCACCGGCGAGTCCGTCCCCGCCACCGCCGAGATCTGCGGCCCCGAGACCCGCGCCGCCTACCGCCGCCTGCTCCAGCGCAAGTACGGCCTGATCGGCCGCCTCACCCTCCTCGGCAGCCGGCTGCGCCGTGGCGAGGACGGCACCGTCGCGATCCGGATCACCCTGACCGACTGACTGTCGGTCCCGGTCACTACGGTGATCACCATGAGCATCCGGTACGTCCGAGGCGACGCGACCCAGCCCCAGGCCGCCGGGCCGAAGATCATCGCGCACGTCTGCAACGACCTGGGCGGCTGGGGGAAGGGCTTCGTGCTCGCGATGTCCCGGCGCTGGCCGGAGCCGGAGGCGGCCTACCGGCGCTGGCACCGCGAGCGGGCGGGCAACGACTTCGGCCTGGGCGCGCTGCAGCTCGTCCAGGTCGAGCGCACCGTCTGGGTGGCGAACCTGGTCGGCCAGCGCGGCATCCGCACCGGCAGCAAGGGCGTCCCGGTGCGCTACGAGGCCATCGATGCCGCCCTGGCCCGGCTCGCCCCGCGCGCGCTCGAGCTCGAGGCCTCCGTCCACCTCCCCCGCATCGGCTGCGGCCTGGCCGGCGGCAGGTGGGAGCGCGTCGAGCCGCTCCTGACGGACCGCCTGGTCTCCGCCGGCCTGTCCGTCACCGTCTACGACCACGACTGACCGGTCAGAGCGGTCTGGTCATGAAGGTGCTGTGCGGATCCGGCCGGTACTCCCCGAAGGGTCCGCACTCCTCGAAGCCGAACTTGCGGTACAGCTCCCGCGCGGGCCGGAAGAACTCGGCCGAGCCGGTCTCCAGGCTCAGCCGGGTGCACCCCAGGCTCCGGGCCTGGGCGATGATGTGACTGAGCAGCAGGGAGGCGACTCCGCTGCGCTTGCGCCGGGCGCCGGTACGCATCGACTTGAGCTCGGCATGGCCTTCGCCCAGCTGCTTGAGCGCGCCGCAGCCCACCAACTCCGGGCCGTCCGCCGTCTCGTCCAGCACGGACCAGAACGTCACCTCCGGGCGCCGCAGCCCGTCGAGGTCCAGCGCGTGCTTGCTCTCCGGCGGGCTGATCGACCGCATCTCCCGCAGGTGCTCGGCCAGGAACTCCGCGATCTCCGGCCCCGAGAGATCGTCCACCACGATCCGCACCGCACCCACCTCCTGGTCGTCCTCCCGGCACCCTACCGAGGTCCTAGGTCCTCGGCGGGCGCCCCCGGGCCCTCCGGCCGATGTGCCGGGTGCCCGCCGGCTCCTAGCGTTCTTGCCATGAAGATCCCGGAGCACTACCAGTACTCGGTCGTCCCGCACATCCTGGTCGACGGCGCCGCCCAGGCGATCACCTTCTACGCCGAGGCCTTCGGCGCCACCGAGCTGTTCCGGCTCGACGGCCCGGACGGGCGGATCACCCACGCCGAACTCAGCATCCAGGGCTCCACCGTGATGCTCGGCGACGCCGAGACCCCGCACACCCCGCCCGCGAGCCCGAACGTCCTGCTGCACGTGTACGTCCCCGACGTGGACGCGCTCACCGCCCGGGCCACCGCCGCCGGGGCCGAACTCCTCGCCGCGCCCGCCGACATGCCGTACGGCGCCCGCCAGTCCACCGTCCGCGACCCCTTCGGCCACCTCTGGTTCTTCCTCACGCCCCTCGCCTGAGGGTGTCAGCCCTCGTACGGGAGCAGTTCGGCCCGCTTGGGCGGGCGGCCGTCGCCGGAGGAGCGGCCGGTGAGGCGGCGGCCGATCCAGGGGCCGAGGTGCAGGCGGAGCCAGTGCAGGTCGGCGCGGAGCTGCTCGGCGCGGCCGCGCGGGGCGGCCGGGGGCAGCGGGGCGCGCCAGTCGAAGCCGGCCGGGCGGCCGAGCGCCTCGAGCACGGCCGCGGCGACCCGGCGGTGACCCTCGGGCGAGAGGTGCAGCCGGTCCTCGTCCCAGAGCCGGCGGTCGTCGAAGCAGGGGGCCGAGAACAGGTCGACCACCAGCAGCCGGGGGTGCTGCTTGGCGAGCCCCTCGACGTACGCCTTCATCCGCAGGATCGTGGGCAGCAGCCGGGCGCCGCCGGCCATCCGGCGGGCCGGGTCGGTGCTGGTGAACATCACCACCGTGGCGCCGTCCGCGAGCAGCGCCTCGGCGCAGGAGCCGAGCAGCTTCTCCACCTGCTCGATGTCGCAGCCGGGGCGCAGCACGTCGTTCAACCCGCCTGCCAGGGTGACGAGTTCGCCGCCCATCGCGGCCGCGCGGTCGATCTGCTCGGCGTGGATCTGGCCGATCAGCTTGCCGCGCACCGCGAGGTTGGCGTACCGGAAGCCCTCCCCGCCCGCCTGCTCGGCGGCCAGCGCGGCGGCGACCCGGTCGGCCCAGCCCCGGTACTGGCCGCCGGGCAGCAGCTCGTCGCACATCCCCTCGGTGAAGGAGTCACCGACGGCGACGTAGCTGGCGAACCTGCGGAGGTCGGTGTCGTTGTCCATCCCCCGATCTTCGCAGGCCGTCCCGGCCCGCGGACCCGGCACCTCCACGTGCAACAAACAGGTTGCGCCTCACTGCGCCGAAGTGCAACCCTTGGGTAGCACATCCGACGAGAAGAGGTCCCCGTGCTCTCCGACGCCATCGCGCGCACCCTCGTGATCAACGCCGAGCCCGAGCGGGTCTGGGCGGTGCTGACCGAGCCCTCCTTCCTGGGCCGCTGGTTCGGCGGCGGCGAGCCCGTCCGGCTCGACCTGCGGCCCGGCGGGCTGCTGCTCTTCGACCACGGCGTGCACGGCGCACTGCCCGCCCGGCTGATCCGGGTCGAGCCGCCGCACACCCTCTCCTGGCGCTGGTCCCAGGGCCCGGCGGGCGAGGAGCCCACCGAGCACAACTCCACCCTGGTCGAGTTCACCCTCGCCCCGGCCGCCGGTGCGACCAGCCTCACCGTGCTGGAGAGCGGCTTCGCCCGGCTCGGCCTCCCCTTCGAGGAGATCGACGCCCGCCGCCAGGCCAACGCCCGCAACTGGCCCGGCAAGCTCGACCAGCTGCACCAGGAGTGCGCGCTCACCACGGCGCAGCCGCCGGGCCGGTAAATCCGTGGCGTCCGGGTGCGGCGGCTGCTTGGATGCCCTCCGTGACGCACCCTGACCTCCCCGGCCCGGCCGCTCCGCTCGGCCCGGCCGCCCTGCTCGGCCCGGCCGGTCTGCTCGGCCGCATCGAGGAGTACTACGACGCCGTACCGCGCAGCGGCGCCCGCGCCGAGCGCTTCGGCCCGCTGACCCTCTTCGTCCGCGAAGGCTCCGGCGGGCCGTACTACGCGCGCCCCGCGCTCGGCGCGCCGGAGGCGGCGGGCGTCGCGGACGTGGACCTGGTCCGGGCCCGGCAGCGGGAGCTCGGCGTGCCCGAGGCCTTCGAGTGGGTGGCCGAGACGACTCCGGGCCTGCGGGCGGCCGTCGAGGCCTCCGGCCTCACGGTGCACGAGCACCCGCTGATGGTGCACGACCCCGCCGCCGCACCGGACCGCCCGGCCGAGCTCGCGCCCGACGGCGGGCGCACCGCCGTGGTGCGGCTGCTCAGCGCGCAGGACCCGGCGCTGGCAAGCGCGTTGGGCGTGATGTGGGCCGCCTTCGGCGAGCCGGGCACGGCGGTCGGCTCCGGCGGCGCCGAGGAGCTGGCCGCCCAGATCCTCGCCCGGACGGCGGACGGCACGCTCACCCGGACGGCCGAGCGCATCACCGCCGGGTACACCGTCGTGGCCGCCGCCCTCGCCGACGGCCAGGCCCTCGGCTCGGGCCAGCACCAGCCGGTCGGCACGGTGAGCGAGATCGTCGGCGTCGGCACCCTCCCGAACGCCCGCCGCCAGGGCCTCGGCCTGGCCGTCACCGCCGCCCTGCTCGCCGACGCCCGCGCCGGCGGCGTCGAGACCGTCTTCCTCACCGCGACCGACGAAGCGGTGGCCCGCATCTACGCCCGGCTCGGCTTCCGACGCATCGCCACCGCCCTGATAGCCGAGACGTCCTGAGCTGGCGTTCTGAGCCAGCGCTCTGAATCAGCGTTGTGGACCAGCGCTCTGGACCAGCGTCGGAAAAACCGGTTGGCACCGTTCCGGCGCGGTGCTAGCTTCGGCCCCAGCTGGCACAACTGATCGATATGCAGGAGGAGGTGAGGGTTATGTCCGCCATAAATCTACTCCGCCATGCCCTCATCCGGGCCACCGACTGAAGCGGCCCTGCCCGCCGTCGCGGCCCGGATCCCCTTTCACGATCTCCGGAGTCGCACACCGTGCACAGCTCTCGTACGTCCTCCTCCCGCCCGCTGAGCCTGCTCGTCCTCGGCGGCACCCGCTTCCTGGGCCGTGCCCTGGTCGAGTCCGCCCTGGCCGACGGCCACCGGGTCACCCTCTTCAACCGGGGCCTCACCGCCCCCGGCCTGTTCCCTGACGCCGAAACCGTCCTCGGCGACCGCACCGAGAGCCTCGCCGCCCTCGACGGCCGCCGGTGGGACGCCGTGGTCGACGTCGCGGGTTACCACCCCGAGGTGGTGGCCCGCTCGGCCGAGGCGCTCCACGGCCGGGTCGGGCGGTACGTCTTCGTCTCCTCCCTCTCCGTACTCGCCGACCAGCGCACCCCGCAGTGCGAGACCGGCACCGTGCTCGAGCTCCGCGACGGGCAGCCGCCGCACGAGCTGTACGGGGCGCGCAAGGCCGCCTGCGAGCGGCTCGTGCTCTCCGCCTTCAGCCCCGCCGCCACCGTGATCCGCCCCGGCATGATCGTCGGACCGCACGACCCCACCGACCGGTTCGCCTACTGGCCGCGCCGCTTCGCCCGCGGCGGCCGGGTCCTGCTCCCCGGTGATCCGGCGGACTTCGCCCAGTTCATCGACGTCCGCGACGTGGCCCGGTGGATCCTCACCTGCATCCGCTCCGGCCTCGACGGCGTCTTCCACACCACCGGCCTCCCCCAGCCCTTCGGCGAGTTCTTCGAGGCCTGCCGCACCGTCACCGCCTCGACCGCCACCCCGGTCTGGGCCCCCACCCCCGCCCTGCTCGCCGCCGGGGCCGACCCCTGGATGGGCGTCCCGATGTGGATCGCCGACCCCGACTGCACCGCCATCAACCAGGTCGACACCACCCGCGCCCGCGCCGCCGGTCTCCAACTGCGCCCCCTGCCCGAGACTCTCACCGACACCCTCGCCTGGGACACCGCCCGAGGCCTTCCCACCCCCGAGGGCCTCACCCCGGCCGAGGAGCAGCGCCTCCTCGCCACCCTCATACCCGCCTGACCACCCCTCACCGGTCGGCCCACCCGGGCCGACCGGCCCCACCTCGCCTCCGGAGGCCCTCCTTGTTCCCGACCTGCTCTCCCCGCCCGCCGGGAGCCGAGTAGATGGCCGGCATCCGAGTCGTGGTCTGCCTCCCCGCCGAAGCCCGGCACGACCTCCGCGCCGCCCTCGACCAGGCGATGGCCCCCTTCCGGATGGACGCCAACCCGCGCTGGCGCTACATCTGGGACTGGTGGGCGATCCGCGGCGGCAGCGACGGCAGCGGCTTCAGCCCGCTGCCCGGCCACGAGGACAGCCCCCGGCTGGTCCACGACGACCCCCACTACGACGGCACCCCGCTCCCCAGCCTCCCCGGCCAGTGCGCCGGCGGCCCCCGCGGTCTCCTTGACCTCACCGAGTTCCGCGAGCTCTCCGACCGGGTCACCGCCGTCCGCAGCCGCGCCGGCGACCCGTGGGACTTCTGGCAGCACCTCAAGCCCGACCACCCACCGCTCCAACCGTGGTCGGCCTTCTGGGCGCGCCACCAGGCGGACCCTCAGGGGTACCCGGCCGAGCGGCTCCGGCACGACTTCGCCGCCCAACCGCTCCTCCAGGCCTTCACCGCAGACCCACTCAGCCAGATCCCCGGCCTGCACACCATCGCCTGGCACTACCAGCAGGCCGGTCTCCTCGACACCCTCGACGGCCCCCGGCCGAGCTTCGTGGCCCGCATGACCGACCTCCTCCCGCAGCCCGACCTGCTGACCCTCGACGGCTGGTGGATCGAAGACGGCACCTTCCCCGTCCACGGCCACTGCGAGGCCGCGGAGACCTGCCCACACCTGGACGAGGGCAACCGCTACCAGCGCGACATCGGCGGCTACCTGACTTCGCTGCCCGACGACGCCCTACTCATCAAGCTCAAGTGCCATGGCTGACCGCCCCCTGCTCTTCCTCGACGTCGACGGCCCCCTCAACCCCTACGCCGCCCAACCCGAGCGCCGCCCCGCCGGCCACACCACCATCCGCGTCCCCCGCCCGACCACCGCCTGGGAGCGCCACCGCCCCCTCCGTGTCTGGCTCGACCCCACCCACGGCCCGGCCCTCCTCGCCCTCCCCTACGACCTCTGCTGGGCCACCACCTGGATGGCCACCGCCAACCGGTGGATCGGCCCCGTCCTCGGCCTCCCCGACCTCCCCCACGTCGACTTCGGCGACACCCTCCACCGACACCGCCCCGACCTCGTCCACTGGAAGACCGACCACCTGATCACCTACGCCGCCGGCCGCCCCTTCGCCTGGGTGGACGACGAACAGTCCCCCGCCGACCACACCCACGTGACCACCCACCACCCCGCCCCCGCACTCCTCCACCACGTCAACCCCCGCCTCGGCCTCCGCCCCACCGACTTCACCGCCCTCGCGGAGTTCGCTGCCGCCCTCAACTGACCTGGCGCGTCGGCAAGTCCGCCCGGGCTCGCCAGAGGTCTGCGTCGCGAGGATCGGCCAGCCAGTTCGCCATGCGGTCAGCGCAGGCTTCGAAGGCATGGGGCAGGGAGATCTCGTCACCGACGACGAACCTGAGGACGTCGGCGTCGTGGGTGCCGTGGTCGGCCTCGCACCAACAGCCCACGTTGACCGAGGTGGCCACCTCGTACTGACCCTGGTCGGTCCAGCCCACTTGAAGCTGGAACTCCAGCCAGTCACTGTCCCCCGACGGCTGAACAACACACAGGATCAGGATCACCCACGTCCGGGACTCCGGCCCCGCGAAGACCTCGTGCCCTGGGAACCAGTCCCAGCCCTTGACGACATTCCCAGGCCGAGCCGCGCCGAGGCTGCCGACCGCGCGCTGCAGTGATTCAACGTCAGCAGCCGACAGCCGAGGGAAGAGTGCACCCAGAGGGACGTCCTCGATCGCGCCTGGTCCTATGTCCATGGGCTCATTGTCCGGTCGCTCGGCCAATCCTCGGTGGCGACGGTCTGCGCCGAACCCCCACTTCCATAAGCTGTGAATATAAAATTGCTATGCTTCGAGCATGAGTCATCAAGACACCGCTCCTGGCGCGTCCGCCGCCGTCGGTGCAGCCCTCTACGGCCTGGCCACCAGGGCCGCGAGGCGCCTGCCCCGGGACATGAGCCTGACGTCCGCCGCCACCCTGGCCACCCTGGACCGGACCGGACCGCGCCGCATCACCGATCTGGCCGCGGTCGAGGGCGTCACCCAGCCCGCGATGACCACCCTGGTCCGGGTGATGGAGGGGTCCGGCCTTGTCGAGCGGCGGGGCGACCCGTCCGACAAGCGGGTCACGCTGGTGTGCCTGACCGAGGCCGGCGCCGCCTACGTCCGGACGCGGCGCCGGACGGGCGTCCACGCGTTCGAGCGGTTGATCGGCGAGCTCACCGGCGACGAGGTCGAGGCGCTGGTGGCGGCCCTTCCGGCACTGAAGCATCTGGCAGAGCTCGAGAGCCAGGACCGCGAAGGGCCGAAGCAGTGACCGGGCAGCCGGTCGGCCCGGTCACGGTGAAGGCAGTCCCGGTGGCGCGCTCCGAGGCGCGGCTGCTGGTCCCCGCCCTGATGTTCATCGCCCTGGTCGTGGCGGCGGTCGGCAGCCTCGGGACGCCGCTCATCACCAGCGTGGCGACCTCCTTCCACGTCTCGCTCGGCAGCGCGCAGTGGACGCTGACCGTCGCGCTGCTCAGCGGCGCCGTCGCCACGCCCGTCCTGGGCCGGCTCGGAGCCGGCCCGCACCGGCGGGCCACGATACTCGCCACGCTGGCGGTCGTCGTCGCCGGCAGCGCGCTCACCGTGCTGCCGCTGCCGTTCGGGTGGCTGCTGGCCGGCCGGGCGGCCCAGGGCGTCGGGCTCGGGCTGACCGCGCTGATGATGGGCGTGGCCCGGGACCACCTCCCCGAGGAGCGCAGCGCGAGCGTGATCGCCCTGATCTCGGTGGTCTCGATCATCGGGGCCGGCGTCGGCTACCCGCTGGCCGCGCTGCTCGCCGAGCTCGGCGGGGTACGGGCCGCCTACGGCCTCGGCCTGGTCGTCACCGCGGCCGCCCTCCTGACCGCGTGGCGCTCGATGCCCGAAGCCCCCGAAGGCCGCTCCGCCCACGTGGACGTGGCCGGCGCGGTCGTCCTGGCCACTGCGCTGTTCCTGGTGCTGTTCCTCGCGGGCGAACGGAATCTGTGGAGCCAGCACCTCGCCGTGGCAGCGGGCCTCGCCGTCGTCGCGGTGGTGCTGCTCGGCATCTGGGCCGTCATCGAGCTGCGCAGCCCGACACCCCTGGTCGGTGTGCGGGCGGTGCGGCACCCGGCGGTCGCCGGGGCGAACCTGGCCATGTTCGTCGGCGGGATCGGCATGTACCTCCTGCTCACGCTCATCACCCGGTACGCGCAGACGCCGCACGGCGCCGGCTACGGCTTCGGGCTGACCACCTTCGTCGCCGGGCTGGTCCTCATCCCGTTCTCGGTGCTGGGGTTCGCCGCCGGCAAGCTCACGCCGCGGGTCCGGACGCGGATCGCCGCCCCCGTGGTCCTGGCCGGCAGCGCCGTCGTGGTCGGCGGCGGGTTCGCCCTGTTCGCGGCGGCCAGGTCGGACCTGGCCGAACTGTTCGCCGCGATGGGCGTGCTCGGCTTCGGCGTCGGCGGCTTCTCGGCGGCGATGCCCGGCGTCATCCTGGCCGCCACCCCCAAGAGCGAGACGTCGAGCGCCATGAGCTTCAACTACGTCGTCCGCAGCGTCGGGTACTCCCTGGGCAGCGCGATCGGCGGCCTGATCCTCGCCGCGGGCACCGGCCCCGGCCGCCTCTTCCCCGACGACAGCGCCTACACCACCGCCGCGCTGGTCGGCATCGGCGCCATGGCGATCACTACGCTGACAAGCCTCGCACTCGCCCGCCGACGCTCGTCCGAGACCAACCCGTAAACCAGATGCGCTTCGTCCCAACAGTGGAGGTTCCATGCCCAAGGGCTACTGGGTCAGCATCTACCGCACCACTTCGGACCCTGAGAAGCTGGCTGCCTACAACAAGCTGGCCGCTCCCGCCGTCAAGGCCGCGGGCGGTCGGACCTTCGTCCGTGGCGGTCGGGTCGTCGCGTACGACGCCGGAATTGCCGAGCGCACCGTCCTGATCGAGTTCGACAGCTTCGAGCAGGCCGTCGCGGCCCGCGAGAGCGCGGCCTACCAGGAAGCACTGGTCGCCCTCTCCGACGGCGTCGAGCGCGACTTCCGCATTGTCGAAGGCCTCGACTGACCCGGCTGAGCCTGTGGCACAGCAGGCGGAAGTGACATGCCGATCTCGCGGCAATCGAGGGGTTTGAGCTGTGCGACCGTCACGCTGGAGTTGTCGATGACAGCCGCCGCCCGGAGGAGGACGTGTGAGCGTGGAGTGGGCCGAGCTCTCGGCTGCGGACTTGCACTCCGTCGTCGAGCTCTATGGGCGTTGCCTCACCGCGGACGGCGGGTGGCCGGCCACGGCCTCACGGGGCTTCCTCGCGAAGCGGTACCTCGGTGACGGAGTGACAGCCGTCGGCGCTCGCCGCCACGACGGACTGGTCGCGGCCGGCTCCGTCCGCGACGTTGTGGGAGCCACCGTGGTGACCGGTCAGGTCGATCCGGTGCATCGCGGCCGAGGGTTGGGGGCGGCCCTGCTCGACCGGCTGCTGACGACGGCTCGTCGGCGGGCCGGTGCGGTCCGGGTCGAGACGGAGTACCTGAGCGCCGGCGCGGCCGAGCTCTTCCGCTCACGGGGCCTGCGCCGAACGTTCGCGGAGGATGTCATGCGGCGAAGCCTGGACACTCCCCTCCCCGAGGCCTCCGTTCCGGCGGAGGTCGAGCTCGAGGAGTGGAGCGAGGCGAGGCGGGGCGCCTTCTTCGCGGCCTACCGCTCCGCGTTCGCCGACCGCCCCGGCTACCCGGGCTGGACCGAGCCGCAGTGGGCGGCCTGGACGGCCGGGGGCGAATTCTGTCCGCAGTACTCGCTGCTGGCCTGTTCGTCGGCGGGCGCTCCGCTCGGCTTCGTCACCTGCGGCCGGGGCTTCCTGATCCAGGTGGGGGTCGTTCCGGAGAACCGCCACCGGGGCCTCGGGCGCGCTCTCGCCGTTGCGGCCTTGTCACGGATGCGGTCCGGCGGCGAGACCGAAGTCCTCCTCGACGTCAACGTGAACAATCCCGCCTCCGCCGCGCTCTTCCTCGGTCTGGGCTTTCGCCCCGTCGCGCGGCGCGCCCGCTACGAACCGAGCCGGCCGGCTGTCTAGGGCAGGCGCGGCCTCAGCCCTCGCCACCACGGGCCGAGAGCACCAGCCGTGCAGCCGTGACCCGGTAGCCCGCCCGCAGGAACGCCGCCGCCATGGGGGCGTTCAGCGAGTCGGTGTCCGCCCGGACGCGGTCCGCGCCACGGGCTGCGTGGGAGCGGGTGGCCTCGGCCACCAGTTCGTCGGCCAGGCCGTGGCCGCGTAGTGCGGGCAGCACGCCCAGGTACCCCACCACCGGGCCGCCGTCGTTCGCCGAGGGTATGACGAACCCGGCCAACTGCCCCTCCGCCGTGCGGGCCACCCGCCACCACGAGCGGTTGCCCGGGAGGGAGCGGTAGTAGTCGAGGGTTTCGCGGGCGTGCTCCGAGATCCCGCAACGGGCAACGTCCCGCTGCGTGAAGTCGTCCAGGCTCCCCACCGCGACCGAGGCGAAGAGTTCGCGGAACACCTCGTCGGAGGCCGGCCCGAAGCGCAGCCGCCCGTCGGCCGGCGGCGGCACCGCCCCCGGCCGGCGCCACTCGAACCGCAGCCGCTCCAGCTCCCGGGTCAGCCCGGCCGAGGCCGCCGCCGCCCGGCGCCACTCCACCTGGGCCACGACCGAGGCGTCCGCCTCCCACCCCGGCGGCAGCATCAGTTGGTACTCGGGCACGGCGCCGAGCGAAGCATGGGCGGCACGGAGCAGCGAGCCCCCCCACCGCCGCCGGGTCGGGCACCGCCGGATCGACCCACAGGCAGTCCAGCACCTCCGGCACCCCGCCGCCGGGGGCCCACCAGACGGCGCGGGCGACCACCCGGCCGTCGTCGTCCACCGCGATCCAGGTGTGCTCGGGCCGGTAGACCCCCTCCGCCGCCCGGGCGCGGTAGACCGAGGCGGACACCCGGTCGAACGGGGCGGGCAGCACGCAGCCGGCCACCTCGGGCAGATCGGACTCAACACTGGGGCGGTACAGCACACGTTCTCCTGCCGGTCGGGGCACAGCCTGCGGCCGACCGCGCCCGCGATCGCCCCGGCGACGCTAAGAACCGCTCCCCTGACGCGTCAACAGGTATACCCCCAGTGCGGTCGCGCCCGTGATCGCCGGCCGGCGCACCGCTGCGCTGCACCGCAGCGGTCAGCGGACGCCCGTCACCCAGTGCTCCCGGACCGCGTCCGTCGGCCGCTGCTCACCGAGCGCGTCCAGCCCCCACTCGCCCAGCGCGGCCACCACCGGCCGCAGCGCGGCGCCGCGCCCGGTGAGCTCGTACACCGTGGCGTTGGCGGGCCGCTCCAGGCGGCGGCGTTCGACCAACCCCTCGCCCTCCAGCTGCTTCAGACGACTGGCGAGGATGTCGGTGCTGACGCCGGGCAGGTCGGCGTGCAGGTCGGTGTAGCGGCGCGGGCCGCCGAGGAGTTCACGGACGATCAGGAGACTCCAGCGTTCCCCCACGGCGTCCAGGGCCCGGGCGACGGCGCAGTACTGGTCGTAGCTTCGACGTGGCTGGCGTGACATGTGGATCAGCATAGCCAAAAGGTTGGACTTTCCAAGTGGATACTTGGTAGAACAAAGCAACAAGGCGAGGGTCGGGAGGCCGCTGATGGAGTTTCGGCAGTCCAGCAAGCTGGCGGGCGTGTGCTACGAGATCCGCGGGCCGGTGGTCGACCAGGCCAACGCACTGGAGGAGGCCGGCCACAGCGTGCTCCGGCTGAACACCGGGAACCCGGCGCCCTTCGGCTTCGAGGCGCCGGAGGAGATCCTCCAGGACATCATCCGCAACCTCCCGAACGCCCACGGCTACAGCGACTCCCGCGGCATCCTGCCCGCCCGCCGGGCCGTCGTGCAGTACTACCAGGAGCGCGGCGTCGAGAACGTCACGGTGGACGACGTCTACCTCGGCAACGGCGCCTCCGAGCTGATCCAGATGGCCGTGCAGGCCCTGGTGGACGACGGCGACGAGGTGCTCGTACCCGCCCCCGACTTCCCGCTGTGGACGGCGGTGGTCCGGCTGGCCGGCGGCAAGGCCGTGCACTACCTGTGCGACGAGGAGGCCGACTGGTACCCGGACCTCGAGGACATCGCCAGCAAGATCACCCACCGCACCAAGGCCATCGTCGTCATCAACCCGAACAACCCCACCGGCGCGGTCTACCCCAAGGAGCTCCTGGAGGGCATCCTCGACCTCGCCCGCCGGCACGGCCTGCTGGTGATGGCGGACGAGATCTACGACAAGATCCTCTACGACGACGTCGAGCACCACTGCATGGCCGCCCTGGCCGACGACGTGGTCACCCTCACCTTCAACGGCCTCTCCAAGGCCTACCGGGTCGCGGGCTTCCGCAGCGGCTGGCTCGTGGTCTCCGGCCCCAAGCAGCACGCCAAGGACTACCTGGAGGGGCTCACCATGCTCGCGGGCATGCGGCTGTGCCCCAACGTGCCCGCCCAGTACGCGGTGCAGGCGGCCCTCGGCGGCCACCAGTCGATCAAGGATCTGACGCTCCCCAACGGCCGGCTCACCGAGCAGCGGGACGTCACCTGGCGCGCGCTCAACGAGATCCCCGGGGTCAGCTGCGTCAAGCCCAAGGGCGCGCTGTACGCCTTCGCCAAGCTCGACCCGAAGGTGCACAAGATCGTGGACGACGAGCAGTTCGTCCTGGACCTGCTGCTCCGCGAGAAGATCCACATCGTCCAGGGCACCGGCTTCAACTGGCCCCGCCCCGACCACTTCCGTTTCGTCACCCTCCCGAGGGCCGACGACCTGGAGACCGCGATCAGCCGCATCGGCCGCTTCCTCACCACGTACCGCCAGTAGTCTCCCCGCCCCCGGCCCGCCCGGCGTACCCTCGGTGCACCCGCGCCGGGCCGGGCCACGAGGGGAGCCGCACCGATGAGACCCAAGCCCCCGAACGGCTGGGAGAGGCGCCTCCCCGCCTTCCTCCACCCGCCCGCCCTGCTGCGCGAGCGCGCGAGCCTGGCCTCCGAGCGGGTGGTCACCCCGCGGCTGGCGCTGGTCTTCCTGACGGCGGCAGCCCTGCTGCTGCCCTGGACGGTGCTGCTCTTCCTCACCCTCCCCGGCCGCCAGCAGGCCGAGCGGTGGAACATCGCCTGGGGCGGCTTCGACGCGCTGCTCATCCTGGTCTTCACCGGCGCGGCCGTCCGCATCCTGCGCCTCTCCCCCAAGAGCGCCTTCGTCAACGCGGCGGCCGCGACCCTGCTGGTGGTCGACGCCTGGTTCGACGTGATGACCGCCCCCACCACCGGCGAGCTCGTCCAGGCCCTGCTGATGGCCGGCCTGGTCGAACTCCCGATGGCCGTCATCTGCGCGCGGACGGCGCTGCGCGTCCTCTCGCTGCTCGAACAGGCCCGCCCCTACCTGGTCGAAGCCGGCTTCACCATCGCCGACGGCCGGCTCGTGCCGCCCCCCGGCGGCACGCCCCCGACCTGATCCCACCGCGTCAGAGCAGGACGAGCAGCTTGGTGCCCGGCACCAGCTTCCGGTTGACCGAGGTCGACTGGACGAACACGGTGTACGACGGGTTCTCCCCCGGCTTCACCGTGGCCTCCGCGTCCGGCAGGCCGAGCAGCTGCCGGGCGGCCGGGCCGGAGTACACCCTGCCGGTCAGGCGGCCGGTGGCCTTGTCCTTCTCCGCCACGGCCAGCTGCTTGCCGCCCTGGATCTTCTCGCGCTTGGACAGCTCGTAGAAGGCGCAGCCGGTCGTGTAGGGCTGCCCGGAGCTGGTGACGAACTCGCGGATCGGCGCGGCCTGGTCGACCGGGAGCAGGACGTACTTCCCGGCGTCCAGCGGGTCGAGGTTGGCCGTCACGTCGGCGGTGCGCAGGCCCTGGCCCATGGCGAACAGGTTCTTGGTGCCGCGCACGCCCTGCTCGCGGCCCTGGAGGAAGCCGGCGGCGGCCGACTTGACGGTGCCGATGGCCTCCTCGACGCCCTTGCTGGAGTCCGCGTCCCAGATCGCGATGTTGCCCGCCGGGAAGCCGTACTCCTGGGCGGTGCGCTTGGCCAGCGAGTTCGGCACCAGGATCGCCGACGTCCAGTGGTCGGGGAGCTCGTCCATCACCGTGCGGATCCGGTCCGTCCAGTGCTGCAGGTGGGCGGAGCCCCGCCGGGTGTTCATCCGGATGTGCATCGTGCCGGTCTCCGCGAAGCCGGAGGCGTTCTCCTCGCCGTCGGTGACCACCACCTGGAGGAAGGCGTGCTCGCCGTAGCCCTCCCAGATGTTCTTCAGGTCCTCGACGGATTTCACGCCGGCCTCGATCAGCGCCGTCGCGCCGTTGTTCACCCGGTAAAGGCCGCGCAGGGACGGCAGGTGCTTGACGTCCATGTCCCAGACCAGATTCTGTACTTCGTGGTCGAATGCATAGAGGCTGATCCGGGTCTCGTGGCCGAGCCGGTCCGACTCCTCCTGCAGGCCCTTCACGAACTCGTCCACCACGCGCACGAGTTGATCCGCGTGCGGCTGCATCGAGCCGGACTTGTCGACCACCAGCGAGACGTGGTTGACCTTGTGCTTGATACGACCGGACATGATGGTGCCCCCAATTCCCACGCCATTTCGACGCCCGCTCCGGCGCCCCCTTCGACGTAGTAAAAGATTACGGCGAGGCACTGACAACGACCTTTTGCGGCGTCAGCGCCCGCGCGGGGCGTACATGATGATGCCCACGCCCGCCAGGCACACCAGTGCGCCGAGCACGTCGTAGCGGTCCGGCCGGTAGCCGTCGAGGGCCATCCCCCAGAGCAGCGAGCCCGCCACGAAGACACCGCCGTACGCGGCCAGGATCCGGCCGAAGTGGGAGTCCGCCTGCAGCGTGGCCACGAACCCGTACGCCCCCAGCGCGACGACCCCGGCCCCGATCCAGCCCCAGCCCCGGCTCTCCCGCGTGCCCTGCCAGACCAGCCAGGCACCGCCGATCTCCAGCACGGCGGCCAACAGGAACAGCAGGACGGAGCGCACGACACCCATGACGTGGGAGTTTACGCGCCCGCCCCGGCCCGGCTCAGCGCACGTACGCCTTGAGGATCTCGGTCCCCAGCACGAACCCCACCGGCTCCGGCAGCTCGACCGCGTCCCCGTAGGCCCGCGTCAGCGCGGTCCGGTACCGCCCGCCCCGCGGATCGCTACGGACGGTGACCTCGCACCGCTCGCGGTCGATCAGCAGGTACACCGGGATGCCTGCCTGGGCGTAGGCCACCGGCTTCTCCACCCGGTCCCGCTGGTCCGTGTCACGGTCGTACGAGGTGATCTCGACCGTCATCAGCACGCCCGTCGGCTCCGCCCACTCGCCCTGGCCCGCGAAGTGTGCCACCGGGGCCAGCACTCCGTCGGGGCGGGCGCAGCCGCTGCGGTAGGTCTCGACCCGCAAGCCCTGCTCGATGTGGAGATCCAGTTCGGGGCGGTGCTGCATGCACTGGCGGAGCAGCCACATGATGATCGCCCCGTGGTCACCGTCGGGCACAGCCTTGACCCCCAAGCGTCCGTCGATGAATTCCAGGGTCACCGTCTCCGGTGCCGAGGCAGCGATCTGCTCGAAGTCCTCGACCCGCATCTGCGGCCGGGATTCGGCCATGGCCGTCATGATGGCTCCTTCGCGGTCGATGACCCGGCGCGGCCCGCCCTGACACCGTCATACCACGGAAAGGCATCGGGCCCGCAGCCGCCGGAGCGGTGCGGGCCCGAGCGCCGGGGAAGCGTCAGTGGTGGTGGGTGCTCTCGCCCGCGGTGCGGACGATGGTGTAGTGGTCCACCTGGGTGCCGTTCTCGGCGAGGGCGGTGACCTTCATGGCGGACTTGGCGCCCTTGGCGGCAGGGGTGACGTCGACCTTGATGAAGGAGAAGCCGGTGTAGCGCACGCGCGACCACTCGACGGTCTCGGTGACCTTCACCTGGCCCTTGTCGAAGTGGAAGGTGTCCACCGAGTCGAGGCGGTGCTCGTGGCCCTCGTAGGTGTCCGGGGCGTCGAAGCGGTAGAGGCTGCGACCGGCGGCACCGGCGGTGACGTACACGACGCCGTCCTTGGCGGGCTCGACGGTCTCGCCGCTCGGCACGGCCTTGGAGACCTTGTTGCCGAGGATCGCGTCGGTGCGCTCGTAGACGTGGTTGTGACCGTTGATCACCAGGTCCACGCGGTACTTCTCGAACAGCGGCACCCAGGCGTCCCGGACACCACCGTCGGAGGCGTGCTGGTGCGTGGTGGAGAAGGCGCAGTGATGGAAGAAGACCACGATGAAGTCGACCGTCTCGTCCGCGCGGAAGTCGCGCAGCTTGCGGTCCAGCCAGGTGGTCTGCTTGCCGGCGGTGAGGCCGAGGTTGGCCGGGATCTCGTAGGAGACGTCGTTGGCGTCCAGCGAGATGACACCGACGTTGCCGTACTTGAAGGAGTAGACACCGGGCACCAGGCGCGGGTCCGGGCCGTTGGTCGGCAGGAAGAAGCGGGCGTTCTCGCCGCCGTAGCCGTTCGGCGAGTACCAGGCCTCCAGGTCGTGGTTGCCGTAGGCGACCATCCACGGGACGGTGGCGGCCACGGTCTCGGTCTGGACGAAGAAGTCGTCCCAGGTCTTGGCGTTGAACGCGACCTTGTCGGCGTCCTGGCCCTGGCCCATCGGGTCCGCGTAGGCGATGTCACCCGCGTGCAGGTGGAACTTCGGGTTCTGCGCCAGGATGACGTTGTCGTTGCCGGCCGCGTGCGCCGAGACACCCTGGTCGCCGAAGGCGGTGAAGGTGAAGGGCTCGTACGCCTTGCCGCCGCGCCAGCCGCGGGCCGGAGCGGTGCGGAAGGTGCGCAGGGTGGAGATGGCCTGCTGCGAGGCCGGGTCGAAGCCGTCGTGGCCGACACCGTAGTAGTACGTGGTGTCCGGCTCGAGGCCGTGCAGCGAGGCGTGGATGTAGTACTGGTCCAGCTCGGGGGCGTTCTGCACCAGCGACGGGGTGTGCAGCACGCGCTGGTCGGCCCACACCTTGTGGCTGAGGTCCCACGGGGCCTTGCCGAAGCGCAGGAAGGCGCGCTTGACGGGGGCCGGGGTCTGCCAGGAGATGCGCATCTGGGTGTCGGCCTCGCCGCCGAAGGCGAGGTGACGGCCCATCGGGGCGACCATCGAGCCGTTGATGCCCTCGGTGACACCGGCGCCCAGCAGGCCCGGGGTGGCCGGGGCGGCCGCCGAGGCGGTGCCGGACCCGATGACGCTGCCGACCGCGAGCGCGCCGACGGTGACGGCACCGGTCCGGAGGGCCTTGCGGCGGGAGAACTTGCTGCGCAGGTACTCGTGCTGCTCAGCCATGCTCATGCGGTCGGCGAGCTTCTCGGGCACGCCCATGCGAGGGATATCCATGCCGTGGAGGCTTCCAGCGAAGCGTGGCGCGCACACGTACTGCCGGTGAACAACCGTCGTCGCGTCGGCCTACCACCCGGTAAAGACCGGTCACATGTTCGTAACGGCCCCTCAGCCACCCCGACGAGTACCCACCGGGGTGGCCGTGGCGGACGTCAGAGCAGGTCACCCGGCAGATCGCGGAACGCGGCCAGCAGCTCGCCGAGCACCGGGTGGTCGGCCCGCAGCGCGGTCTCGTCGATCCGGGCGATCGGCCGCACGCCGACCACCGCGTTGGTCGCGAAGGCCGCGTCGAAGGAGCCGAGCTGACCGAGAGTCACCTGCTCGGTGACGGACGGCCGAAGGCCCTTGAGCAGTGCCATCGCCGTACCGGGCAGGCTGGGCGCGTCGGGCCAGACGGTCTCCTCGCCGCGGACGAAGCCGACGTTCCAGGTGCCGCCCTCGGAGACCACCCCGGCCGCGTCCACGAAGAGCGCGTCGCCGTAGCCCTCCAGCATCGCCAGCCGGCGCTGGTGCAGCGCGCCGAACAGGCCCACGCTCTTGACCTCCGGCAGGTCACGGGCGAACAGCCGCGAGCGGGCGGCCAGCGCCGGGCCGGAGAGCGCGCCGGACGGACGGGCCGTCACCAGCACCTTCGGCTCGGCCGCCAGGCCCATCTTCCCGATCTCGATCGCCGGATCGAGCACCGTGACCCGGACGGCCAGCGCCTCGTCCGTCTCCGGCAGCGCCGCCCGGACCAGCTCGCGGACCCGGTCCGCGTCCAGCTCGGCGTCGAACACCACCCGGCAGTCCCGGACCAGCCGCTCCAGGTGCAGCTCCAGACCCCGCACCCGACCCGACTCGGCCCGCATCGTGGTGAAGTGCCCGTAGTTGGTCAGTGCCAGTGTCTGCAGCTCCGCCGGGGTAACAGCCCGGCCATCCAGTGTCGCCATGAACCCCAACATATCCAGGGGGAGTCGTTGCGTCCGCTTCAGCTGCCCACGAGTTCGTCAGCTCGCGCCCGGTCAGCTGCTCAGCGTCCCCGTCAGGGTGCCGTTGAAGACGGCGCCGGCGCTGAAGGTGTGGAAGGCGGCCGTACCGTGCAGGCCGGTGAACTGGCCGGTGCCCCGGGTGAAGGTGACGGTGTCGTCCTCGTGGAAGGGGTGGCCGTAGGACGGGTTGCCGCGCTGGGCCTCGGAGCCGCCCGGGTGGCAGAAGACGCCGGTGAGCGGGCCGGAGAGCGTGCTGCCGTCGGACTGGAGGGTGAGCAGGAGGGTGCCGTCCACGGTGTAGCAGCCCTTGGTGCCGTCCGGCTCGAAGGTCGGGCCGTAGCGGTAGGCGAAGGCGGCGGGGCCGTAGCCGGTGAGCTGGATGACCCCGCACTCGTCGCCGTCGGCACAGGCCGTGGTCGTGTAGTTCGGTTTCTGCACCTTGGAGGTGAAGGAGCCGTCGAGGGTGGCGGCCGAGGCCACCCCGGGGGTCAGGGCCAGCAGGGCCGCCGACAGGGCGGCGAGCAGGAGCCGGCGAGAAGTCGAGGCCATGGTGCACGACCTTTCGAGCAGTGCCCCTGCCTCCACCGTTGCCCTCCGACCGCGCCCCTGTCAACGGCGGCCCGCGTCAGTCCTTCGCTGCCAGGGCGTCGCCCACCCGGCGGGAGACGGTGAACGCCTGCAGGTCGAGCACGCCCGGCGGCTCGGCCAGGCCGGGGCCGCCGTCGCGGACCCACTGGCAGATGTCGTCCAGCATGTCCTCCGCCAGGACCCAGCCCAGCCAGACCGGGCGACCGCCCGCCCGGCGGCCCTCGGAGGAGGGGCTGACCACGACGACGTTCGAGTGGTCGCAGGCGTCGATGCAGTTCACGGCCCGGACCCGGCCGGCCGTACCGACCCCGGCCTTGAGCCGCTCCAGCTGACCGGCGTGGTCGACGCCCGGGTGCTTGGCCGCAGTGCCGCAGCAGCAGCCCCGGCACACCGTGACGGTGACCGGCGAAGCCGCCTCGGCCGCGGCCGCACCCTTCGTACGACGCCCCATCGCCACTCCTCCTCGAAGATCAGTTCCCCCGGGAAGCTACCAAACGCCGGCCGCAGTGGTCCGCGACGGTCTCGGCGAAGGCACGGGCCAGCGGGGAGAGGGCGTCCCAGCTACGGACCGCCCAGCCCGCACTGAGGGCGGGCAGCGCGGGGACGGGGACCAGGCGCAGGTCCGGGTGGCCGGGGCCGGTCCAGGCGGGCAGGGCCGGGACGACGGCGATGCCCAGACCGAGCTCGGCCAGCAGGATCGCGGTGTCCCAGTCGACGACGCTGGTGTCGAACACCGGCCGGATACCGGCCTCCGCGAGCCAGGCGCCGAGCTGAAGACGCGAAGTGGAGTTCTGCGGGAGCCCGATGAGCCGGGCGTCCTGCAGGTCGCTCGGCTCGACACGCTCCTTGGCCGCGAGCGGGTTCGCCGCCGAGACGGCGAGCGCCCAGGGAACTTCGACCACGGGGTGCTGCTCCACCGTGCGCTCCGTCGGGCCGAGCGTGATCCAGGCGAGGTCCACCCGGCCGGCGGCGAGCGCGTCGAAGCAGCCTCGGCTCGAGGTCTCGGTCTGGAACTCCAGACTGGCCCGGGGAAAGCGCCGCCGGAAGTCGACAACAGCCGCCGCCATGAAGTGCCGGACGGTCGTGGCACCCGTCGTGACCCGCACCGATCCGCTCTCCGCCCGTGCGGCCTCCTCGAGTCGGCGCAGGGCATGGTCGATGCTGCCCAGGCCCTCGGCGACCCCGGCCTGCAGCAGGTGACCTGCCGAGGTCGGCACCACACCGCGCGGGTGCCGTTCCAGCAGGCTCAGGCCCAGCTCCCGCTCCAGCCGCTTCACGTGCTGACTGACGGCGGACTGGGTGCAGCCGAGGTCGCGAGCCGCCCCGCTCAGGGAGCCGGCCCGGCAGACCGCGGCGAAGACGCGGAGGTCGTCGAGAGTCACGGAGACCCAAGCTATTGCTTGGACCGGTACCAGTAAAGCCGCTGATTGACTTGGATCTGACGGACGCTCGATCATGGCTGCAGGGCCCAGGGCGGCAACCCGCCGGCTGCTCGAGCCGGTCCGGACGCGGACCGGCGAGGAGCCGGCGGGTGTCGACCCGCCACGCGACCGACGCGACCCGAGAGGTGGACACCCGATGCCCTCCGTCGAAGACCTGCTGCGCGAACGCGGGGCCGCCGAGCTGCCGCACCCCGGCGGCACCCTCCTGGACCACCTGAACCGCGTCGCACGACTGCTGGCCGACTGGGGCGCGGACCCCGACGTGCAGGCCGCCGGGCTCTGCCACGCGATGTACGGCACCGACGGATTCGACCGAGCCCTGCTGGGCACCCACGAGCGCCCGCTGCTCGCCGAGTCGGCCGGCGAACGGGCCGAGGCGCTCGTCCACCTCTACGCGAGCTGCGACCGCGGCGTCGTCCACCCCCGGCTGGCGAACGGGCGGCCGGTCGTCTTCCGCGACCGCTTCACCGGCCGCGAGCACACCCCCGCCGAGCCGGACCTCCGCGCCTTCGTCGAGCTCACGGCTGCCAACGAACTCGACGTGCTGGCCCACAGTCCCGACCTCGCAACCCGCTACGGCCCCGCCCTGCTACGGCTCTTCACCGGCGCACACGACCTGCTCTCCGCCCCCGCCTGGGACGCGTGCCGGCGGCAGCTGGGCCGCGGAGCCTGAGCGGCCGGGCGGACCCTAGCCCGTGGCCCGGGCCGCCGCCCGGCCGGCGGCCCGGCCGGAGAAGAGGCAGCCGCCGAGGAAGGTGCCCTCCAGGGAGCGGTAGCCGTGCATGCCGCCGCCCCCGAAGCCGGCCGCCTCGCCCGCCGCGTAGACGCCGTCGAGTACCGAACCGTCGGCCCGCAGCACCCGCGAGTCCAGGTCCGTCGCCAGCCCGCCCAGCGACTTGCGGGTGAGCACCGAGAGCCGGACGGCGATCAGCGGGCCGGCCTTGGGGTCGAGCAGGCGGTGCGGGGCGGCGGTGCGGATCAGGCGGTCACCGAGGTAGCGCCGGGCGCCCTGGACGGCGGTGAGCTGGAGGTCCTTGCCGAAGGGGTTGGCCAGCTCGCGGTCCCGGGCCTCGATCTCCCGCCGCAGTGCGGCCTCCTCGATCAGCGGCTCGGCGGTCTTCGCGTTCATCCCGGCCACCAGCTCCCCGAGCGAGGACGCCACCACGAAGTCCACCCCGTGCCGCTTGAACGCCTCGACCGGAGCCGGGGCGCCGGGCAGGGCGCGCCGCAGCACCTCGCGCACGCTACGGCCCGTCAGGTCCGGATTCTGCTCGGAGCCGGAGAGGGCGAACTCCTTCTCGATGATCTTCTGGGTGAGGACGAACCAGGTGTACTCGTGCCCGGTGGTCATGATGTGCTCCAGCGTCCCCAGCGTGTCGAAGCCGGGGAACAGCGGCACGGGCAGCCGCCGCCCCCGTGCGTCCAGCCAGAGCGAGGAGGGGCCGGGCAGGATGCGGATGCCGTGCTGCGGCCAGATCGGGCTCCAGTTCTCGATGCCCTCGGTGTAGTGCCACATCCGGTCACCGTTGATCAACGAACCACCGGCCTGCTCGGCGATCCCCAGCATCAGCCCGTCCACGTGCGCGGGCACCCCGGAGAGCATCCGCGCGGGCGGCGTGCCGAGCCGCGACGGCCAGGCCGCCCGTACCAGCTCGTGGTTGCCGCCGATGCCACCGGAGGTCACCACCACGGCCTGGGCCCGGAGTTCGAACGGACCGGCAACCTCCCGCGAGCTGGCCTCGCCGCGCGCCACCGCACTCGGCACCAGCACCTCGCCGCGTACCGTGTCGACGGCCCCCGCCGTCGCCGCCAGCCCGGTCACCCGGTGCCGGAACCGCAGCTCGACCTGGCCGCGCGCCGCGGCCTCCCGCACCCGCCGGGCGAACGGCTCCACCACACCCGGGCCGGTGCCCCAGGTGATGTGGAAGCGCGGCACGGAGTTGCCGGGGCCGTCGGCGTTCAGCCCGCCGCGCTCGGCCCAGCCGACCACCGGGAAGAGCCTGATCCCCTGCGCGCGCAGCCAAGCCCGCTTCTCCCCGGCCGCGAAGTCCACGTACGCCTCGGCCCAGCGGCGCGGCCACTCGTCCTCGGGGCGGTCGAACCCGGCGGTGCCCAGCCAGTCCTGCCAGGCCAGTTCGCGTGAGTCGCGGATGCGCAGCCGCCGCTGCTCGGGCGAGTCCACCAGGAAGAGGCCGCCGAAGGACCAGTGCGCCTGACCACCCAGCGAGGCGGCCGGCTCCTGGTCGAGCAGGATCACCCGCCGCCCGGCGTCGGCGAGTTCGGCGGTGGCGACCAGGCCGGCCAGGCCCGCTCCGATCACGATGACGTCGGCGTCCAGGGCCACTCGGCGCTCCTCACTCGATACAGGTGTGTATCGGATTCTGAGCGCCCGACCCCCGGGGGTCAAGCACCAATTTCGATCCACCGCGAATCGGAATTGGCTTCGCTACGCCCCGGAGCGTAATTCACGAATTCCACCCATGAATGCAGAATTCCGAAGCCCAATTCACTGGACACGCTTGTAACCTGACAGTAACTTACTTGTCAGTAGCCGATAATTCGCTCCCCCACCCGTCGCAAGTTTCTCTCCCCCAGGAGGAACCGTGAAGCGCTCCGCCCTGTTCGGTGCCGCTGTGTTCGCCGCCGCCCTCACCACCCTGACGCCCGCCGCGGCGCAGGCCGCCGCCCCCACCGGCGACTACGTGGCCCTGGGCGACTCCTACGCCGCCGGCGCCGGGGTGCCCGGCCAGTCCGCCGGGCTCTGCCTGCGGTCGGACCACAACTACGGGCACCTGGTGGCCGCCGCCCTCGGCAGCACGAGCTACACCGACGTCACCTGCTCCGCGGCGAAGATCAACGCGATGACCTCGCCCCAGTACGACGCCTTCATCCGCGTCAACGACCCGCAGCTGAACGCGGTGAACGCCGGCACCAAGCTGGTCACCCTCGGCATCGGCGGCAACGACCTCGGCACCTCGGACCTGGGCATCGGCGAGGTGATCGCCACCTGCATCGCGGGCGCCGTGGTCAACCCGCTCGGCACCCCCTGCCACGACCACTACGGCCACGGCTACTGGAACTGGAGCGACTGGGCCTGGGAGTACGGCGACGACACCCTGGTGGACAGGATCGACGCCGCCGCCCCGCAGCTGGCCGACACCCTCCAGCGCATCCACGCCAAGGCCCCGGACGCCAAGGTCGTCGTGGTCGGGTACCCGTCCGTGCTGCCCGAGGACCAGTGGAGCTGCCTGGGCAAGCAGCCCGTCACCGTCGGCGACGTGGCCTACCTGCGCACCGTCCTGGTCAAGCTCAACAGCATGCTGGCCGACGCCTCCGCCGCCAACAACGCCACCTACGTCGACACCATGGCCCCCACCCGGGGCCACGACGTCTGCTCCGACGACCGCTGGATAGAGGGCGCCCTCCCCGGCTCCCCCGCCGTCCCCTTCCACCCCAACGCCAAGGGCGAGCAGGCGATGGCCGACGCCGTCCTCGACGCACTGCGGTAAGCACGAAACACCAAGGGCGCGGCTTCGCCGCGCCCTTGGTGTTTTCCGCCGTTACGGCCGGATGCGCACGATCTGCGGATCGTGGTCCGAAGCCTGCACCGCGAACTCGGAATTCACGTGCACCACGTCGTACTGGACATTCGTCAGCGCCGGGCTCACCAGCGTGTGGTCGAGCACCTGCGAGTTCCCCTGGTACACGTACGTGTACCGCTGGCTCGGGTACAGGTCGTTGACCAGATCCCGCAGCACCCCGCCACCCGTCAGGGTCTGCAGCGCGGGCGAGAACTGGTAGTCGTTGAAGTCGCCGAGCGAGACGATCTTCGCGTCCGGGTCGGCCGCCTCGAGCTTCGCCACGAAGGCGTTCTCCACCGTGGCCTGCTTGACCCGCTGCACCTCGGAGCTGCGGGTCGGCGCCTGGAACCGGCTGTCGATGCCCTGGTCGCCACCCTTGCTGTTGAAGTGGTTGGCGATGACGAACAGCTTCTTGCCCCGGAAGGTGAACTGCCCCACCAGCGGCTTGCGGCTGGTCGTCCAGGCCTCGTTGTCCGGGTCGATCCGCCCGGGCGAGGCGGTCAGTGCGGTGTCGGCGCCGGTGCCCGTGATGTCCACGGCGGTGGTCGAGTCCCCGCCGGGTATGTCGGTGAAGGAGATCCGGGCCGGGTTGTACAGGAAGACCTGGCGGATGTTGCCGTCCGGCTCGCCGCCGTCCTTGCCGTCCACCGGGTTGATCGAACGCCACTCGTACGCCGGGCCGCCGGCCGCCTTGATCGCGTCGATGAACTTGCCGATGGTCACACTGGCGTCCACCACGCCGTCACCGGCCGGCCCGTTGTTGTCCTGGATCTCCTCCAGGGCGACGACGTCGGGCGAGCGCAGGTTGGTGACCACGCCCTGGGCCAGCTCGGCGAACTTCGAGTCCGGGTCGCCCGGGTCGAGGTTCTCGACGTTGTAGGTGGCGATGGTGGCGGTGCCGTCCGGCGCGGGCGCGGTGATCTCGCGCTGCAGGCCGTTGTCCTTGTACGTGCCGACGGTGGAGGCGGCGATCGTGTAGCCGCCGAACTGGTTGTAGTCCAGCGGGCCCGAGGTGACACCGAGCAGCTGGTCGCCCACGTTGGCCGGCGGCAGCTGGGCGCCCTGGGTCTGCACCATCAGGCGGCCCGAGTTGGGCGCCGAGTACCCCAGGTAGAGGGCGCCGCCGCGGGTGGACTTCACGTCACCCTTGCGCGCCTCGACCCACAGCTCGTTGTACTTGTCGGTGGCCTGGACGACCTTGGTGTCCCTGACCTGGACGAGCATGCCCTCCAGCGACTCGTACTTGTCGAGCGCGTAGTCGGCCGGCCGCAGCGGCAGGCTGTCGATCGAGCCGCCGTTCGCGTCCGGCGCGAGCACGGCCGGTATCGAGGTGTCGTTCAGCACGACGGGCGCCGGCAGCGCGTTGCCGGCGGAGAGCACGGTGACGGCCGGGTTGGTCAGCTCGGTGACCGACTGGCTGCCCGAGGTGTAGGCCGGGTAGTACTCGCTGACCTTGGCGGTCACCAGCACCGAGTCGCCGGCCTTGACGGCCGGGGTGGCGCTGCCGGTGTAGACGAAGATGCCCTCGCTGGTGGCCGGGTCGGCGTCCGGGTGGGTGTCCTGCATCCAGAAGCCCTTGGAGCCGGACAGCCGCACGCCGGTGACCACACCGGGGATGCCGAGCACGGTCTTGCCCGTCTCGGGCGAGAGCCGGGTGGCGCCCTGGATGTCGTGGATGCGCAGCGGGCCGGGCTCGGTCGGGCCGGTCGGGGTGCCGCCCAGGTCGACCGTCTCACCGCGGCTGTTGACCGGGGTGGGGGTGCCGGCCTTGAGGTCGGCGGCGTTGTCGTCGGTGTCCGCCAGGCCGGCGGCGCGGGCCACCGAGGCGGCGTTGGAGGCGCCGGGCACCGAGCCGGAGCCCTCGTGCACGACGGCCGAGCCGAAGCCCACCAGGTCCTTGACGTGCGGGTCGGCCGCGCAGTCGGCGGCGGTCTTGCAGGTGAGCGGGTCGGTGCCCTGGACCAGCGCGACGGTGCCGTTGGCGGCCGAGAGCGCCAGGGTGCCGGTGGCGTCGGGGGTCGGCAGGTCGACCGTGCCGCCCGCGCCCGCCGACTCGCCGACCAGGAACCGCCCGCCCGCCGGGATCGCACCGCTCAGCGGGGAGACGGACCACTGCGAGGTGGCGCCGGGGGTGCCGGAGATGTACTGGACGCTCCAGCCGGCCAGGCCGAAGGCGGCACCGCCCTTGTTGGCCAGCTCGACGAAGTCGTTCTTCAGGACGGCACCGGAGTTGCCACCGCCGCCGTAGACCTCGGAGATGACCGCATCGGCTGACGGGGCCGCGAAGGCGCCGGGCAGCGGGACGAGGACGAGGGAGGCGGCGACGCCGACCGGCAGGATCACCGAGCGCAGCGCCGTACGGCGGGTGCGGGCGGCGGAGGGGGGGTTGGTCACCTGTGCAGGGCTCCTCGGAAGAGTACTGACGGACCGTCATCGCGTGGGGCGCGCCGGGCCGTCACTAGGACGGGGCAAAGATACGCGCGTAGAAAATGACGCGACAAGACATCGCGCGTTAACTCTTGGCGCCCACCGCTGCCCCACTGCACCTCAGGTCAAACATTTTCCAACACCAAAATCGACCAGCCAGCTTTCGGCCATACTCACCCAGAACTGGCCAACAGCCCAGCTGTAGAGCTGATCTGACCGCTACGCAGCCCTTGACGTGAGCCTGAAACGCCGCTGTCATATGTTGCATTCCGTTGGAACTCGTCGGATTATTTTCCTTTAGGAGCCCCGGTGCTGTCCCGCAGAAACTCCTGGCGCCGCCGATCAGGCGCGGCGCTCACCTCGCTCGCCCTGCTCACCGGCGGTGGCGCGCTCGCCGCCGTCACCCTGGCCGCCGCTCCCCCCGCGCTGGCCCTGGACAACGGTCTGGCCCTCACCCCGCAGATGGGGTTCAACAACTGGAACTCCACCCACTGCCGGGCCGAGTTCAACGAGTCGATGGTCGAAGGCATCGCCGACCTCTTCGTCAGCAAGGGCCTCAAGGACGCCGGCTACCAGTACGTCAACCTGGACGACTGCTGGGCCCTCCCCCAGCGCGACGCCGCCGGCAACCTGGTGCCGGACCCGGTGCGCTTCCCGCACGGGATCAAGGCCGTGGCCGACTACGTGCACGGCAAGGGCCTCAAGTTCGGCCTCTACTCCAGCGCCGGGACGATGACCTGCGACGAGCAGGGCTTCCCCGGCGGCCTCGGCCACGAGCAGCAGGACGCCAACCTGTGGGCCTCCTGGGGCGTGGACTACCTCAAGTACGACAACTGCAACAACCAGGGGCTGAACGCCCAGCAGCGCTACAAGACGATGCGCGACGCGCTGGCCGCCACCGGCCGCCCGATCCTGTTCTCGATCTGCGAGTGGGGTGCCAACTCCCCGTGGCAGTGGGCGCAGCCGGTCGGCAACTCCTGGCGCACCACGGGCGACATCAGCGACAACTGGCTGAGCATGATCAACATCGCCCACCAGAACGAGGGCCTCGCCCCGTACTCGCACATCGGTGCCTGGAACGACCCGGACATGCTGGAGGTCGGCAACGGCGGCATGACCGGCACCGAGTACCGCACCCACTTCAGCCTCTGGGCCGAGATGAACGCCCCGCTGCTGATCGGCAGCGACCTGCGCAGCGCGAGCGCCGAGACGCTGGCGATCCTCACCAACAAGGACGTCATCGCGGTCGACCAGGACCCGCTGGGCCGCCAGGGCACGGTCGTCCCGTCCGCCGCCGGCACCACCGTGATGACCAAGCCGCTGGCCGACGGCAGCCGGGCCGTCACCCTCACCAACGAGGGCTCGTACACGACCAGCATCACCGCCACCGTGGCCTCGCTCGGCATCGGCGGCGCCAAGCAGTACGCCACCAAGGACCTCTGGTCCAAGAAGACCGGCTCGGTCAAGGACCAGGTCAGCGCGTCCGTGCCCGGGCACGGCACGGTGATGCTGCGGGTCACCCCGAACAGCCCGGTGCCGCCGCCGGACGGCATGAGCCGGCTGAGCGACCTGCAGTGGCTCTCCGCCGACAACGGCTGGGGCCCGGCCGAGCGCGACCGCAGCAACGGTGACATCGCCCTGGGCGACGGCCGGACGATGGCCATCCGCGGCACCCAGTACAGCAAGGGCCTGGGCGTGCACGCCCCGAGCGACATCACCTACAACCTGGCCGGCCGGTGCCGGGACCTGGTCGCGACCGTGGGGGTGGACGACGAGGCGTACGGCAACGGCTCGGTGGACTTCAAGGTCTACAAGGACGACGTCCTGGTCGCCGACAGCGGTGTGGTGACCGGCAAGGACGCCGCCAAGCAGCTCAAGGCGGACCTGACCGGCGGCCAGAAGCTGCGCCTGGTGGTCACCGACGGCGGCGACGGCACCAGCTGGGACCACGCGGACTGGGCCGACCCCCGGGTCGCCTGCGGCCCCGGCCCCGCCGCCGGTGTGCACGCGGTCAGCGACCTCACCTGGTCGAACGCCTCCAACGGCTGGGGCCCGGTGGAGAAGGACATGAGCAACGGCGAGCAGGCCCAGGGTGACGGCGGCCCGATCACCGTCAAGGGCGTCAAGTACGCCAAGGGCCTGGGCACCAACTCCTACAGCGAGGTGACCTACTACCTCGGCGGCAGCTGCAGCACCGTGAGCACCGACGTGGGCGTGGACGACGAGGCCGGCCCGCTGGGCTCGGTCACCTTCGAGATCTGGAAGGACGGGACGAAGGTCGCCGACAGCGGTCTGCTCCGCACCGGCGACGCCGCCAAGCACCTGACCGGTGACGTGACCGGCGGCGACGAGCTGCGCCTGGTCGTCACCGACGGCGGCAACGGCAGCAACTCGGACCACGGAGACTGGGCGGCCCCGCAGCTCACCTGCAGCTGACTCCTCGGAGCCCGCCCGAGCGGGCCGCCGACCATCCCCCCGGTCGGCGGCCCGCTCAACCCTCCTTACGGGCCGCCAGGCCCGCCGACCACTTCTGCTCGACCTTGCCGAACTTCCAGAAGGCAAGCGCGCCGCCCCAGGTCAGCACGAACAGGCCCACGATCGCGTAGCCGACCAGGTTGAGGTCGAGCCCGGCGATCCAGCCGATCGGGCCGGTGGTGATCTCCAGCTTCTCGCCGAGCAGGCCGACCAGCTCGATCACGCCGATCACCAGCGCGACCAGCACCGAGAGCCCGGTCACGGTCAGGTTGTAGTAGATCTTGCGGACGGGCTTGGAGAAGGCCCACTCGTAGGCGAAGTTCATGAACGAGCCGTCGATGGTGTCCAGCAGGCTCATTCCGGCCGCGAACAGCACCGGCAGCACGAGCAGCGCGTACCAGGGCAGCGAGAAGGCCGCCGCGCCGCCGGCCAGCACCAGCAGCGAGACCTCGGTGGCGGTGTCGAAGCCGAGGCCGAAGAGCAGGCCGACCAGGTACATGTGCCAGGGCTTGGTGACGGCCCGGGTGGCCCGGCCCAGGATGCGGTTGAGCAGGCCGCGCTTGTCGAGCTGGCGCTCCAGCTCGGCCTCGTCGAACTCGCCCTCGCGCATCTTGCGGAAGACCCTGAGGATGCCGTTGAAGGCGCCCAGGTTGATCAGGCCGATCAGCACCAGGAAGGTGCCCGAGACGCTGACCCCGATCAGGCCGGTGGTCCGGTGCAGCGAGGAGTCGTCGGACTCGACCTGCCCGGCCAGCGAGCGCACGCCGAAGGCGAGCAGCGCGCACAGGGCGAAGACGATCGAGGAGTGGCCGAGGGAGAACCAGAAGCCCACCGAGAGCGGGCGCTTGCCCTGGCCCATCAGCTTGCGGGTGGTGTTGTCGATGGCCGCGATGTGGTCGGCGTCGAAGGCGTGCCGCATGCCCAGCGTGTAGGCGGTCAGGCCCATGCCCGCGCCGAAGACCTGGCCGCCGACCTGGTAGTGCCTGGGCGCGATGACCGCCAGCAGGGTGAACCAGCCGATCACGTGCAGGGCGAGCACGAAGCCGCCCATCCCGGCGAGGCGGATCCACTCCTCCCGGGTGAGCCGGTCGCGCAGGCGGGCTGGGGCGGCGGGCATGGGGTGTCCTCTCGGCGGGGCAGGCGGCCGGGTCGGGCAGCTGGGCTGGGCCATCCTTCCCTCCCCAGGGGTGTAGTTGCAAGTTGTTTGCAACTACGAGCCCCCGGCGCACAGGGGAGCCGGGCGCCGCGCCCGGGCGGGCGGCTGACCGCGGATCAGTACCTTTCGCGCGCTAAGGTCCGTATTCGTCCGACTTTTCCGCGTGCCCAGCCGACCGCCGGGAGCCGTCGTGCCGAACCCGTACGCCACCACCCGCGAAGACGTCCGCATCCCGCTCACGGACGGCACCGAGCTGTCCGCCCGGATCTGGCGGCCGGTCGGCGCGGAGCCGGTGCCCGCCCTGCTCGAGTACCTGCCGTACCGGCTCAGCGACTGGACCGCGCCGTGCGACGCCCAGCGCCACCCCTGGTACGCGGCGCACGGCTACGCCTCCGTCCGGGTGGACATCCGCGGGCACGGGAACTCCGGCGGGCTGCCCGGGGACGAGTACTCGGCGCAGGAGCTGGCCGACGGGGTCGAGGTGGTCGAGTGGCTGGCGGCGCAGCCGTGGTGCACCGGCAGGGTCGGCATGTTCGGCCTCGCCTGGGGCGGCAGCAACAGCCTGCAGATCGCGGCACTGGCCCCCGAGCCGCTCAAGGCCGTGGTCACCGTCTGCGGCACCGACGACCGCTACGACAACGACGGGCGCTACTTCGGCGGCTCGCTGCTGGCGGCCGGCCTGCCCGCCCGGTCGGCCACCCTGCTGGCCTTCACCGCCCGCCCGCCGGACCCGAAGTACGTCGGCGACGACTGGCGGCGGATGTGGCTGGAGCGGCTGGCGGCGATCACCCCGCTCGTCCACCCCTGGCTCACCCACCGGACCAGGGACGGCTACTGGCGCCGCGGCAGCGTCCGCGAGGACTACGGCGCGGTCGAGGCGGCCGTGCTGGCCGTCGGCGGCTGGGCCGACCCGTACCGGGACACCGTGCTGCGGCTGGTCGAGCACCTGAAGGCCCCGGTGCGCGGGATCATCGGCCCCTGGTCGCACCAGTACCCCGACCGGGGGCTGCCGCCCGGCCCCGCGATCGGCTTCCTGCAGGAGAGCCTGCGCTGGTGGGACCACTGGCTCAAGGGCGTCGACACCGGGGTCATGGCCGAGCCCGCGCTGCGCAGCTGGATGAACGAGTCCGTGCCGCCCGCCACCGCCTACGCCAACCGGCCCGGCCGCTGGATCGGCGACGAGTCCTGGCCCTCGCCGGACGTGCGGCCGGTGCACTACGGCCTGGACGACGCGCTGCGCACGGCGGGCACGGCGGAGCGGTTCGTGCCGGTCCGCTCGCCCCAGCACACCGGGATCGACGCCGGGCCGTTCGTCCCGTCCGGCAACGCGGCCGACCTGCCGCCGGACCAGCGGGAGGAGGACGGGCGCTCGGTCTGCTTCGACTCGACCCCGCTGCCCGAGCGGGTGGAGCTCCTCGGCCGGGCGGGGGTGCGGCTGCGGGTGCGGTGCGACGCGCGGCGCGGGCAGGTGGCGGCGCGGCTGTGCGACGTCGCGCCGGACGGCTCCTCGACGCTGGTCACCCGGGGCGTGCTCGACCTCTCGGCCCGGCACGGGCGTCAGGAGGCGGTGGAGTGGGAGCCCGGGGCGGTCGAGGACGTGGAGTTCGAGCTGGTGGGCATCGCGCACGCGTTCCCGCCCGGGCACCGGCTGCGGCTGGCGCTCTCCTCCGCGTACTGGCCCTGGGTCTGGCCCCGGCCCGGCACCACCGGCTTCGAACTCGACCCGGGCCACAGCGCGTTGACCCTGCCGGTGCGGCACCTCGCGGCCGACGCGGGCAATCCGCCGGTCAGCTTCGAACCGCCCGAGCAGGCCCCCGCCCTGGACGTCCGGCAGACCGAACCGCTCACCGCCCGGCCCGAGCGGCTGGTCCACCACGACCTCGCGGCCGGCAGCTGGCGCCTGGAGGTCGCCCCCGACCACGGCGGCTCCCGGATCCTCCCCGACGGCCTGGTGCTCGACGAGCAGACCCTGGAGTCCTACGAGATCACCGCCGACGACCCACTGACCGCCCGCACCCGCTCGGACCGCACGATCCGCCTGCAGCGCCCCGACCTCGGCTGGGACACCACCGTCATCACCCGCTCCGAGATCACCGCCTCCGCCACCCACTTCACCACCCGCGACCACCTGACCGCCCTGGAGGCGGGCTCGGTGGTCTTCGAACGCGAGTGGGAGCAGCGCGTGCCGCGAACGTCCTAGCCTGCGCTGAAGGTGCGCCGCAGGTGGGCCTCGAGCCGGCCGGGGGCGGTCAGGGGGAGGCGGGCGCCGAGGTACCAGTCCGGACGGACGAGGAAGGCCTCGCCGTCCTGAGCGTCGTAGGCCGCCCGGAACGCTCCGGTGGCGTCGTGCACGACCGGCAGATCGAGGCCCTCGGCCGGCGCGCCCGGGCCGAGCACGGCGTAGGCGTCGAGGAGGCCGCGCGCCGCCGACCGGGCCGTCTCGGCCATGGCCCGGAGGTCCGCCACGGGTGTGGCGGTGCCCGCGTACAGCAGGAGGGTGTGGCGCGGGCTGCGCAGCAGGTCGAACAGCCGCAGCGGGTAGGCCGCCAGGGGCCGCAGCAGCCCGCCGCAGTCCGGGGCGCGGTCCCCCGGCGCCGGGGTACGGGCGGCCTGGTCCGTCAGCGGGCCGCCGCGGTAGTCCAGCAGCAACTGGGCCTCGCGGAGCAGCAGGGTGGCCGGGTCCTCGGGGTCGGCCGCCATTCCGTCCCGGGCGTGCCGGACCGTCCGGCCGACGACCTCCTCGCCGACCGGGTGACGCTCGGCGTGGTAGCTGTCGAGCAGGGTGTCGGCAGCGGCGCCGCGCACCACCAGGGCCAGCTTCCAGGCCAGGTTGAAGGCGTCCTGCACTCCGGTGTTCATGCCCTGCGCGCCGGTCGGCGGGTGGATGTGGGCCGCGTCGCCGGCGAGCAGGACCCGGCCCTCGCGGTAGCGATCGGCCAGCCGGTGGCTGATCCGGAAGAGCGAGGACCACCGCAGGGTGTCGGCCGTGGTGGGCTGCGGGGAGAGCCGGTCGAGCACGGTCTGGATGTGGTGCAGCTCGGGCTCGTGCCCGCCCTCCATGCCGTGCTCGATCCCGTCGCCGGACGAGGCAGCGGCCAGCTCGGGCGGCACGAGCATGGACATCCGGTACCGCTTCCGGCCCGGCAGCGGGACGCAGACCAGGAAGTCGTCGGCGCTGCCGTCGGCCCCGCGGTGGGTCGACCTGATCGCGTAACCCTCCGGGAGGTCCCAGTCGACCTGCACGTCCCCCAGCATGAACTGCTCGGGGAAGGCGTCGCCCTCGAACCCGATCCCGACCGCCTTGCGGACCCGGCTGTGTGCGCCGTCGCAGCCCACCACGTACCGGGCCAGCACCTCCTCGGTGCCCCCCGGCGTCGCCAGGGTGACCCGCACGTGGCCGTCCGACTGGGCCAGCTGCAGCAGCTCGGTGCCGCGCTCGACCCGGGTGCCGTACCCGGCGAGGTGGTCGGCCAGCAGGCGTTCCGTCGTGTACTGGGGCAGGCCGGCGAACCGGTACGGCACCTCGGGCGGCAGCACCAGCTCGGTCCGGGGGCCGGGCTCGCCGTTCACGAAGGCCAGCTCGCCGAGCGTCGGCACGGCCTCGTCCAGCACCTCCCGCACCAGGCCCATGGCGTCCCAGACCTCCAGCGTCCGGGGCTGGATACCGACGGCCTTGGCGTACGGCTGCGGAGTCGGCAGCCGGTCGACGATCCGGCAGTCCACGCCGTGCCGGCGCAGTTCGGCGGCCGCGGTCAGCCCGACCGGGCCGGCTCCGACGACCAGGACTTCGGTGTCACCCATAACCGCTCCCGAGACCTTCCGACGACCCCTCTCCAGGCTGCCCCGCCCGCCCCCCTTCCGGCCACTCGGCCCGGCCCCTTCACCCAGCGGCCCCGCTCCGGTGGGCTCCGGCTCACCGTGGATTCACCGGGCCGGGTAGGCGACCGAACAGCCCTGCCCGCGCCAGCCCGGAGGCTTCTGATGCCCGCCGAACCCGGCACTCCCCGCCCCGCCCGCCGCGCCGTGCTCACCGCCGGCGCCGCCACCGCCCTCGGCCTGGCCGCCACCGGCCGGGCCTCGGCTGCCGAGCCGGACCGTACCGTCACGCTCAGCGGCCATCTCCCGGCCGGCGCACCGGACTTCGTCTAGCTCCCGGTCGAAGTCCCACCAGGTGTACGGGAGATCGCCGTCGCGTACAGCTACGACCGGCCCGCCGTGCCGCCCGGCACTCCGGGCAACTCCTGCGACATCGGCATTTTCGACCAGCGCGGCACCGGCCTCGGCGGCGCGGGCTTCCGCGGCTGGTCCGACGGCTTCCGCACCGAGTTCAGCCTCTCGCGCTCGGCCGCCACCCCCGGCTACCTGCCCGGCCCGGTCGAGCCGGGCATCTGGCACATCGTGCTCGGTCCGTACCAGGTGGCGCCGCAGGGGCTGGACTACCAGGTGCAGGTGACCCTCCGGTTCGGCGAGCCGGGGCCGGAGTTCACCCCGCACTACCCGCCGGAGCGGGCCGAGGGCCGGGGCCGGGCCTGGTACCGGGGGGACTGCCACCTGCACACCGTGTACTCCGACGGGCGGCGGCTGCCCGAGGAGGTCGCGGCGGGCGCCCGCGCGGCGGGGCTCGACTTCATCGTCTCCACCGATCACAACACCAGTTCCTCGCACGGTGTTTGGGGCCCGCTGGCCGGGCCTGACCTGCTGATCGTCACCGGCGAGGAGATCACCACCCGCAACGGCCACTGGCTGGCCCTCGGCCTGCCCCCGGGCGAGTTCGTCGACTGGCGCTACCGCTCGCGCGACGAGGCCTTCCCGCGCTTCGCCCGCCAGGTGCGCCGCTCCGGCGGCCTGGTGGTGCCCGCGCATCCGTACTGCCCGTACGTGGCCTGCCAGTGGAAGTTCGGCTACGAGCAGGCGGACGCCGTCGAGGTGTGGAACGGCCCCTGGACGTACGACGACGAGTCGGCGGTGGACACCTGGGACGGCCGCCTCGCCGTCGCGCTGCGCGAGGGCAGGCCCTGGCTGCCGGCCATGGGCAACAGCGACGCGCACAGCGCCCCGCAGCCGATCGGCTCCCCGCACAACGTGGTGCTGGCCGAGGACCTGAGCCGCGCCGCCGTGCTGGAGGGGCTGCGCGCGGGCCGCAGCTGGCTCGCCGAATCCGCCTCCGTACGGCTGGAGTTCACCGCCACCGGGCACGGCCGCCAGGCCGGGATCGGCGAGCAACTGACCGTGCCCGGCGACGCACCGGTGGACGTCCGGCTGACCGTCTCCGGCGTCCCCTCGGGCACCGTCCGCCTCCTCACCGACGAAGGCCAGCTGCACCAGGAGTCGCTCCCCGCCACCGGCTCCGGCACCGTCACCTGGCGCACCACCGCCTCGCTCGCCGCCTACGTCCGGGCGGAGGTCCGCCACCCGAAGGCCGACGGCACCCCCGGCAAGGGCAACTCGATCACCACCGACCTGCCCTGGGGGCCGATGGCCGCGATGACCAACCCGATCCTGCTGCGAAACACCGACCGCTGAGATCCGATAAACGCCAATTGCCGTCCGGCACTGGGCCGAACGCAAGCCCCGGCTCGCCCTGGCCCGCCCCGCGAACCGTGGACCCTGCTGCTCCGGCCCGCCTGACCGCGCCTCAGACCACCGCCACCAGGCCGCACTCGTAGGCGAGGATCACCAGCTGGACCCGGTCACGGGCGTCCAGCTTGGCGAGCAGCCGGGTGATGTAGGTCTTCACGGTGGCGATGCTGAGGACCAGTTCAGCGGCAAGCTCGGTGTTGGAGAGCCCCCGGCCGACCAGGGTGAGGATCTCGCGCTCCCGGTCGGTCAGCACGGCCAGCCGGCCGGAGTCCGCCCTGCGCGTGGCTTCGGGGCGGGCGGCGAAGTCGGCGATCAGGCGGCGGGTCACGCCGGGGGCGATCAGGCCGTCCCCGGCGGCGACCACCCGGACCGCGGCCAGGATGTCGTCCAGCGCCATGTCCTTGACCAGGAAGCCCGAGGCCCCGGCCCGCAGCGCGCCGTAGACGTACCGGTCCTCGTCGAAGGTGGTGAGCACCAGGACCCTGGTCCCCCCGGCCCCCTCGGTGACCGCCCTGGTCGCCTCGATCCCGTCCATCCCCGGCATCCGGATGTCCATCACCACCACGTCCGGCCGCAGTTCCTCGACCAGCCGGACGGCCTCCGCCCCAGTGCCCGCCTCACCGACCACCTCGACGTCCTCGGTCGCGGAGATCACCATCTCCAGCGCCGCCCGCACCAACGGCTGGTCGTCGGCCAGCACCACCCGCACGGTCATCGCACTCCCTCCACCACGGGCAGCCGCGCGGCCACCCGGAACCCGCCGCCCGCGCGCGGGCCCGCCTCGAACTCCCCGTGCAGCAGCGCGACCCGCTCCCGCAGCCCGGTCAGCCCGTAGCCGGGCTCCCCCGTGCCCCGGCCGCGCCCCCGGTCGGTGACCTCCAGCGCCAGGGCGCCCCCGGTCAGCTGCTCGACCCGCACCCGGCAGTGCGTCACCCCGGCGTGCCGCACCACGTTCGCCAGCGACTCCTGCACGATCCGGAAGGCCGCCAGCTCCGTCTCCGGCGCCAGGGTGCCCGGCTCGCCGACCCGGTGCAGGTCGACCCGGACCCCGGCCGCCGTGGTCTCGGCGGCCAGCCGCTCCAGCTCCGCCAGCCCCGGCCCGGCCTCGGCCTCGCGCAGGGCGCCCAGCAGTCGCCGCACCCCGGCCAGCGTCTCCCGCCCGGCGGTCTCGATCGCGCCCAGCGCCTGCTCGGCCCGCTCCGGGCGGGTGGCGATCACCCGCCGGGCCGCCCCGGCCTGCAGCGCGATCACGCCCATGCTGTGCGCGACGGTGTCGTGCATCTCCCGGGCGATCCGCAGCCGTTCGGCGGTGACGGCCTGCGCGGCCAGCTGGGCGCCGAGCGCGGCGGTGTGCTCCCGGGCCTGCCGCACCGAGCGCCCCACCAGCCAGGCGATCACGGCGCCCAGCGCCCCCTCGTCGGAGACCCCGAGGCGCGGCAGACCGCTGGTCAGCCGGTACGGCCCGACGGTGAACACCGTCGCCGGGCCCTGGCCATCGATCACGGTGGTCAGGCCGAAGGTGTTGCCGGTGGTCATGCCCAGGTGCAGCACCAGCGGGAGCAGCACCAGCAGCAGCGCGGCCCGGGCGGTGCGGTGCGGCCCGGCGGCCGTCACCGCGCACAGCGCCACGTCCACGGCCAGCAGCGAGGTCAGCGGCAGTTGCACCCCGGCGCTGGTCGCGTCGGTCACCGCGAAGGTGGCGACCAGCAGCAGGGCGAGCGCGAGCAGCGGGCGGCGGCGCAGCAGGGCGGCACCGGCGAAGGCAAGGGCCGTGGCGGCGGCCAGGAAGCCCGGGTCGGGGTGCCCGTGGCCGCCGACCGCGAGCGACGGGGAGGCGACCGCCAGACACCAGGCCGCCGCCACCCACCCGCCGGGGTGCAGGCGGCGCAGCAGCGGCAGGGCGGGGGTGGTGGACATGCGGTGATCGTAACCGGCACCGTCCGCGCCGGGCATCGGACCAGGGTTGTACAACCTGGGCGTGACGCACTGTCAGTGCTGGTCGGATGTGGTGCCGGGGGTGCTCCGGCCACTGTTGAGCCATGATCGAAGTCACCGACCTGACCAAGCGGTACGGCCGCACCACCGCCGTCGACCGCCTCAGCTTCACCGTCCGCCCCGGGCAGGTGACGGGCTTCCTGGGTCCGAACGGCGCGGGCAAGTCCACCACCCTGCGGCTGATCCTCGGCCTGAACGCCCCCACCAGTGGTACCGCGACCATCCACGGCCGATCGTTCCGCAGCCTCCCCCGCGGACTGCGGGAGGTCGGCGCGCTGCTCGACGCGGGCGACGTGCACGGCGGCCGCAGCGGCCGGTCCCACCTGCTGGCGCTGGCCCGCAGCAACGCGATCCCCTCTGCGCGGGTCGACGAAGTGCTGGCCGAAGTCGGCCTCACCGGTGCGGCCCGGCGCCGGATCGGCGAGTACTCGCTCGGGATGAAGCAGCGGCTGGGCATCGCCGGGGCACTCCTCGGCGATCCGCCCGTCCTGCTCTTCGACGAGCCGCTGAACGGGCTGGACCCGGAGGGCGTGCGCTGGGTGCGCGGACTGCTGCGCAAGCTGGCCGCCGAGGGGCGCACCGTGCTGCTCTCCAGTCACCTGATGAGCGAGATGGAGCACACCGCCGACCAGCTGGTGGTGATCGGCCGGGGCCGGCTGCTCGCGGCCGGGAGCCTGGCCGAACTCACCGCCCGGACGGGCTCCCTGGAGCAGACCTTCCTCGACCTGACCGCCGACGCCGCCGACCACCGCACCATCGCCGACCACCGTGCAGGAGACCTCCGATGACCCCGCGATTCCACCACCTGCTGGCCGCCGAGTGGACGAAGTTCTGGTCCCTGCGCTCGATCCGCTGGGTGCTCGGCGTGAGCGTCCTGGCCATGCTGGCGGTCAACCTGCGGTCGGCGCAGTACGTGTACGCCGGCTACCGCCCCGGCGACACCTTCCACCCCCAGAACGCCTTCGACACCGCCTTCACCCTGGTCGGTGCCGACCTGCTGCTGCTGGTCACGGCCAGCGTCGGCGCGATGGTGTCGGTCAGCGAGTACGCGACCGGCCTGCTGCGCACCACCTTCGTCGCGGTGCCGCACCGCCGGGCGGTGCTGACCGCCAAGGCCGCCGTGGTCACGGGGGTCATGACGGGGTACGGCCTGCTGATCTCGGGGCTCTCCTTCTGGCTGACCCAGGCGCTGCTCGCCGGACGGCACATAGGCCTGTCCGTCACCGCTCCGGGCGCGGTGCGGTTCATCGCGGCAACCGCCCTGTTCGCACCGGTCTGCGCCCTGGTCGGCCTCTGCCTGGGCGTCCTGCTGCGGCACGGCGCCGCGACCGTGGTGGCGGGGGTGCTGGTGCTCTTCATGCTGCCCTCGCTCTGCACCGACACCCACGCCTGGACGGCCGCCGTCAAGCACGCCATGCCGTTCAACGCCTGGCGCTTCCTCACCCAGATCGACGTCACCAACCAGCTGCCCTCCCCGCACCCGGCCAGCATCCTCCTCTCCTGGGCCGCCTACCTCGGCTGGGCCCTGGCCGCGACCGTGACCGCCGTGGTGGTGGCCGACCGGCGGGATCTGTGACCTGGCCAGGCCGCTAAGGTCATGATCGACACGAGCCGGTCGACGGGGGACGAGGGCGATGGACGCGATCATTTTCAACGTCACAACTGCGGCACTGATGGTGCTGATGTTCAAGGCGGGCATGGCCCTGCTGGGCGAGCAGACGCTGCGCCGGCGCAGCGTGCCGTGGGCCGCCGTGGCGCTGACCGGCCTCGCGGCCGGTGCGGTGGTGCTGCAGCTGTGCTGGTCCGGTGCGATGGCGGCGCTGGACGCGGACCCGTCCAAGCACGGCTGGTGGCGGGTCCTGACCTCCGTCTTCATGCAGAACGGCGGCATCGGCGGCGGCGCCTGGAACCTCGCCACCCTGGCCGCCATGGCGGCCTTCGCCGAGTGGTTCTGGGGCGGGCCGCTGATGCTCGGCCTGTTCCTCACCGGCATCCTGCTGCCCGAGCGGATCGACGCGCTGTTCGGCGAGGCCTCCCGCAGCACCGACCCGCGCAACTTCGCGGGCAGCTCGGGCGCCACCTACTTCCTCGGCGCCACCCTGGCCGCCGCCCTGCTGCTCCACGGCGGACACGACGGCAAGGGCAGCCGCCAGGAGCAGCTGCTCGCCCTCGGGGTGCCGGTGTTCGGCCTGGTCCTCTGGTTCGCCCAGTCCAACGGGCACGGCTTGGTCGCCGCGTACGGCTTCGCGGTCGGCGCCCTGGCCTGGTTCGCCTTCCGCCGCCTGCGCCCCGCTCTCGCCTGAGCACACCGGCCGAGCCGGTGGCCGGGCGTCCAATTCGGTCAACTACGATCGGCGGATGCCCAGTCTGACCGGAGTACCGCTGCAGATCATCGCCGCCGTCGTGGCGGTGGCCGTCTTCGCCGCCACCATGTGGCTCTGGCCCAAGCTGGCCGGGAAGGGCTGGCGCAGCTGGCTGGGCCGGCTCGGCGCGTTCCTGGCCGCGCAGGTGGCGGTGCTGGTGGCGATGGGCCTGGTCGCCAACTCGTACTTCGGGTTCTACACCACCTGGAGCGACCTGCTGGGCACCGACGGCGGGCCCGGCACGGTGGTCGACCACCAGCCGGGCAAGGCGATCTCGCTCACCGGCGAGCAGAAGATGTACTCCGCCCAGGGCTCGGCCAAGGACCGCTCCGGGGTGATCCAGAACGTCACCATCAAAGGAGCGGGCTCGGGCCTGAGCAGCCAGGCGTACGTCTACCTGCCGCCGCAGTACTTCCAGCCGGCCTACGCCGCGCATAAGTTCCCGATGGCCCTGGTGCTGGCCGGGTACCCGGGCTCGGCGGAGAAGCTGATCTCGCTGATGGCCTACCCGGCCTCCACCCTGCAGGCGATCACGGCCGGGCAGCTGCCGCCGACGATCCTGGTGATGATGCGCACCACCCCGGCCGGCGGCAACCGCGACACCGAGTGCATGGACATCCCGGACGGCCCCAAGGTGGAGACCTACTTCACCGAGGACCTGCCCAAGGCGATGACGGCCGGCTACCGGGTCAGCGACCAGCCGCAGTCCCGCGCGGTGATCGGCAACTCCACCGGCGGGTACTGCGCGCTCAAGTTCGCCCTGCGCAAGCCGGACGCCTACCGCGCGGCCGTCTCCCTCTCGGGCTACTACACCGCCCCGATCGACCCGACCACCGGTGACCTGTTCGCGGGCGACGCCAAGCTCAAGCAGCAGAACGACCTGCTCTGGCGCCTGCACACCCAGCCCGCCGCGCCGGTCTCGCTGCTGCTCGCCACCAGCCCGAACGAGGACGACTACGAGGGCACCCAGAAGATGATCGGCGCCTTCAAGGCCCCGACCCAGCTCTCGACCATCACCCTGGACAGCGGCGGCCACAACTTCCACACCTGGACCAGGGAGATCCCCCCGGCCCTGGAGTGGCTCGGCAAGCGCCTCACCCCGCCGCAGGCCTGATCCCCGTTGGACGCGATAGCGGCGTTCTCCAAGCTGGTCCCGGTGGCGCTGGCCTTCGGCTGCGGGGTGGTGCTGGCCCGCCGCAAGGTCGTCCCCGCCGAGAGCTCCAAGGCCTTCGCCGACTACGCCTTCCTCTTCGCGGTGCCCTGCTACCTCTTCGGCAGCATCTACCGCAGCGACCTCGGCACCCTCTTCGACTGGCGGGCGATCGGCGGCTACGCGACCGCCGCCGCCTGCGCCGCCCTGCTGATCGGCCTGGTCGCCCGGGCTACCGGCACCCGGGACCCGCGCGGCATCGCGCTGCGGGTGATGGCGGGGGTGCAGGTCAACACGGCGTACTTCGCGGTGCCGGTCTTCGTCATGCTGTTCGGCGACGCGGCGCCGATCTTCCCCGTGCTGCTGTTCCAGGTCTGCGTCCTCTCGCTGACCATCATCGCCACCATGGAGCTCGGCCGGCCGGGCCAGGGCGGCCCCGTCCGGCGGCTGGCCCGGGCGCTCGGCGCCTCGCTGCTCACCCCGCTGGTGCTGGCCTGCAACGCCGGGATCCTGCTCAACCTGCTCGCCGTGCCCGTCCCCAAGGCCGTCCTGGACAGCCTCTCCTTCGTCGGCGACAGCGCCTCCCCCGTCGCCCTGTTCGCCCTCGGCCTGCACCTGGGCGGCGCCGGCCTGTCGCTGCGCGGCACCACCCGCCAGGAGCTGTGGCTGATCGGCTTCAAGTGCGCGCTCTTCCCGCTGCTCGCCTGGGCCGTCTGCCACTACGCCTTCGGCGTGCACGGCCCCTGGCTCACCTACCTGGTGCTGATCGCCGCGATGCCCGCCCCGCAGAACCTCTTCGTCTTCGCCCAGCGGTACGGGGTCGGGGTCGACCTCTCGGCGGCGCTGGTGGTCAAGAGCTCGCTCGGCGCGCTGCTCCTGCTGCCGTTCTGGGTCCAATGGGCCGCTTCGCACTGATTTAGAGGCCGCTTCCAGGCCCGTCTCATGGGTTTCTCAGCGCTGCGCCCGAGCGTACTCCCATGACCACGACCAGTGCCGTACCTCCGACCAGCGACCCGTGGCCCGAAGCCGCGAACTACCCGCCGCCGGAGCCGCCGGCCCGGGACAGGGGTCTCTATCCGCCCGTCAGCCCGGCTCCCGCCTCCCCCGGCGGTCGGCGCACCCTCCCCGCCCGCGCCTGGCGCGGCCGCCCGGAGGACTCGCGCTGGGTCCGCCCGGCCTTCCTCGCCCTGCTCGCCGCCACCGGCCTGCTCTACTTCTGGAACCTCGCCGCCTCCGGGTGGTCCAACGCCTTCTACTCCGCCGCCGTGCAGGCGGGCACCCGCAGCTGGGAGGCCTTCTTCTACGGCTCCTCGGACGCCGCCAACTTCATCACGGTGGACAAGCCGCCGATGTCGCTCTGGCCGATGGAGCTGGCCGCCCGGGTCTTCGGGCTGAACTCCTGGACGGTGCTCGGGCCGGAGGCCCTGATGGGCGTGGCCACCGTGGGCGTGGTCTACGCGACGGTGCGCCGCCGCTTCTCCGCCCTCGCCGGGCTGCTCGCGGGCGCGGTGCTCGCGCTCACCCCGGTCGCGGCGCTGATGTTCCGCTTCAACAACCCCGACGCGCTGCTCGTGCTGCTGATGGCGCTGGCCGCGTACGGGCTGGTGCGCGCCGTCGAGACGGCGTCCACCCGCTGGCTGCTCTTCGTCGGCGTGATGTTCGGCTTCGGCTTCCTCACCAAGACCCTGCAGGCCGTGCTGATCCTGCCCGCTTTCGCCGTGATCTACCTGGTGGTCGCCCCGACCGGGCTCGGGCGCCGGGTGCGCCAGGTGCTGCTGGGCGGACTGGCCGCACTGGTCTCGGCCGGCTGGTGGGTCGCCACCGTCGAGCTCGTGCCCGCGAACTCCCGGCCGTACATCGGCGGTTCGCAGGACAACGACTTCCTCTCCGTCACCTTCGGCTACAACGGCTTCGGGCGGATCACCGGCAACGAGACCGGCTCGGTCGGCGGCGGTATGCGCCCCGGCGGCGGTGGCGGCGGGAGCATGTGGGGTTCGACCGGCGCGGGCCGGCTCTTCGGCACCGACATCGGCGGCCAGATCGCCTGGCTGCTGCCGGCCGCGCTCGCCCTGCTCGTCCTCGGCCTCTGGGCCACCCGGCGCTACGCCCGCACCGACACGGCCCGCGCGGCCTTCCTGGTCTGGGGCGGCACGCTGCTCTCCACCGCGGTGACCTTCAGCTTCATGTCCGGCATCTTCCACCAGTACTACACGGTGGCCCTCGCCCCCTCGATCGCCGCCCTGGTGGGCATGGGCGTGGACGGCCTCTGGCGGGCCCGGCACCGGCTCCCGTACGCGGCGGTCCTGGCCGTGGTGGTCGGCGGCACCGCCGTCTGGGCGTACGTGCTGCTCGGGCGCAGCTCCGGTTTCCAGTCCTGGCTGCGCGGGGCGGTGCTGGTCGGCGGGCTCGCGGCGGCGGGTGCGCTGCTGCTCGCCTCCCGGGCGAGCGGCGCACTGGCCCGCCGGGTCGCCACCGTCGGCGGCCTGCTCGCCCTGGCCGCCGGCCTCGGCGGGCCCGCCGCCTACGCGGTCGACACCGCGGCCACCGCGCACACCGGCTCCATTCCGACCGCCGGGCCCCGGGTCGCGGGCGGCCACGGCTTCGGCGGCCCCGGCGGCCCCGGCGGCTTCGCCGGCGGGCAGGGCGGCACCAAGGGCGGGCGCTTCCGGGGCGGCACCTTCCCCGGCGGCGCCCCGGGCGGCGGCTTCCCGGGCGGCGCCGCTCAGCTCCCGCCCGGCCTCCGCAACCTCGGTGGCGAGCGCGGCGGCTCCGGCGGCGGCTTCGGCGGCCCGGGCGGCGGCATGGGCGGCCTGCTCGACGGCGCCAAGGTCAGCTCCGAACTCGCCGACCTGCTCAAGCAGGACGCGGGCAAGTACACCTGGGTCGCCGCGGCCGTCGGCTCGCAGAACCAGGCCAGCTACCAACTCGCCACCGGTGAACCGGTGATGGCCCTGGGCGGCTTCAACGGCACCGACCCCTCCCTCACCCTCGACCAGTTCAAGACCTACGTCCAGCAGGGCCGCGTCCACTACTTCATCGGCGGTGGCGGCTTCGGCGGCGGACGCGGTGGCAGCAACTCCTCGTCGGAGTCGGAGCAGATCGCCACCTGGGTCTCCGCCCACTTCACCGCCAAGACCGTCGGCTCGGCCACCGTCTACGACCTGACGGCCCCGGCCTCCTGACCCCGCCTCAACGACGACGGGCCGCCTCCCGCTCGGGGAGGCGGCCCTCCGCTATGCGCACTGCTGCAGCATCGCCTGCTTGTCGGCGGGCGTGACCGGCAGCTGGTACTTCAACGAGACCTGCGCGAACCGCACCGCGTACGAGCAGCGCACCGCCTGGTTCGCCGGCAGCCAGCCGGCCGGGCCGGAGTCGCCCTTCGAGGCGTTCTGACTGCCGTCGGCCGGGATGAGGTTCAGCGGATCGTTGGCGATCTGCATCCGCTTGGCCTTGTCCCACTTCGCCGCGCCCATCTGCCAGTCGTACGAGAGCGGCATGACGTGGTCGATCTGGATCTTCGTGGCCTGCTGCTTGGTCCACTGCACGTTCTTGCCGGTGTACGGGTCGTAGATCGTCATCCCGGTGACGATGCAGCTCGAACCGTCCTTGTGCTCGACCGACCTGCCGTCCCGCGCCAGCAGGTCGTCCCGGGTGTCGCAGTTGTTGTGCGCCAGCGGCACCCCGTCCGCCGCGTCCGTCCAGGCCGGCCCGAACTGGTCCCGGTCGTACCCCGTCCTCGGCCCGGCCTCGGCGGTCCTCACCTTCGCGATCAGCTCCCGCCCGGCCTTCCGGTCGGCCCCCGAAGTCAGCGGCGCCAGTCCCGGCTTCATCCCGTCCGGATTCTCCAACGGGCTGGTCCCCACCCCCACCTGACCAGGAACCACCGCATCCTGCGAAGGCTTGCCACTGCTGCACCCCGCCACCAGCACCAGAGCAGCCAGACCCAGCACAACACCACACCGACGACCCACGAATTCCCCAACGACGCTCGGACGGACCGCGCCCCACCCCACCACTCCCCCTCACACCGGGTCAACTCACCACAACGGGGACACCCCGAATCGTTTCGCCCCCCGGAAAATCCCGTGCAGCCGGCGACGGCCCGCAGGTAGCCTCTCGCTGTCGTCCGGTTCTGTCGCACCCCCAGGAAGGTTCTTCTCCTGCATGCCTCTCTCCTCCCTACCAGCTGCCTAGCTGGGTCGACTCGCCAGTTGGTAATCCGCTCCGGAGCGGCGGCCGCGCGCCGCAGCAGGGGCGGGGCCCGCGTCGGTACTTCCGGCGCGCCCTGATCCGACTGGTCGATCGACAGCCGTGAGAGAGAAGGTCCCGACATGACCGCCACCATCGCCACCGTCGCGCTCGGCAGTGCCGCCGCCCTGCCCGGCCTGGTCTACGTAGCCAGGCAGCTCGAGAGCACCGTTCCGGCAGTGACGTCACTGATCAAGACCCTGATCGACGCCCGCCGGGAAATCGCCGACCACTACGCCCGCGCCACCACCCCGAAGCCGGCCGACCACCACGAGCCCGCCGTCTGACGCACCGCCATCAGGGGCCCGGTCGGCGGTCGGCAGCCAGGAAGCTGCTGACCGCCTTCCGGAATCCGGCCGGGTCCTCCACCCAGGGCAGGTGACCGGCGTGAGCCAGTGCCACCCGGGACACGTCGGGAAGCGCCCGCTCCAGCGAGTCCACCGACCAGCGCGGGCGAGTGTCCTCGACGCCGTCCACGACGAGGACCGGCACCTTCAAGGCCTCGCACCTCGCGCGCACCCCCGCGCCACCCCACGCCCGGGTCTCGGCGTTGATGGCCGCGTTGCACTCGAAGTTGACCCCGAACCAGGGGGTGGCCATGCGCTCGGCGTGTGCCATCGCCTGGCCCGGCTCCACGAAGTCCGTCGACCACTGCAGCACGCAGAGCTCGCGGTCCTCCTCCGCCGTCCGCTCACTGTCCTTGAGCTGCGCCCACCTGCCGAGTCGGTCGCCCAGCCGTTCCCGGATCCTCCGCTCGTGCTCCTCGCGCCACGTCGCCCTCGGCTCGATACCGGTGCCCGAGACGTAGACGACGCCGCTCACCCGCTCCGGGAACCTCAGCGCGTACTCCAGCGCCAGCTGAGCGCCCCAGGAGTGACCGAGCAGGGTGGTACGGGCCAGGCCGAAGTGGGACAGGACCGCATCCAGATCCGCCAACGACCGCTCGACGGAGTACGGCCCGCACCGCTGCGACCGCCCGGCTCCCCGCTGGTCCCAGCGGTACACGGCGAAGCCGTCGACGAGCAGCTCCGCCACGTCGTCGAGGGTGTCCCAGAGACCGGGGCCGCCATGGCAGAAGACGACCGGCTCGCCATCGCCCGCCCGGTCCGCCCAGAGTCGCACGCCGTCGTCCGCCACCACTTCACCCATGACACCCAGTCTGGCAACGACGGCCCCGCAGCCGCGCGGAAATTCGGATGCCGGAGCCGGAGGTGTCTCCCTACCCTCGGCACCGTGAACGACGAACCCGCCCTCCTCAACGTCATCGACCTGGAAGCCACCTGCTGGGACGGCCGGCCCCCGCCCGGCTCGGTCAACGAGATCATCGAGATCGGCCTCACCGTGGTGGACCTGACGGCCCGGCAGCGACTGTCGCGGCACCGCATCCTGGTCCGCCCGTCCCGGTCCACCGTGAGTGGGTTCTGCACCGAACTGACCGGCCTGACCCAGGCCGAGGTCGCCAGGGGTGTCACCTTCGCCGAGGCCTGCCGGCTCCTCACCGAGGAGTTCGCGGCCGCGACCCGCCCCTGGGCCAGCTGGGGCGAGTACGACCGCCGCCAGTTCGCCCGGCAGAGCCAGGCCGACGGCGTGGCCTACCCGTTCGGGTACCCGGCCGAGCGCGGCCACACCAACGCCAAGGCCGTCTTCACCGAGGCCTACGGACTGCGTCGCAAGCCCGGCATGGCCCAGGCCCTCCAGATCGCCGGCCTCCCCCTCGAAGGCCGCCACCACCGGGGCGAGGACGACGCCTGGAACATCGCCGCCCTCGTCCTCGACCTGCTCGGCCGCGACGCCTGGCCGGACGGCCAGGGCCTGCCCGGCCCCAGCTGAACATGCGAGCCGACACGTTCGGGTTCGCCGGCGATGCGCGGTGGCCGTCTACAGCGCGAGACGCACGATGACCTCGCCGTTGCCGTCCAGGTCTCCGGTAGGCACGAACCCCAGCCGCCGGTAGAAACCTGCCGGCCCGCCGGCCAGCGGCACGTAGCTGGTCAACAGCTCGGCAGCGCCCTCGGCTCGGACGAGGTGCGCGACCTGCCGTACCACCTCGGCACCGTAGCCTCGGCCCTGATGTCGCCGGTCGACGAGGAGCTTCCACAGGAACCACGGTCCGATGACGTCCGGCGGCTGCGGCTCCACGTTCCAACTCAGCATCACGAACCCGACCAGCTCGTCATCGGCGTAGACAGCCCGGTACCACGGTCGCGCGTGCGGATACTGCCTGTTGACCGAACTAACTACGTCGTTTTCGCAGGTCAGTGACCTTATGAGGGCTCCTCCGTTAGCCCGTTCGTGAACTCATCTGAAGCGCT